>JAILPR010000103.1 GCA_024699355.1 Lachnospiraceae bacterium
CTTTTTGGCAGCGGAAGCGGTACTGTCGCTATACTGTGCAACGTTTTGATAGTCTGTATTGTTCTTAGTATCTGCCACGGTGCGAATCGAAACCGTATAGGTTCCTTCTCCGCTCTCCCGGATCAGACTTGTAAAATCATAACTTGTCCTTTCATGGCAGGCGATCGTCGTGATCGGATCCTGCATCCCTTCTTTGGCCAGGGTCAGTTCATAGCCTGCGACAGTGACATTTCCGATCTTCGCTACCGCATCCCAGGACAGCACGCCGCCGCTCCAGCTGAGATTGGTCGGTGCAGGGAAGGCTGCCTGTGTCACGGTCATTGTCCCGTAGGCAAACCAGATTTCGTAATTTCCCCGTACGCCGCTCCCCGGCTGTGTGGAACTGATGTCGATCGTATAAGGGCCGACATCGGAGCCTGCCGTATATGCGGGGCGAAATTCATACCCCAATGCATAGTCCGGAATATCGCTTATGCTCTCGCCTGTCACAAAACCGTCTCCGGTCACTGCGATCATGTCATCCGTTACACTCGTCGCATACGCGATTGTCAGATCCCCCGGCGTCAGCGTCAGGCGCTTCGCCGTAATCTCTCCTGTCGTGCCCGTCTGTGTCACCTGCCCGGTAAAGATCGAATCTTTATCGTACTGCGCAGCTTCCTGCGCATTCTCTGCCGTCAGGATCTGATAACGTTCATCCAGATAAGAGCCTTCCACGATCGTGATCGATAGATCGACATCCACGCTTTCGCTGACATTTTTGTCAAGATACTGTGCCGAAACGGCCAGGGAATCCTGATACTCTTCCGGTAGATCCTCATAAGAGATGTTTTCTTTTTTCTGCGCGCCGTCATAGTAGGTCACGGTGACAGCATCCAGTCCGATTTGCCCAGGATCTACCACCTTGGTGCCGTCATACGTCTTTGGAGCGATCTCAACACCCTTCACCAGTAAGTAAAATTTGGTGATCGTCAGCGTTCCGTTTACCGCAACCAGGGTATAGTTCTGTGTATAGAGGCTCTCTACATTGGCCGGGGTAATTGCATAATCTCCTGCCACGGAGGAGGCACTGACTGCCTGATCGCCATCCATACAGGTAAATTCCACGACATAATCTGTCGCGGTACTCGTAAGCGCGCTGTCCCTATATACCGGTACAGAGCCATCTACGCCCTGCCCCAGGATTTTGGCCTTCTCGCCGGCATTTTTTTGCGTTGCAATGCTCTCTCCGTAGGCAAAGTCTGCTTCGGTAAAGGCACCGTCATAAATGGTCGGCGGATTCTCCACGCCGTAGCTGATGGTCTCATCGCTTGCCGTATAATGCAACGTTTTCTTCTCCACCGTCAGCAGGCCGTATGAATCGCCTTGATTGCCTTGCGCCGTCGGGAAGGTAAAGCTGTAGTTGGCATTGGTATAATGCGTCTGCGCATTGATGTTCATCGCGTAGTATCCGGCGTTGTGGCTCTTGCCCTCTGCCGGCGTCTCAACCGCGCTGTAGTCACAGTCGATGGTCGTCTGTGCTGCATCTGCAAAGCCCGCCAGGATCGTTTCCGTATCCGCAGCGATTTCGCCATCCAGCGTAAATTCATAAGCCGCCTGCGCGCTTCCGTAGGTTGTGGTCTGATTGTTGACTGTCACGGTGACTTCCTTTGGCGTGATCGCCGCAGGCACATCAAACGTCGAGTTGATCAGCTGATAATTGCCTGCTGCCTCGCCGGAAAGCACCGCTTCAGAGACACTGATCTTCGTCGCGCCGCTTACGACACCATCTGTTTCCGTGGCCACATCTTTGCTGTTATAAACAGCTTCGATGCCGCTGATTACAAGCTTATCCGCATCTGCCACCAGCACGCCGGATGCACTGATGTTTGGTACGCTGCTCCATGCATAATAGTCATGGCTGCCCCCCTCTCCCACAAGGAGTGCTTTGGCTTCATCCGGGACGGTGATTTCGCCGTTATATTCCCTGGTGATCTCAGCTGCCGTATCGATGCCGGATACCATGATCTTACGTTTGTTTACCGTAATCGTTACCGGATGCTCGTAATCCCAGCAGATGTTGTATTTCTCGGAGCTAAAGCCTTCGACAAAGTGGTGCCCCGTACTCTCTTCATCGGTTTTCTCTACAAAGAAGATATCGTAGGTCCCGACATCGAGCGTCCCGATAAAGGAGAGGTCATCGCTCTGTGAAAAGCTGTGGTCCTCCGCAACGGCATTGACATACGCGCCGCTTTCATCCTGCTTCATGATCCGGAATTTCGGATACCCGTCAGCTCTGATCACATCCGTATCGATACTGTCTCCCGATGCAAGTTCATCAAATGTATAGTCAAAGAAGCTTGCCGGAAGCGTCTCGCCGTAAGTGATCTCAGTATCATCGCTTGTCAGGTAGATATTGATCTTTCCGTTTTTCAAGATGTTCGCCGTGGTTGTGCTCTGGCTACGTTCGGTATCGATCTTGTAGTTTTGGTAAGCCCCCTCTGCTTTTAAGGCAACGCCGCGCGTTGTCTGATCGTCTGTCACATAGTAAATGGTGACCGTCTTGTCATTTCCGACACTTGCCGAGGCAAAGTCACCCGGCGTGCCGACACATTCCAGCGTCAGTGCATCTCCTGCATAGATACTGCTTGTGCCATCGGATGCCAGTGTGATCCGGGCCTGACTTAGATCCAGCGCAGCATCCACCGTACCGTCGTACTCTTTGTCCACGCCGGTGATGCCATCGATCTGCACCGGACACGGTTCAATGGTCAGTGTGCCTGTGCCGTATTCCACGACATAGTTATCGGTGATGACGTTTCTGACACCGTTGTTTAAGGTATAAATGCTCAGCGTCTGTGTGGTGATGCCTTCATAAACGCCTGCATCGGTATAGGCGGCGGAGGCTGTCGCACTATAATACTCTCCGCCCGGCAGCGTATAGGCGCTGTAGGAATCGCTTTCGCTTTCCCTGGATTCAAAGACGAACTCCCCTGCCGTATCGAGCATGGTCTGCGCCGTCGCGTTATAGGTCCTGGTCACATCCGCAGGTGAGACCCTCAGAGATCTCGGCAGGATCTTATAAGTCTGATTCTCCAGCGTAAAGGTATAGTCCGTTGGGAAATACGTTGCATTCTCCGCTGCCTCTACTTCCGGAATCGCCTGATAGGTACCGGCATTGGTCTGTTTGTTTTTGACAGAGACACTGAACTCATCGGTCGAATCCGGGATTCTGGACGTATCTCCGACGATCTTGATCAGCGGTGCCTGCTCACTTCCTGTGTAGGTATAGTAAAACTGAGACGCCGCATAGGTTGCGCTCTCAACGTCTTCGCTTTGATAGTCCGCCTCGGTCGGCACCCATTTGATCTCTAGCGGATAAGGTTTGATCTGTCCGGACAACAGCAGTGTCTGTCCGCTTGGGAAGACATAGTTCCAGTTCTCATAAACCTCATGCAGACCTGATTCGGCATCGGAAGAAAGTACCCAAAGGTTCGTTAACGTCACAAGCGTACCTTCCTGTGTACCGCTGCCGCTTGCATGCGGATAGTCAAATTCCGCATCAAAGTTCAGCATCATCGTCTTGTCGCTGTCGACCGCGAGAATCCCGTTGATCGTATAATACGGATCTGCGGTTTCTCCTTCGGCTTCGATCCCGGACTGTAAACGGTAATAATCGGAATACGTACCGTCCGCTTCGGAGTATTTATAGGTCACACTGCCGGCTTGCGTATCATCCGGCTTACCCTGTACCTCGACTCTTCCGTCATAAATTTTGGTAAATGCTTTTTTGGCCGTTACCGTTACCGTGACCGGCAGGATCTCCACAGAGGAGCTGCCTGTCAGGGAGGCATAATTGGGATCCCTGCTCTCCACATAGTAGTACACGGTATGGGCGATCGGATTGTGTACATCATCGACGACAACGTCCCGGTATTCCGGTTTGGTCAGCACCGCTTTTTGCGCATTTCCATCTTCCAGGTTAAGCCGATCCGTCACATCCTCTCCCACGGTAAAAGGACTTTCACTATAGTAGATCGTGTAGTCCTGCGGCGTGTAGATCCAGTTCTCCGTATAGGTATAGCTCGATCCCGTATAGCTTTGGTCTTCGAGCGCCGTGGTCTCCAGGTACGCCTCATTCGGCAGGATTGCAAAACGATAAGATCCTTCCGCCAGACTGGTCCTGCCGTTATCTTTACGCTCGATCTGTGCCACGCAGCGCAGTACATAATAGCCTGCCGCATAGCCGGTCGGCAGATTAAACGTGTTGGTATTGGAATTTGCGATCTCAGTCATCTCCGAAGTATCGATCGCATCGATATCCAATGCCTCAAACTGTGCCTGCGTCAGGTCACTTGCATCATAGTAATACCAGGTGTATGCCTTGATGTTATTGGCACCGGAATCTACGCCCTCGCCCCAGTTCACGGTTGCATTAAACTGATTTCTGGTATCCGATGCGTAGTTATAGTACAGCGGATCCGTCTCCAGATCCCTGCTGATCTCGATCTCAATCTCCGGTGTCAGCGCCACACTTGCCGTGGTCACGGCGATGTAGTTGCCGGAAGCGGTAACATCCAGACTCACCTGCGTCGCATCGCTGACCTTGGTCAGCACATCACTTTCTCCCGCATCAGCCGCCGTGATCAGGCTCTCAAGGTCCTGAATCTGCGCAGCGGTCAAACCGTCTGCGGAAGCGACCAGATACCATCCCCGGAAGGTATATCCGGTCGGCTGCATGGTCGCATACAGCGTCACTTCCTGCCCGTAATAATAACTTCCCGCGCCGGATAAGGTCAGGCCGGTCTCTGCAGCACCGTCGCTGCAGTACGCCTGCGTCACGATCACGATCGAGTTTTCACGCTCATAGTAATACGTTACTTCCGCATCTACATAGGCGGCAAAGCTGCTCTGCCCCTCTGCGGTCAGCGAAAGTGCCTTGGAATCGTCCGCATCATGCTGATACGTACCGGTGCTGAAGGTAAACATGTCTCCGATCGCAGCCGCAAGGTTATGGTCATTGACTGTGATCACGTCCTCGGATTTGACACCGGAGAGTGTCTCCACCGCGGCAAAGAGATGATTGGCATCTGCCGTATCGATATAATAATAGGTCACACTTCCATTCGTCTGCGTGACAACACTCTCCCCGGTCTCTTCTCCCGCACGGACAGCGTCGAGCAGATCCTGCTGATAGGTCATGGAATTGTCCTGATACAAATGAACGATCTCAAAATCGATCTCCGCAGGACTCCACTGTGCGATCAGCAACGTCGGACAGATTGGCATCGAGAACGTGACAGATCCGACACTGCTCTCTGTCGGTGCGACAAAAGTCAGATCATAGTCATCTGTGCTCAGTTCTGTCGGATTCTCCGTATCCGTATTATCATAGAGTTTCCAACCGGTCAGGGTATAGCCCTGCTTTTGCGGATTGGTCACCTGAATGGCAGACCCGTTGACCTGCGTGGTCACCTCGTCATTGGCATTGGCCGAATCGTTTTTCCGAACCGTCAATGTCGCAGAGGTACGCTCATAATAGGCTCGCAGTTTGATCGCGCTCGAGCCGCAGAAACCGCTCAGGACATTGTTGGTATTCTTCTCATCATAAGCATAACCGGAGAGTACATAGTCTGTATAAGGGAGACTAAACTCATTGTACGCCGTCACATAATGCGATCTGGTCGATGCATACAGGATCGGCTCCGATTGACTCTTGTAGTATTTTGTATAAGTTCCGCTCTTTTCCACAACGGTCGCGGAATTGTAAGCATAGCTGATCGTGATCGGCTCTTCGACCGCATACAGGTCATCCAGACTGCCGGTATAGTATGATGTACTGTTCGGCAGCTGATAGTATGCGACATCCAGATTCTCGATCGGCTTGTTAAATCGTACACCGTAGAGTGTCACAGGACCGGTCAGTTCAATATCATCATCCGCCACTTCCGTATGCAGTGCATCTTTATACCAGACGATCTCATAGCCCTCGCCCGGATCAAAGACTGCGATACCGCCTGCCTTTCCATCCTTGTCATAGCCGATATCTTCCGCATCTACGGTAACGATCTGTCCGTAGTCGATACGGTTTGTTTTCCCGTCATAGGAATAGGTGATCGCAAAATCCTTGACAAAATCAAAGTAATAGCAAAGCTGTGTCTCAAAGAGATCTTCTGTCCCTTCGCCAACACCGGCGATCGGATATTCGCACCCTTCTGTCGAGATACGCTCCACGCCGTGTGCAACTTTCGTTGCGGTACCGTAACTTGCTGCCGGGGTATTGTCTTCTGCATCAAACAGTTCCCGGCCGATATGTGCTGTAACATCCCGGTTATAGTTAAAGGATGCCAGATTCCCGATATAGAACGGATTGGAATCAATGGCGGCAAATAACAGCGGCGTTGTACGCGTATCATTTTTGATCCGGTAGAAAGTCCCCTCCACCGATGCTCCATCCAGATCCACACCGCTATAAGTCACCGGCACTGCTTCAAACTCACTTCTCAGCGATTCTACGCCGTCTGTCGTTTCAAAAATATCCGACCGGTTGGCCACGCATACCTGATATGTCGTTCCGTTATCATCATAGGTCATCAGGGTATCGCCGATCAGCAACCCTGTTTCACTGTCATACTTGCGATACGTCAGTTTGAGGAAATAATGCCTGGTATCGACCGGCTGCAGGTAATAGATATCCGCATGCGTCTGCGTGCTGCTGCTCTCCGCACCGGTACCGACCTTGATCTTCTTATAGCGATCATTGTCCACGGTATAGTCAGCATCATACTGGGTATAATCCCCGTGTCCTCCGACATAGCCGCCCATATTCAGGGCGGTGGTTGCCGTCGGAGAATAGTAATACCAGTAGTTTGCAATACCATAGCCCAGCGTATCAAAATCCGCCAGATTCTCCACTGCATCAGCGCTTTGGACATTCCCCAGATAGGTATGTGCATTGGGATCATCGGTGTTACTTCCCGTCGGTACAGACGATGTCACCTCACCGCTGTAATAATATTCCGAATCGATAAAGTAGGACGTTCCCCACTTCTGCGACAACGTATAACCGGTCAGTTTCGTCTGGGTATACGATCCATCGCTCTCATCATAATCTCTCCGGTAGTAATTTACGGTCACCGGATACGATTTCCGGGACATGTAGAGTTTTAAGACAGTCATCGAATCTTCTTCAAGATTATTGTCTTTATCATACTGGTTTTCCAGGATCACGCCGCTTAATACTTCATCCTCTACGACGCGATCGTGCTGATAATACTCTTTGCACTCGATGCTCTCCATCAGTTTGGAAACCAAAATGGTCGTATCGCTTGCTTCTCCGGAATCTGCGATCGTTACCGTCTTGCCCGGTTCGATGTAGCGCTCCACCGTCGTTTCCAGCTCGTAGTACCCGGCATCATCGCTCTTGTAAGTCCCATGGTCGGTCTCTTTGACCGTCTCCAGATACACTTCGATCCGGTATTTGGACTGCTCTCTGGACGCATACTCACGGACGACTTTGACATTACCGGCCGGCATGGTCACAGGTCTTGTGCCTGTCGACCAATCGACAAAGTCCGCCAGATAATACTTATCTGCCGTGACTTCGCCCTGCCATCGCGCGGTCCATGCAACGGAATGCACTTTCCCGTTGTCATAGGTCTGCGTGCCCTTGCTCAGATACCCATAGGTTTCAAAATATGCTGCGGACAGGTCATTGCCTTCCTCCGGGAAAATATATCCGTACGGGAAGGTCCAAATGGCCTGATCGTCCTCTTTGCCATCGGTGCCGTCATAATAGGAACCGAATAAGTGAATCCCCAGATCACGGTTGCCCTGATAGACATCCATGGATAGGGTATAGGTGTTTCTGGTGTAGTAGAACGATACATACGTCGGACCGTTCTGTACACCATCCGGGATATCTCCCGTAATCGCAGAATAGACTGCATGCGTGGTATCTGCATCCGCGGAGGTATCATTCACAAAGGTCTCAAATGCCGTCGCATCGCTGATGCCGGTCATCGCATCGGAGCTTTCATACGATACCACGACCGCTGCCGGCGTAAAGCCGGTGATCTCACGTGCCGTCACGATCTTCGCACTTGTGCTCTCATCGGTTGCGGCATCCGTCGAAGAAACATACGCATGGATCGCCGTCCCGTAGTCGGCACTGATCACTTCTTCCGCCTGGAGCGAGCTATCCAAAGCAAAGCTGTAGGCCAGATAGTTTCCGTCTGCATTGTTTGCATCCAGATTCTGGAAATAGTAGCGGATGATATAGGACGCGGTATTGGCCTTAAAGGATCCGGTTGCACTTACATTGCCGGCCGGCATCGTCGTCGGCGCAACGCCGCCATCTCCGTAGTTCCAACCGATAAAGCTGTAACCGACATGACTCGGTTTCGCTACTTCGACAAACGGCTCGCCGTAATAGAAATACTTCGTGATACTCGCTGAGGAGCCGTCATAATCCGTATAGGTATAGGACATCCGGTAGCGGTTCAGCTGATAGTAGATATTCAGGCTCATCTCATCCTGTGTCACCGTGATCTGTGATACATACGTGCCTGAAATCTCCGGTGTCCCGGTCAGGGTATATCCTTCGCGATCTTTCCGGATCGCCTCGTTATCGTAACTGAGTTCATAATTGTAGGCACAGGAATAGGTCTCGGTGCTATCCGGTGTATCGCTGTAACTTAAGACAACATTGCCATCTTCATCCGTGACCACCGTCCCGTCTTCGTTTAACGAGAACGTCTGGTAATAATAATGAACGCTGTAGCTGTATCTCTTGTTGGTCCAGCCGGCGTATAACGTCACATTCGCATCCTTCACATAGGATGCTTCATCCGGCAGGATCGCCCCGTTGCCGGTCCAGTTGGTAAAAACATATCCTGCATAGGTAAAGGTATTGGCCGGCAGGACCACCGTCGCACCCTTTAATTTATAGATGGTCTCCATCTCACCCTGCGCATCATCGGCATTTTTATCAAACGAAACAGCATACACCGTCACCGGTGTTTCACAGTAACGGATATTCCCGCCGTTATCTTTATAAACAAGATAATAATCGCCTGCTGCCGTCAGATCGACAGAGGTCTGGAACTCTTTGACTTCATTGAGCGGTGTGATCTCGGTCCATCCATCGTCGGTGATCTCATCCACCGAAGGGACGATCTGATAGCCGTAGAGTCCGAGTTCATCCGTAATGATGAAACGTGCACGGACATACGAATAATCCTCCGCCTGCGTTCCCGTAAACAGCTCGCAGACCGGTGCGGAATCCAGTGACTTTACCACAACAGTGCTCTGTACGGCAGCGGAAAGCGTGCCGGAAGCAAAGCGGATCCGGTAATAGCCCGCACCGCTCTCTTCATCCGTCACGACAAAGGCATCCGAACTAAGCCCCGTCGATCCTGCGGTATACTGGATCGCCGGCAGCTCTGTATCTGCTTCATAGCCGTCTGCATAGGTCACCGTTGCCACGGCGCTCTCGCCCTGCAGCAGATAGGTGACCGTATCATCTTCGTCTTCTCTGTGGGAGGCTCCGGTAAATGCATACGATGCAATGCCTTCATCTCCGCCGTTTTGCGACAGTGCCACTCTTGCGGTGTACTTTTCCGCAAGGAGCGCTGATGCTGTGCCTTCGGTATAGTTCAAATACATCCCGGCGTCATCTTCCGCGATCTTGGCGGTAATGGTCGCACTGTAGCCACCAACTCCGTTCGCGATCGAATCGGCACGAATGATCTCTTTGACACTCAGGCTCGTTGCGGAGGTGGTCAGCGGCTCGCCAAGCATCTCGCCGTCCTTATATAACTGGATCTCATAGTTGATATTAAGTCCATCTCTGGTGATCGCTACCCATGTCAGGGTTCCCGCACTGCTGCCCCAGGCAAGTGATGTGATCTGCGGAAGCGGCGCCTGCGTTACGCGCAACGTACCTTCTGCCAGCGTGATCGCATAGTTCTCTGCATTCGTCGCGCTTGATAAGGTATACGTGATCGCATTGGTCACAGGCTCTGCCACATTTTTGACGGAGCCGGATACCGTAACCGACAGGAAGCCTTCCCCTTCCGCAAAGCCATCTCCGCTCTGCACATAGGTGCCGGCCGTGTGCGCATTGCCATCATACGTCCAGGTCTGCGATGCACTGGTCAGCGTGATCTCACGCTGTGCGATCGTAAACTCCGCAGGCAGTGCCGTGATCGCATTGTAATTTGCCGTTTCCCCGATCGTTGCCCAGACATAGTACGTGCCCGCATCGGTAGGCATGGTTGTTAAAGCACCTGATGTATCAGCCGCTTCAAAACTTTCCTCGTCTCCTTTTTCCAGATAGTGATACGTGATCGTGCCGCCTCTGTAGTCATCCACAGACGGGGTTGCACTTACGGACGTATCGCCGTATTTCCAGGTGCTGAGAGACATACTCGTCTGCACCGTATAAGTTGCTTTGGTAATGGCAAAGGTCTTGCCGCTGTAACTGCCGGTATAGTTGCCGCGGAAGGTCAGGATCACCTGTGCCGCATCGGTCACTGCTGCATTGGATGCATAGCTGACCGTATAGTCCTCTTCCGAAAGGGTAACGGTCTCTTCCTGACAGGTCACACTCACTGCCGTGACTGCCGGTTCGATCGCACTGCCCGTATAGGTAAAGCTGTCAGCCTCCAGGGTCACCGTGACATCGGAAGCATCCGATAATTCGATGGGCGTTACCGTTAAGGTACCACTCGTGACCGTCAGTTCATAATCGGTCGAGGCAAAGCCTTCGCCCGCCGTGATCTCATAAGTGCCGGCCGCACTGTTTGCCGAGCCGTCATTACGGTAATCGCAAACGAGGTTTGCCGCATAATGTTCTCCCAGTGCGGTGCTTAAGGTATCTTCTCCCACCAGACCGGAAGTTGCATCAGCCGCGGCTGCGCTCACCGTATAAACCGGTGCCTCACTGCGGTAAGAAATCGTCTGATCATCGATCGATAAGGACAGCGGACGCTTGTTGATCGTCACATGCGCCGTGGAAGAGCGTGCCTGTGCACTGACCCCGTCCTCCGTGATCTGTGCAACCGCCCTGTAATAGCCGCTCTCCGAGACGCTGCGCAGCGCATAGCTGCCGTTTTCACCCCCACTTAATGTCGTAAACTCGCCATCTTCCGTTTCGCTGTATTCCCAGGAAAAGCTCAGTTCATCATAGGTATCCGATAAGGCAACGGATAAGGTCAGATCCTCTCCGTCATATGTCCGGGTATAAGACGCATCCAGATCTGTCGTAAAAGAAACGCCCTGCAGAGACCATTTTGCATAGACGGTCTGCTCCGTGCCTTTTGCAATTACGATGCTGCCGCTCAGGACATCACCGTTATAGGATGCATTGTCATAGTAGCCGTCGAAGGTAAATTTGGTGCGACTCGTCTCCGGAAGCGATGCCGCAGGATCGCTTGCCACGGTCGCAAAACTCTCGCGATACGTCGTCAGGACGTTGTCCTGATAATACTCCTCGATCGATAATGCGGAGATATAGACCACCGCACCGGAACGGGCGATATTACCGGAAGCATCCTGTACATACAAATAGTAGGTGCCTGCCGCAAGATCACTATAGTCTTCTTCCAGACTGATTCCGTCCGTACCGGTCACCGGTGCATTCCCGACGCTGACCCAGTCACTCTCTGCCACTGCTTCTTTGGAAGTTGCCGTGGAGATCGCATAGGACACAAGGCCGGCGCCTTCATCATAAGCTTCTACCAGCAGATGATCGCCGGATACGGTAAAGGACTCTACCGTCGGTGCCACCGTATCGACTACCGCGATCTTATAGTTGTAAGTGCTGGGATCCGGCACGATCGCCTCCAGCGGGATATTAAATGCCAGATAATACTCTCCGACTGCCGGCGTAGAGGTCCACTTTGTCGTCGAAGAGGAAAGCGCATCCATGCTCGATGCGTAATACACATTGATACCGCTGGTGTAGCTTTCCGACCCTACCGTTACCGAGAAGGTCGCGTCGGCATCATATGACAGGCGATACCACCCGTCACTTGTCCCGACGGGAAGTGAGACACCATTGACCAGCAGCCGATAGTCTGAGGATTCTTCCGTATCCTCCCACCGGGCATACAAGGTCAGACCGCCCTGCGGCATTTCCAGGGATGCGCCGGCGCTGTAAGAAGTGCCGCTACCGTCCGCAGCGGTATTCCAACATGAAAAAATGTGGTCCGTGTACGTAAAAGAGCAGGCACTTATGGTTACATCCTCACCAACCGTACCGGAAGTCACATCCATTTCTCCCGATCCGCCGTTGGCTTCGTATGTAATCGTAGCCGCCTGCTGTGCGTTTCCGAGAAGCAGCGCCATTGTGCTCTCCTCAGTCTCTTCTGTTTCTTCCGTTTCCGCCGTCTCAGACTCTGCCAAAGTTTCGGTTGCATCTGTCGCTTCGGTCGCTTCCGTTGTATCAGCCTCACCGGTTGCCTGTGCTGCGCCGCTCTCTTCGCTTTCCTGCGCTGTGCTGCTCTCGCCGGAAGCATTGCTCTCGCCACTTTCCTGCGCTGCGCCGCTCTCGCCGCTTTCCCCGGAAGTATTGCTCTCTGCGCCGCTCTCTTCTTCGCCGGCGCTTTCCGTCTCACCATTCTCTGCCTGTGTACCATAACTGCCGCCGCCAAGATCGCTTCCTGCGACCTCTCCGGCCAGTACACTTACATCGGTGCTGCCCATCGATAATGCAATGACCAGCATCCAGGCAGCTATTTTTTTCCCAACTTTAGTAAGCCTACGACGAACTAACATCGTAGACTTACCCCTCAGATTCTTCAATTAATAAAACCCCTTTTCACAACCGGCGGTCCGACCGCCTACATCTCTCATTAATTATGATCGGTTTATTCTAGCACTTTTTGAACATAAAATCATTGCTTTTATTATTTTGAAAGCACAAGTTTTCTGAACATTGTATATAGATTGTGTGCCATTTAATTATATACTATGTTTTTAAGGTGCCTCTGTCAAGCCTTTCTGGCGTAAATCCGGAACATCCGATCCGGAATATGAAATTCATCCTGTTCCCGATAGATCCGCTCTCCAAAGGACAGATCCGCGGAGACCGCCTCATATCCCAGCTCCTGCAGGACCCTTAGATCCCAATCGGGACGGGACAGCGTACTGATGCTCAGCAAATGATAGATCTCATGGCACTCTTCTTTGAGGCGATCGGAGATCTGGCGATGTGCCTGGTTTTCCGGACTGTTTAACCGATGTGCGCCTTTGGCATACTCCGCATCAAAGTTTAACAGGACCCCGCCCGGGCGAAGCAGTGTTTTCCAGGCTTCATACGCCTCGATCGGATGCGGCAGTGTCCAGGTCAGATTCCGGGTGATGATCAGATCAAAGCGCTCTGCCGGAAGATCCGGATGCTCGGCATCCATCTGCAGCACCGCTGCATTGCCACTCACCTGATATCGCCGGATCATCTCACCGGCCTTCTCTACCATGCTCTTACTTAAATCGATCCCCGTTACCCGGTGCCCCATCGTCCCGAAGAGTACTTCGAAAAAGCCTGCGCCGCACCCGATATCCAGGATGTTCAGCGCGCCGCCCGCCGGTCTTTCGCCCGCCGGTGCCTGCGTTTCGCTTGACAGTGCGCTGCCCGCCGGTACCGGTGCCAGCGCCAGGATCTCCTCCCGCCATCTGGCTGCTTTGTTGCTTTCGATCTCGCGGCAGCGCTGCGCAAAGAAGCTCTCTGCGCGCTCATTCCAGTATGCACTTACGCGATCTTTGATCTGCGGGGATTCCTCCGCAAACGGAATCTCTCTCAGTTCTCCCATAGGATCTCCTTATGGTGCATCCGCACCGTTCGTTTTGATATTCTAACGTGCCCGCCCTGCCCGAAGATAAAACATCGGGGTGGAGGCATAGTTGATCTTTTCTTTTTCGGAATACAGGAGCGCCCCGACGTCCTCGATCACGGAAATCTCCGTTGCCCCAAGGCCGGTCAATACCTCTACATCCCACTGAGGTCGCTGATAATCCGTCATCGGTAACTGCCGTGCGATCTGCTCCATCTCATCGAACCCTTCCCCGATGTTATAATCCTCGAGGTGGTGTGCCGATACCGCCGCACGATCCTCTTCGTACGCCGCCTTTTTCCTCTCATCCACCAGATAGTGATACCAGTTGGCATCAAAGATCATCAATATGCCGCCCGGCGTCAGCAGTTTCATCCAGGCCTCATACGCCTTCTTTGGCTGTGGCAGATTCCAGGTCAGATTCCTGCAAAATATCACATCGAAGCTTTCCCTGTCAAATGCCGGTGCGGTCGCATCCGCCACGATAAAGTGAATCTCCTTAGCCAGCTCACCGGCGTTTTGCTTTGCCTGTAACAGCATCTGCTCCGACTGATCCGCTGCCGTGACCTGAAATCCCAGTTCTGAAAGTACCACCGAGATAAAACCTGGCCCTGCGCCCAGATCCAGGATCCGGATCGATGCCCGATCCCGCCCGGCAAACTGCGTCATGATCTCCTGATCCAGAAAGGCCTTCCAGGTCGTTCGTTGCACACCGGCCAGTTCCTCACGGTTGACCTCGCTGTAACTTTCCGCGCGTCTCTCCCAATATGCATGATTTTGTGTCTCTAAGTTCATATCTATTTCTGTACTTTCCCGTCCTGCAGCAGCAACACCCGGTCACACAGCTCCTCCACCAGATCCAGGTCGTGGGAGACAAAGATGATGCTCAGCTTCTTTGCCAGGCGCATCTCTTTAAGCAGCTCCACCAGTTCCTGCTGCGTCTTCACATCCAGTGCGCTCGTGATCTCATCGCAAAGCAGGATCTGTGCGCCGCCAAGCAGTGCTCTGGTGATCGACATTCTCTGGCACTCTCCGCCGGATAATTCCAGCGGCTTTTTGTCCAGTAATTTTTCCGATAACCGCAGGCGCTCCAACAGCTCCGACAGTTCTGCCCCGTTGACCTCTCCGCGCACAGTCTCCGTCACGGATCTGCGCATGATCATGCGCGGATCAAAAGAGCCCTGTGCATCCTGAAAGACCATTTGCAAAAAGCGCCCGATCTCCTGCGGACGTTTTCCCAGATAGGATTTTCCCTGATAAAACAGTTCGCCCTCCTGCGGCCGGATCAGGCCGGCGATGACGCGCAACAGTGTACTTTTCCCGCTTCCGCTCTCACCCACGACGCCCAGCATCTCCCCTTCCTGTAAGGTAAAGGAAACATCCCGGATCCCGATCTGCTCTCCGCCCGCTTCCGGAAAGGTTTTGGTCAGATGCGCTCCTCTTAACAGTTCCATTTCAGCGTTCCTTCCTCCATGATCGCCGTGCGGTCCGCGATCCGCTCTGCGATCCGCGGATCATGCGTGATCATCAGTACCGCAGTCTGATGATTCCCGGCAAGTTCCAGGATCTCTTCCACCACCAGAGCCGCATTGCCCCGATCCAGTGCACTGGTCGGCTCATCACAGATCAGCAGCGATGGTGCAAGGAGCATCGCTACGGCAATGGCGATCCTTTGGTTCATACCGCCGCTCATCTCATACGGTCTGCTGCGCAACACTCTCTCCGGATCTTTTAGACCGATCGATGAGAGCGCATGGATCGCCTCCGCGTTGTCATAGGTCTTGCCATGGCTTTTGTACAATTCTTTGATCTGACTGTAAAAGCTGCGCAGCGGATTAAAGGATGCCGCAGGGTTTTGCGGGATCATCCCGATCTGTACGCCCATCAGCTCCCGCTTTTTGGCGGCAGTCATCTTCGTCAGTTCCATTCCGTCAAACAGGATCGATCCATTGAGGATCTGCAGATTTTTATGTCCCGTGATCGCTTTTAACAGGCTCGTTTTCCCGGCGCCGCTCTGCCCCAGGATGCAGACGATCTCGCCCTGCGCGAGCGTCAGATTCACATCCCGTAAGACCTGCTCCTCTTCATAAGAGGCTGACAGATGCTCTATCGTAAGTAATGCCATCCTAAGCCTCCTTCTCCATCAACAGATCCCCGAGTTCGTTAAACGTGATCACCGTCAGGATGATCGCCAGTGCCGGAAACAGCACGCACCACGGCGCAAGCTGCAGATATGCTCTTGCTTCCGAGATCATCGCACCCCACTCCGGCTTCGGCACTTCGACACCGATGCCCAGAAACGACATCCCGGAGATCGCGATGATCGTCGAACCGATCTGTGTCAGGGCATTCGTCGCAAGCGGCAACAGGAGATTGGGCAAAATGTGATACAGGCAAATGTACAGACTGCTTTTGCCGGATAATCTGGCCGCCGTGATATAAGCCTGCTGTTTGATCATATACGTATGCGATCTGGCCTGGTAGGCAAAGTGTACCCACATCGTCGCCCCCAGTGCGATCAGCGCACCGGATAAGCCGCCGCCCAGGATCCCGGCGATGACGATCGCGATCACCATCTGCGGCAATGCCAGAAAGAGATTGGCAATGCGCATGAGGATTCCGTCTGCAATACCGCCGAAATATCCACAGAGCATACCGATCATACACCCGATGACAAACGAGATCGCGATCAGGAAAAAGGCGGCACTCAGCGTCGTCCGTGCGCCATAGAGCACGCGGGAAAAGACGCATCGACCAAGCTGATCAGTGCCAAACGGATATGCCCGGCATGGTGCCAGACGGATCAGCGCCGCGTTTGTTTCATACGGATCATGCGGTGCGATCAGGCCGGCACACAGTGCGACCCCTACCAGAATCAGGGCAAATGCGATCCAGATTCGTTTTCTAGTCATAGCGCACCTCGATTCTGGGATCCAGTTTTTTCATGACTACATCAGTCAATTGATTGATCAGCAGGTAAATCGCTCCGATCAGAAGCACGAAGCCCTGGATCACCGGATAGTCTCTTGCCGTGATCGCATCCATCACCAGCTTGCCGATCCCCGGCCAGCGGAAAATGGTCTCGATCACCACGCTGCCGCTAAAAAGGCTGCCGATCTGCAGCCCGATGAGCACCAGGAGATGTCCCAGCGCATTGTGCAGAATGTTCCGGATGATGTAGCGCTCTTTTAGTCCGCGGTTTCGAAGCCCCGTGACATATTCCATCGAGAGCTGCAAGAGCAGTTCTGCCCGAAACAGGCGGATGAAGCGCCCCGTCATCGGGATCGCGAGAGAAAGGACCGGCAGGATCAGCCCGGAAAAGTCTCCCGTTGCAATGACCGGAAACAGATCGATGCGGATGCACAAAAAGTACATCAATAATACCGATAATAAAAAGCTTGGCAGAGAATTGCCCAAAAAAGAAAACAGACCGATCACGTGGTCACTTAAGCGCCCTTTGCGATAGGCGCAAAGGATCGAGAGCGGAAAGGCGACAAGGAGCGAAAGTGCAAGGGAAGCACCCGCCAGGATCGCTGTGTTTTGCAGTGCTGCAAGAAGCTTTGGCAGTACCGGCAGATCATCCTTAAAACTCACGCCCAGATCTCCCCGCAGAACGGCAAAAAGCCATTCCCCAAACCTCGTGAGAAATGGCCGAAACAACCCCAGGCGCTCCCGCTCTGCAGTCAACATTTCCCTGGTCACAGCGATCCCCTGCGAGAGAAGACGCTTCTCCGCAGGGTCGCCGGGAGCCAGATACATGAGTCCAAAGACCACAAATGTCAGCGCCAACAGGGTCAAAAAATAAGATCCTGCACGTCTGATAAGTTTCATAGTTTAACCGTCAATTCTGGTATTCTGATCGATCCCGTAGAAGTCATAAGGTACATTCTCGGCAAAGCCGCTCACGCCCTTACGCAGCACGGTAATATTGTTAAATAAACCGACATAGCCAAAGGCATTGTCGTCGACCGCGATCTGCACGATCGAATTTGCCAGATTCGCACGTTTCTGCGGATCCGTTTCATAGTACAGCGTCTCGATCATCTCCTGACACGTACTGTCTTCAAAGCCGCCGCAATTCAGGATCGCGCCCTCCGCGAGTGTGGAATTGATAAAATAGAGCGGATCGCCCGATTTATCCGCGATCATGCAGTAAAGTGCGATATCCGCATCGCCGTTAGCGATATAGGTCGCATCCGGATCTTCTTCCACGCGAAGTTCGCTGTCGATCCCGACGCTGCGCAGCTGCTCCTGCATGAGGAGTGCCACGGTATCTAAGGATCTTGCCGCATAGTAGGCGATGCTAAGCGTCAGTTTCTCGCCGTCTTTGGCATAAAATCCGTCCTCCCCTTTCACATAACCCGCTGCCGCAAGGAGGGATTCCGCCGCCTCCGGATCCGTCGCCGGGATGCTCACCTGCCCATAGGCTGTGCTCTCCGCAAACGGTCCGTTGGCTGCGCTGACCGTTCCGGCCTGATAAGAGGCGATGGCTTCTTTGTCCACGGTCAGATTCACTGCCGCCCGGACTTCTTCTCCCAGGGTACGTTCATTCAGGATATAAAACTGCAGACGCGCGCCCGGGATCGATACGACATCGTAGTTCTCCGGCTCGCTCTGATAGATCTCCAGCGCCGCACTGCTGACGGAATTATAGCAGTCGATCTCGCCGGACTGCATCGCAAGGAGCTTTGGCTCATCCTCCTGCATATAGTAGAAGGTCGCGCCATCGAGCTGCACATCACCGTTCCAGTACGCGGTGTTCTTAACGACACTCACATCCCCTTCCGGGACAAACGAATCGATCACAAACGGTCCGGTACAGATCGGTGCATGATCGAAATCCGTCGTTGCATCCAGATCCATGATGCCGAGTTCCGGAGATGCCAGATCATTTTTCAGTGTCGGATATACCTCCGGTGTCGTGATGGTCAGGGTATGCTCATCCACCGCCGCGATCTCAAAGTTTCCCAGATATGCGAAACGGGAATTGACTTTTGCGGCACGCTCTAAGTTGCGCTTTACCATATCCGCGGTCAGCGGTGTTCCGTTGGAAAAGGCTGCCTTCTCATTTAATGTGATCGTCCAGGTCTCTCCCTCGGATGTCATCTCTTCTGCCAGCTTCGGTACCGCCTCCGAATACTCGTTTAAATGAAAGAGTGTTTCGGAAACACCGTAAATGGAGGTATACCATCCGTAGTATTCCTTGTGCACGTCCAGGCTCGGATACGCAAAAGAAGCAGCTGCCCGAAGAATCTTAGGTTCAGATCCTGTGTCGGATGCCGCTGCCTCAGGAGATTGCTGTGTTTCCTGTGTGACCGGTGTTTCCTGTGTCTGTGTGGTTGCAGAGGCGCAGCCGCTCAGCATCACGATGATCGATACCGCCAGAGCGCCCAAAGTCAGTTTTCTCATTCTCCCAATCCCTTTCAATATAAAGATTTGAAGAAAGTGTACCATGACCGGACACGGCTGATAAGCCCCATGGGGGGATATGATCTGATGCGTAGCTCCCGGCGCTCTGCCGGATCAGGCACGCTTTTAAGAACGTGACATCCGCCATCCCCGGCCCTAGGACCGGCGTCTGCGGTCGCCATGGGTTTGATAGTATTCTTCCTTACAACGATACATTGCTTCATCCGCTCTGGCAAATACCGAAGCAAATTCCGTATCCGTCTCGGGCTCGTACGTCGCTGCGCCCATCGAAATGGACAGTTCTTCGTCGTATTTATCATTTTCGATGTTAAAGATGCGCAGATGCTCGGTAAAGCGTGCAAACTGCCGCTCGATCTCATCGGGCGCCGTCTCTTTTGCCAGCGCGACGAATTCATCACCGCCGATACGATAGACCTGATTGCTGCCAAAGACCGCACGCAGACTTAAGGCCGCATCTTTTAAGAGCATATCGCCGTACTCATGACCCTTGCTGTCATTCATCCGCTTTAAGCCGTTGACATCAAAGACATAAATGGTAAAGGACGCCATCTTTTCAAAGATCAAACGCTCCAGCCGTGCCTCTTCTTCCAGATACGCCGCTTTGTTGCGAACGCCCGTCATGACATCCAGATACGCCTGTCCGTGAATATAATCGATGTATTCCTTCAACTCTACCGTGATCTTACGGATCGAATCGGCGAGCGAGCCGATCTCGTCATCGGAGTGGTACTCGATCTCCTGCCCCAGCTCGCCCTTGGCGATCCTGGCGGATGCTTCGGTCAACTCACGGATCGGGCTGACGATCCTGCCGGTCAGGCGGATCGAGATTGCAAGCACGATCGCCAGTGCCGCGATAAAGATCAGGATCAGCTGGATCAGCATGCCGTTTCGCAGGGAAAACAGGGCCGACTCCGGTACGGAAACGGCAAAGAGCATCCCGTTTCCCAGTCTGCTCACGATCACACGATAGGCGCTTCCGTCGCTGATGTACTGATACGCGGTTCCGGTCCCTGCATATTCTTCCGCAAAGTAGGCACTCTCCTGCAGGAGTTCTCCGGTAAACTCTTCCTTTAAGACACCGCCCGGATAATCTCTGTGATACAACAGATTTCCGTTCTGGCTGATCAGTGCACCGACGCTGTCCGCATAGCTCTGCTGATCAATGGTCTGATGGAGCAGGGTCATATCCAGATCCATTCCGACAATCCCCAGAAAGTCGTTGCCCAGATACACCGGAACGACATAAGAGGTCATATACATCCCGACATTGGCATTGGAATACGGCTCCATCCAGAGCGGACCGCCGTTCTCGATCGGTTTATAGTACCAGCCGACATGCTCCGTATCCGCTTCGTCATAAGCCAGCAGATTGGTCGGCGTCAGACTTTTTAATGTCTGATCATCCGTCTTGGTCAAAAAGAATCCGGCCGTTTCTCCGTACATTTTCGGATCCGGTCTGAAATACACCGATTCCGCAATGTTGATGATCGATGCCGCACTGACCGCTCGTGCCTCCAGATCATCATAGATCTTTTGCCGGTAAGCGGAACTGACATGATAGGACCGTGAATCCACTGTGGTCAGCAGGTAGTCTTCCAGGCTGCCGACTGCACGTTCCACGCCCGTAAAATACGTATTCAGTTCGACGGTTTTTTCCTTACTGAGCCTCTGCATCGCCTCTGCGGAATTGACCTCGATCGACATGCCCAGATAATACACCGCAAGCGCTGCCAGTATCAGAAAGACCCCGAGGATCGTTCCAAAAAAGGTGGCAAACACCCTGATACGGATCGATTTCATATCATTATCCTCTCTTTACATTGTTACCGCCCAGTTCCTTGACCAGATACATATGCTGTACCGCACGGTAATAATTCTTCTTCAACGTTTCGTTTAATTCGATCTGCGTCAGTCCGATCGAGACCGTCACGTCGCCGATCTCTTCCACGGCCTTGCAGAACTTCCTGCAGGCACTCTCCGCTTCTTCCACCGGAAGTTCAAATAAGACAACAAAAGAGCTTCTGTTCCACCGCATGATCTGTCCCTGTTTGCCAAAGATCTCTCTGGCGGTACGTACCACCGAAAACAGGATCCGGTCGCTTCCCGGCGAACGCTCCACATCATCGAATCCGTCAATGGAAAATTCCGCAATGCTCTGATACTGGATCGTATTGAGCGTTCCATGCTCTCCGTAGACACGGAAGAGATAATCACGGTTCGGAAGTCCGGTCACGGAATCGACATTTTGATTTCTGGATGCATAAACCATCTCGCCCTTCAGATTCCTGGAGAAGGCGTATAACAGAGACAGCATCACGATCAGTAATAACAACTCCGCAAAGAAAAACCGGTAATTGTAGCGCCCTGCACCATAGGCGTGTTCGCTGCGTACTACCAGATACCAGCCCAGTTCCGGCACATATTTGACCACGGCAAACCCATCCACACCATAGGTCTGATAGTGATAGGACTCATCCGTATTCTCCGGCAACACCACTCCGGAGACATAAGAAGAATGCACCGCATTTAACCGGCTGCTGATCTGCACGAGTGCATCCGCCGAAATGTAATCGATCATCACGCCGTGCTCCTGCTCGAATTTCGAGAGGATCCCGTAGAGGGTTTCCAGTTCCACACCGACTCCGGAGACGCCGAGGAGATCCCCTTCTCTGTTTTCCACTCTGCCGTCCACAAAGATCGTCATCCGATCCCGGTTGGCTTCATCCGTGGAGGATTCGAATTCGTAGTCCTTTCCCTGATTGATAAAAAGCGAATACCAGGTATCAAAGGAATTGGTTTCCGGATCGATGACCTTATTCAGGCCGATATACGAATAATACCGTTTGGTCTTCTCCGAAATGACATACACGGAGGAGAATTCGAATTTTTCCCGGATCGGCTGCAGATACGCACGCATCCGCTGCACCATATCCTCTTGCGAGTACTGCACCTCTTCCAGAAGAAGTTCCTGCAGTTTCCCGTCCTGGCTGATCATCCTGGATACGGTCATGGGCCCGGAGAGTTCTTCAAGTACCGTGGCATTGACCATTTCTGCCAGCAATTCATTTTTCTTTTGCTCTGCTTCAAAGTCTACGCCCAGAAACAGATAGGCAACGACCGATAATACCGCTGTCAAAGCGATCAGCAGCGCCGCCAGCCACTGGAATAAATATCTCTTCATCCATATTCTCCATTAGTTTTCGATATAAATGATGCCGAACGTTCCCACACCGCAATTGATGGAAATCGCTGCGGATGCATGCCGCATGATGACCGTCTGAAACTTTCCTTCGGTCAGTAACAGCTGCTTTAAACCGGTCATTTCCTGACCGCCGATCCCCACGGAGCCGACAAAGACATACTCCCCGTTGATCCTGTCACGATGCCGTAAGATCCGTCGAATGTAGAGTTCTTTTGCGATCCGCATCTGTCCAAGCAATACATATTTGATCTTCATACTGTCATGCCGCATGGTCATGACCGGATGCAGCATCAGTGTTCTTGCCAGAATGCCAAGTCCCTTGCTGACTCTTCCCACATACGCCAGATGATCCAGATTATCGATCAAAAACGTCGTCTTGACTTTTGGCCGAAGTTCTTCCAGCGCCCTTATGATCTCTCGCACGCTCTGATCCCCGCGTGCCAGCGTATCCGCATAGAGTGCCATCAGTGCGACACCGCCGGAGACCTGTCCGGAATTAAAGACCGTGACATGCTCCATCTGCAGTGCAACACGCACCGCACGCTCATAAGCAACACTGACGCGCTTGGCGGTACTGATATAAATGATCTCCCCGGCAAAGCGGAGATTTCGTTCAAAGAAGTCCCGGAATTCCGCTTCTTCCGGTGCCATGGAATGCATGCCGGGATTGTGTTTCATATAAGAGAGTGCGCACTCCTGGGAGATTTCCACGCCATCGAGGAAGGTGCTGTGCTCGGTAAAGATCCGAAACGGAATCACCGGGATCCCGCGTGATCTCGAGATCTCCGGCGGCAGGTCCGCCATACTGTCGGTCACGATCAACACCTTTCTGCTGTGCTGTCTGATCTCTCGTTCCGGCAGCGTCTCTGCATGAAGCATCGGATTCTCTGTATACTCGTCCTTATGTGCCCTGCGATCGATCGTCTTTTCCGCGCGTCCCAGTGCATGCAACAGTTCCATCGTGCCAAGCGGTTTCTCCAGCGGATGTGCGATGCCCTCTTCCGCAAACGCCTCATGCTCTGCTGTCAGCACGATCAGGTACACATCTTTGGGATCCAGGTCCTCATAATAGGCCTTTCTGGCATCATACTGCGCACGCTCCGTCAACAGGCAGACCTTCTGATACCGTTTGGTCAGCTCCTGTAATTGCGCAAGCCCGCTGATCGCATAGGCATCCAAACCCAGGTTATCGGTGAAATGTCTGAAAAATGCTTCATAGTATTCATTCAGCAGTTTGTTTTCGTAATCATAGTTCTCATAAACCAGGCACATTCTGTTTTTTTCATTTAATGAGATGCAAGGTACCGCATCAGAAACTCTCTGTGGAATACTGATGCTGACACGGGTACCGATCCCCCATTCGCTCTCGATCTGAAAAAAGCCGCCCATACAATTAACAAAACCGGTGACCAGATATAGACCAAGTCCCAGTCCGCCCGGATGATAGCCGCTGTTTCTGCGCTCATTCAGTTGCTCGAGCAGATGCTCCAGTTCGGTCTGCTCGATGCCCATTCCGGTATCATTGACATCGATACACAGGTGGAATTCATCCCCATGGGTTCTGGAATAGATCCGCACCTGCACGCCGCCCTCTTTGGTATAGCGAAGACCGTTGGAGATCAAATGCCGCAGGATCTTTAAGATCTTCATCCAGTCTCCGACCAGGATCTTCGGGACATGCGGATCCAGATCGATGATCAGATCCACCTTCCGCTCTTCGATCCCGATCAAGCGCTCCATCTTAAGCTGTGTCAGGATATTGGTGATCTCATACATTTCTGCCCGGTTCTCAAGTTTGCCGGAGAGCATCTCTTCATAATCCGACAGATCTGTCAGTTCCTTCTCCATCACGCTGCCGATATGATAAATCTGCATACGCTCCCCGGCAGGCAGTTCCTCCTTCAAGAGCAGGAGGTTTCCCTGAAGATTTCGCGTCAGTGTCCCGATCTCCCTGGAGATGATGCGGATCTGCTCTTTGGCCAGATCTTTTTGGCGGTTCATCTCCTCCATTTCCTGCATGTGACGATTGAATTCCACATTGCGTTCGGAAATGAAGAAATGCGCCACAAAGCCCGAAAGCATCATCAGAAACAGGGAAAGGATCATCTCTGCACGCGTCATCTGATAGGCTTCGTAAATATTGCCCCGGATCTTAACGAGGTTAAAAAACATCGTGAAATAATACGTAAAGACGACCATCCAGACAAGCACCCGGATCCTGGTCATCACAAAGATCAGGATGATCACGATCCCGGCTGCCGTGAAGATATCAAACGAGGTCTGATGCATCCCGTAAAAGGAATAGCAGAACATCATAAAAACGGCATACAACCAGACGCGTTGCACACCGCTGAACTTTTGCAATAAACTGATACACCACGAATAGACCAAACATGCCAGTACCAACGGAACTGCCGCTTTCTCCCAGCCTTTGGTCAACGTCTCGATCAGCACGCTGATCGTCGTGATCGTTAAAGAGATCAGAATGACCAGATGAAGTCCATCCCGGATGTCACCTGATCGTGTTTCGTTTCGATTCATAGATTCCCCGCTCATCATTTCGTAACTATTCTTTATTATAACCGATACGCTGTGTATGACACAAGCAACAGCCGCCCGGGAGTGCCGGGCGGCTGTCTGAAAATTCTCTTTATTGATGCCGGCACCGGCCGGACGGCCCGGTTGCCACCTGCGGGAGGATCCTTTATGCACGGAATTCGATGATCCGGCTCGGCTCGCTTTCTTTGCCATCCGCAAAGACCGCGGTCACCTTCACCTGGTAGACATCCGCTGCCGGAATCGTAAAGGGCAGGACAGCTGCCGTTTTCTTCTCCTGTGCACTGACGGTGCGCAGCGGGAAGAACTGGAAGTCCACCGAACCCTTGCGGTAAACATTGTAAGATACTGCGCCTTCCACATCGTTCCAGATCAGGAGGAAGTTTGCGACCTTGTTTTGTACCTGCAGCTCCTGCAGTGCAAAGCCGGTCGGTACCTCACGGTTGACAGGTTTTTCTTCTACGGTGATCTCCTTCTTCTCCGGTACCTTGTCCGCATTCAGATACGGCTTTAAGGCATCGACCTCTGCAAAGCCTTCCATTTCAAGAAGGGTCTTTGCGATCATGCGGGCATAGATCTTTGCGCCGTATTCCTGCAGATGCGTATTATCCGATACGCCGTCCGCATAGGCCCCTTCCGGATAGGCTCCCGCCGGGCACCAGAGATAGAGGCTCTTGGCTTCCTCAGAGCCGATCTGCTTTAAGTAGTCATTGCTCATCACGCACAGATCCACACACGGGATGTGCTCACGCTCTGCCACCCTGACCATCTCATCACGATATTCTCCAAAGGATAAGACAAACTCGCCGTCGTGCTCATCGCAGTTGCGTCTCGATACCGGGGTGACCAGGATCGGATGGATCCCGCGGCTCTTGCAGGAGGTAATGTACTTCATCAAAAAGCCGTCAAAATCCGCCGGACAAACATAACGATTGGGGCGAACCGCCGTCGCATCGTTGTGCGCCCACTGCAGGAGCACATAATCTCCTGCCTTTGCGCGCTTCAGCAGTGCATTCCACTTGCCTTCATCGATAAACGATCTGGCGCTTCTGGCACCGATCGAACGGTTCTCTACGCTGATCGTCTCGCGCTCATATACATGGCACTGCGGATAGATGCGATCTTCCGACTGGCGATCCTGCACCTTCTCCTGCGGGCAGACATATTCGTAAAAAACCTGTCCCCATCCGGTCTGCGGATAATAGAAAGGTTCATAGGTCTGCACGGTCGAATCCGACGCCAGAAAGATGGTCGGCTTGTCCATGTTGATGCCTGCTGCCGCAGCCTCATCTGCTGCGCCGGCTCCGTCTGCCGCGCCTGCCGTGCCTGCCGCGATTGCGGCTGCAGCGCCTTCCGGCAGCGCACGATAGGAAATATCACTGACATACAGGTGTCTCACCTTGGCATCCGCTTCCTGCTCTGCCGTATCGGAGCAGAAGAACCGGAGCGATGTCACCTCATGGATCGAACAGTTGATAAACGAGACTTTCCTGACCTCTCCCGGTGCGATGCAAAGGTCCCGGATCATCAGGACTTCATCGGCATAGCAGTTGACCGGGATCTCCTCTTTTTCCGGATTGACAAACGTGATGGTGAATTCACCGTCCGTAAGGCCGGTCTGCAGGGAAAATACCGGACTGTTGACATACGGATAGATCCCGAAACCGGTCACTTCTGTCTCCGTCCAGAGTTTCGATGCGATCCGAAGCGCACCGCTCTCCGTTTCGGAGAGATAAGCCGCTTGATCTGCCGCAGTCATTTTTTGGATGCGGGCTTCTCTGGGGTAATAGACCCCCTCAAACCAGCCCCGCGCCTCCTGCGGGTAAGTCTGTAATTTGATGCCATATTCTAACGGGTTCATGGAAACGTCCTTTCCTGGTTGTCATAGTTGCGGGAGTACTTCGTCAAACTTCATATCGCTTGCATAGTAGTAAGAGACATATCCCGGCTGATTGTAGCAGTTGTTCTGCCAGCACACTCCCATACGATACTGCATATCCTGCAGGGGTGTAAAGAGCTTATGCGTTGTCAGATCGGTGTTGATATAAATGCGCAGCGCACTGTCATCTTTGAGGCGCAGCACGATCTCGTCCCGGAAATCGCCAAAGAGGTCTGCCACCAGGCAGGGATTTCCTTTGGTGCCGTTGTTGGTTGCTGTCCCTTCGGGCTGCAGCATCACGCCGTGGATCGGATCGCAGATCAGACCGCATTTTTCTTCGGTCAGATATTCTTTGCCATCGGTTACCTGCGTCGTCAGATCCGCCGCCCAGTGAATGTTCATATTGGTCGACGGCGCTGCGACCTTCAGTTTTTCTCCTTTGACATTGTAGACATCGTTGACCCATACCTGCAGGCCGGGCACTTCCGGTGCGATATCACCGATCATGCAACGTCCGAGGTCGCTTTCCGCATACTCGCCGAAATATACCTTACCGGTCTCGGCATCACGCAGGGCATATCCGTAAGGCGCTGCCTTGGCCCCCTCAAAGACGTTAAAGATCTCAAGTCCCGGGCGGTCCGGATCGATATTGGCGACATGCATGGCGTCGCCGTGTCCGAGTTTTGCATAGGTGCCATCCGGCAAATGATCATAGCTGCTATAGAGCACGGAGCCGTCCTGGTCGATGCAGGCCGCCCCGTAGATGATCTCCTGACAGCCATCCCCGTCCACATCGGCGGTCGAGAGCGAGTGATTGCCCTGTCCTGCCAGAACACCGTACACAGGATCGGAGCCCATCAGTTCATGCGGATTGTCGTTGAACGGATTCTCCATCCGGACATACCCGGAATCCACGCTCCAGGTCTCACGGAAACGGTTCTCAAAAAAGTCATAGGCCACCAGCGTGGTACGTGTATAGTACCCGCGGCAGATGATGAGGTAAGGCCTCTCGCCGTCCAGGTAAGCTACGCCGGATAAAAACCTATCCACGCGGTTGCATGGCTCGATCCGGCGCATGGCGTAGTCGCCCCACATCAGGCCGTCATCATCTCTGCCGAATTTAAACGGGATCGTCTGCAGTTCCCTTCCGTCGCCGCCAAACATCGTCAGATATTCCGGTCCTTCAAAGATAAAGCCTTCGAATTCATCAAGGCGGTTGCGATCACTCCTGCCGGGTGCAAAGTCTTTGATCAAGTACTCTGCCAGCGCACGTGCATCACTCTCCGAGAGCGGATAAGGATATTTGGGCGGCAGGTCAAAGCATTCTTCGAGCGTCTTTGGCCAGTGTCCGCAGACCACCTCCGGATGCTCGTGCCAGTGCAGAAAGACCTCTACCAGATGCTCCTCATAGTCTTTGGCGGATGCGACATAATTGTCCGCATTCGTCACGCCCTTTGCCAGATCCTCTTCGGGAATGGTGATATACTGCGTTCCGCACTCTTTGCCCTGTGCATCATAGAAATGCATGCAGGTGCCCGGTGCGGTCTTGACCGCCATCTCCGCGATGCCGTCCCCGTTAAAGTCATAGACCATAAACTGTGTATAGTGCGCGCCCGCCCGGATGTTAACGCCCATATCCAGACGCCAGAGCATGCGGCCGTCCAATTTATAACAGTCCAGATATACCTTGCCGGTATAACCTTTCTGAGAGACATCCTTCGAGTTGGACGGATCCCATTTGACGATGTACTCAAACTCGCCATCGCCGTCCACATCACCGACACTGATGTCATTTGCATGATACACAAACTGCTCTCCCGC
>JAILPR010000126.1 GCA_024699355.1 Lachnospiraceae bacterium
AGCGACTATGGCGACATATATTATGTATTTATCAATGACATTACGGAACTGAAAAGCAATGACGATTGAACTTGTAAACTTATGTAAAAGTTATGGCGGGCACGTTGTTTTAGACCACGTGTCCGCTTCTATTGAGTGGGGTAAATGCTATGGCTTCGTGGGAGAAGGGGGCTGTGGCAAAAGCACGCTCTTAAAGCTCTTTATGGGGACCGAGAAACCCGATGAGGGAGAGGTACGCAGAATGGGAGATTATAAGTATCCCTCCCTGCACAGTGCCTATGTCTCACAGGAGGGAGTGGGAAATCTGAAGAAAAATGCGATCCGGAATGTACAAATGCGGTATCGCAGGATCGGAAAAAAGGGCGCCGTGGAAGAGTTGTCCAAATTCATGAGTCCGGAGCGTATGAAACTGCCGCTTGGAGAACTGTCGGCAGTTGAACGGCGGATGGTGGAGATCATCGGCGCCTGTGTGATGCCTGCGGATTTCTTTGTGTTTGATGAGCCGTTTGCGGGAATGGATCGGGAAGAGCGGGCAAAGGCAATCGCCTATATCCTGGAAGCCCGCGGGACCAGGCCGCTGCTCATCGCCACGCGGGAAGAGGAGATTCTTTCGGAAATACCACAGATAAAAGTGTATCATTTATCATAAGCATAACGAACGCCACGGAGTGAGCTCCGTGGCGTTGTTGTATTTTGGAAACTAGTGCATCACGACTTTATTGCGGCCGGTTTCTTTGGCTTCGTATACGGCCTCGTCTGCACGCTTTATCAGCGTATCTTTGGTATCACCCGGAATGGCAAGCGTCGCACCGAGACTGATGGTTAAATGTCTGACGGTGATGAAACAGATCTCATCGATGCTTTTCCGAATGGATTCCGCAAATGTAAAGAGGCTCTCGGGGGTGGCTTTTGGCAGCAGATAGATAAATTCTTCCCCGCCAAAGCGTCCGAATGCGTGACCATCTTCCAGTTTCTCTTTGATCAGATTGACGACGGCCTGCAAAACCTGGTCTCCGACATCGTGACCATAGGTATCGTTGACTGCCTTGAAATGATCGATGTCAATAAAGAGCAATCCGCACGGCTCGTTTGGATCCGAGAATTCGATGGCTTCATCGATTTTACGCTCAAGCTCCCACCGGTTATAGATTTGAGTCAAACGATCGGTATATGCAATTTTTCCAAGGGTCTTATTGTGCGCATTCAGTTCCGCGGAGGTGGTCTCCAAAAAGGTAAGGATCCGCTCGATAAACGGGACTTCCACATCTCCGTCGTCGGTGGGGTGACCTTCGGATGGGTCCACAGAGCGACAGGTGATGATCCGGTGTGAACAGGATGTAGGCGCATCGGTGGGAGCATCGGCAGAATCCGCAGAAGGACATTCCTTTAATCCGACCGCAACCAGAGAACTGTTCAGATCTCCGCCGGCGCCATCCGGAGTCACAAAGATCTCCGCATAACCGGTTACGGCAGAGAGCTGGGGTGCGTATGCGCGGTAGCGACCGATTTCGGTAGAAGCGTCCTGCTTTAAGAATCTGCTGCGGTTACCGCATTCAAATAAAAAGACTGCTTCCGGAGCAAAGTCAGAGAGTTCCCCGGCGGACTGTGCAGTAAGTGCGCACAGCTGCTCTTTATCTGCGTAGGAGAGTCTGAAATGATCACCCTGACGGACATCGGAGGCAAAATAGATGTGTCCGGCATCGTCGTAGGCAGCCGGAACGCGGGCGATCTGAAAGCCGTTTCGCTTCAGGATCAACGGGAATTCACAGACGTTTTGAACCCAGGATTCTCCCGGAGCAACTTTGAGATACCTGGTATAGATGTCCACTGCCGGCTGATGATCGATCGAAGCAATGATGTTATCCCCGGCAGTCTCGGTGATCGTCATGTCCAGACCGATCGAGCGCCAACCGAGATTGTTGTCCATATACAGGAACAGTGATGTGCTGACAAATGCGATCACGACAACACCATTGTTGTAGACCTTCCGGCCATAGACATGAGCATCGTTTTTGGCACGGATGCTGCGACCGGCCTTTACGCCGAATTTCGGGAGTTTATGGTGCCGGAACTCTCTCATAAAGACACCGATGGAACTGCTTTTGGAATTATAGCAAACCTGCAGACACTGTACGTCACTGAGGTTCTCGAGTTCTTCGTTCATCTTACGCCCGGCGACGAAAGAGGTCATTTCATCCAGCGGATAATCAAATTGGATCAGTTTGGTTTTGAAAAAGCACGTGACGGATAATTCGACCGGTTCTTTACTGATATCATAGGCATCTCCCGCAATATTGGCGGCGGTAATACCGCAAAGAGCCGCATCCGGAAGTGCTGTCCGGATCATCTGCACCATATCCTGCTCATCGATATCCAGACGTGGATCATAAAGCTGTAACAGAACACCGGATGCAGTTTGAACATTCGGATCATTCTGAATTTGGACAAGGAGCTCTGAAAGCTCTGTCAGATGGCTGAAGTGATAAGTCTTTTGAATCATACGACCTCCCCCGGATATTCCCTCATTACATTTATTAAAGCATGAAAAGCAGTTTTATGATAGACTTGGGAAGAGGCTATAAAGATTAATTTTCTATGAAAACAGAGAACAAATCAGGAGGATGACAATGCCGTTTATTGACTCTAAGATCACGCTGCCGATGACAGCGCAGGGAAAAGAAGAATTAAAGACAGAACTGGGAAAACTGATCGCAACGCTTCATAAGCCGGAATCTTATCTGATGGTCGGTATCGATGATGCATATGATCTGTGGTTTGGCGGAAAGAAGCTGGAGAAGGGTGCTTACGTTGCAGTCTCTCTCTTTGGGGACGCTTCTTCTGAAGCTTATGAACAGCTGACCGGACAGATCTGTGATCTGTACGAAACCAAACTTGGAATTCCGAAGGATGCGGTCTACGTGACCTATCACCCGGTGCATGACTGGGGATGGAACGGACGGAATTTCTAGCAGTACGATTAATTATGTAAACCGGATGGAAACAGACTTGAAAAAGAATATGAAAAGAACGGTATTGGGACTTGCAGGACTGCTGTGCTCTCTGCTGTTTTGCGGCTGCGGCAGACAGGATGATCCGGTACCGTCAAAACTTCGCGTTGTAGCTTATGTAAACCAAATGTGTGATGAGAAGGTCGAATGTATCGATGTGGAGAAGTGCGAGGAACCGCACGAGGTGATCTACACATATCGATCGAAAGAACGTGATCTGGAGTTTGAAGTCATCAGCTACCGTTCGCCTGTGTATATCATGATCGACACGGAACCGCTCTATTATAAAAAAGCGATCAGAACGGATTATGACATCCAGGTAAACAATTTTTACCGGGAACGCATCTCTGCGCTTTTTGAGGAGTTTACCGACAGCGGATATGATGGTCTGATGTTGTGTTCCACAAGCGAGGTACACTCGTTTGCCGAAGCGATGCAAAGTGCCAACGAGATCTATCGGGAGGAGATTTCCTACAACGGTAAGGAGTATCTGGAATCGCATAGTTACGGGTCGATCAGGACCGTGGTGAAAGCTTCGGAAGGATACGAAAACGATACCGTTGGCCTTGGATACTACACCATTGATGGCAGTGAAACGAGTGCAGAAACCTATGAAGAAAGCCTGCGTGAGAGTATCCTGCAGAAATTGCGGGATGGAAAA
>JAILPR010000163.1 GCA_024699355.1 Lachnospiraceae bacterium
GACTGGAGAGCGACCTGGGACGGCGAAGGCGGCGGCGTACTGCTCAATCAATGTCCGCACAATCTGGATCTGCTGCAGTGGCTGTGCGGTCTGCCGACCAAAGTGCGTGCGTTTTGCCATAACGGCAAATGGCATGACATCGAAGTGGAAGATGATGTGACCGCCTATCTGGAATTTGAAAACGGCGCGACCGGCGTCTTTGTCACGACGACCGCGGATGCTCCGGGCACCAATCGTCTGGAGGTGACCACAGAATTCGGAAAGCTTGTCTGTGAAGACGGGAAGCTGATGCTGCATCGCCTTGCGGTCAATGAGCGTGAATTTTGCAAGAGTGCCACCGGCGGCTTTGATAAACCGGAATGCACTGTGACTGAAGTTGAGACCGACGGGTTAAATGAGCAGCACATTGGCGTGATGAAAGCGTTTGTGGGAGCGATCCTAAGCGGCACACCACTTGTTGCCAACGGAGAGGAAGGGATCCGGGGGCTGATGCTTTCGAATGCCATGCATTTATCCAGCTGGCTTGGCAAAGAAGTATCGATCCCGTTTGATGAAGATCTGTTTTATGAAGAGCTGACAAAGCGCAGAGCGTCCTCTCGAAAGAAAGAAGCAAAAGAGATCGTCTTTGATACCAAAGGAAGTTATGGAGGTTAATTATGTGGAATGAGATCACACTCACCGGATTTGCGGATGAGATCGCACCGCAGCTGGAAGAGCAGATGCGTGTGCTAAAAAAGTTGCAGATCTCGCATATCGAGATGCGCGGTGTGGACGGAAAGGGACTGGTTGATTACGAACTGGCGGAAGTCAGGGAGATCAAGCGTCGTTTGGATGCAAACGGATTTTCCTTATCTTCGGTTGGTTCTCCGATCGGTAAGATTCAGATCACAGATCCGTTTGCGCCACATCTGGAGAAATTAAAGCATACGATCGAGATCGCCAAGATCATGAAGACAGACAATATCCGGATGTTCAGCTTTTATATCCCGCAGGATCAGGATCCGGCGAACTACAAAGACGAAGTGATGGATCGCATGGGAGCGATGGTAGATCTGGCGAAAGAATGCGACGTGGTATTGCTTCACGAAAACGAAAAAGAGATCTACGGTGATGTGGCATCCAGATGTCTGGAACTCATGAAGGCGTTCTACGGAGATCATTTCAAGGGCGTCTTTGACTTCGCCAATTTCGTACAGTGCGGGCAGGATACGCTGGAAGCATATGAAATGCTGAAACCGTATACCGTCTATATTCACATCAAAGATGCGTTACAGGAGAGCGGCAGTGTGGTGCCGGCGGGAGAAGGCGACGGCAACGTGCTTCAGATCCTGCGCAAATTAAAAGAGGCCGGCTATCACGGGTATCTGTCACTGGAGCCGCATCTGGCGGATTTTGGCGGCTTTTCGGCACTCGAAAACGGCAAGAGCATCGTGAAGCGCAAGATGACCGGAGAAGAATCTTTTACGTTGGCTTGTGACAGTTTACGGAAACTTTTGGAAAAACTATAGTTTTTGCAAGAGAAAAAACCATATATAGTATTAAAATTTTATAAAATATACAACATCAAGGACGAAATGTCTGTAAAAAATTGACATACTTGACTAAAAAATATAAAATTTAGTCGTATGAATATACAACTTACATAAAAGGAGGGTAAATTATGAAACGTAAGTTATTAAGCATCCTGTTGGCTTCGCTGATGGGATTGTCGCTGGTAGCCTGTGGAGGCTCCGCTGCTGAGGATACTGCTGCAACGGCAGATACCGCACCGGCAACCACGACAGAAGAAAAGACAGATGCAGCAACAACCGATACGGCTGATACTGCAGCGGCTGACACCGCAACCGCGGGCGGCGCATACGATCCTGCAACTGCAGGTGATTACACCATCGGCTTTGCATGGTGGGGCAATCAGCTTCGTGATGAAGTTACCATGAACGCTGCGGAGCATTTCTCCGAACTGTATCCGAACATCAGCTTTAACTTAAACAACCAGGTCTGGAATGATTACTGGACCATTATGACGACCGCATCATCCAGTGGCGAGCTGCCGGATCTGATGCAGCAGGACTACGCTTACTTAGAGCAGTGGGCAGAGGCGGGAGCACTTCTGGATCTGACACCGTACATTGAAAGCGGCGCGCTGGATGTTTCCAACATCTCCGAGAGTATCGTAGGTACAGGTAAAGCCAACGACGGCGGCATTTATGCAGTTTGCGCAGGCGAAAACGCTCCGGCTCTTTCCTACAATAAGACCTTAACGGATGAACTGGGGATCACAGTTCCGGATAACATGACCTGGGACGAGTTCGCAGACATCTCCAGACAGATCTATGAAGAGACCGGTATCGGTGTTCTGTATGGTAACGGCAACTCCGAGAACCCGCTGACCTATTATGCACGTGGTCTTGGTCACCAGGCATTCTTCGGTGAAGAAGGTCTGGAAGTAACCGCAGAAGAAATGACCGGTTACTATCAGAGACTGATGGACGGCGTAGCAGAAGGCTGGTTATTTGATACCGATAAGTGTGCATCTGTTGATACCGCAACGATCGAAGGTAACCCGCTTGTATACGGTACCGATAACAGCGTCAGAAGCTGGTGTGCATTTGCATTCTCCAACCAGTACGCAGCATTATCCGCAGCAGCTGCTGCAAACGAAATTGAACTTGGCATCTGCAGCTGGGCAGAAAACAATCCGTCCAGTGCAAACTACTTAAAGCCGGGTCAGTTCTTCTCTGTTACAACAAACGCTCAGAATCCGGATCTGGCAGTTGCATTCCTCAATTACCTGATCAACGACGTGGATGCCAACACACTGCTCCTTGCAGAGCGTGGTGTTCCGGCCAGCAGCGTTGTTGCAGCAGCGATCAAAGATGCTGTATCCGAACGTGATGCAACCTATCCGATCATCGTAGATTATCTGGATATGGTAGCAAATAACTCCAGCCCGATCTTCGGATCTCTGCCGGGTTATGCAGGAACTGTTAACACAGATGTTATCGAGTGGCTTTCCTGGGAAGCTCTGGATCCGAATACAAGTTATACTGCAGCTGAACTGGCTCAGGAACTGGTAGACGGTGCGGCACAGGTAGCAGCAAGCTATTAATCTGATGTAAGGGATGAAACATCCTTGAAATGACACAACAGAAAGAGGGGAAAGAAATTTCTCCTCTTTCTGACTTTAAGGACCGGAACTAGATACGATGTAAGGGGGTCTTTCTACGTGAAGAAAAAGAAAACATTCAAACAATTCCTAGGGCAGGAAAGCACCGCCGGGTATATTTTCAGTTTGCCGTTCATTATCGGTTTCCTGATGTTTATGCTGGTGCCGATGATCCTGTCGCTCTATTATTCGTTCTGTAAATACGATATCCAGTCAGCACCACAGTTTATCGGATTCCAGAACTACATTAATATTTTCCATGATTCCAGTTTCTGGAAAGCGATGGGCGTAACCTGTTACTATGCTCTGATCGGTACACCGTTAAAGGTTGTCTTTGCGCTGATCATTGCATTGATCCTGGTACGGAACACCAAACTGACACCGTTTTACCGTGCAGCATATTATCTGCCGTCCATCATCGGCGGATCTGTTGCGATCGCCATCCTGTGGCGTAGAATGTTTGAGCCGACAGGTACGATCAATGCGGTATTATCCATCGTATTTCCGGGAATCACGAACTTCAACTGGTTCGGAGAGGGCAGTGCCATCTGGGTACTGATCATTCTGACCGTTTGGCAGTTCGGCTCCTCCATGCTGATCTTCTTATCGGCATTAAAGCAGATCAGTAAGGAATTATATGAAGCAGCCGTTGTGGATGGTGCCAACAGCTGGAAGAAATTCTGGAAGGTTACCTTACCGCTTCTGACGCCGACGATTTTCTTCAATCTCGTACAGCAGACGATCAACTCGTTCCTGGCCTTCACACAAAGTAAGTTGATCACCGATGGCCAGCCGAAAGATTCGACGTTGTTCTATACGCTGTATGTGTATAAGAAAGCATTTCCGGCCATGGGAAAGAGCCAGATGGGATATGCATCCGCACTTGCCTGGATCATGCTGATCGTCATCTCTCTTGTTACGGCACTGTTGTTCTGGAGCCGCAGCAAGTGGGTTTATGAAGAGTAGAAAGGAGGGATAAACGATGAAAAAGAAAAAAATCGTAGGTACGACAATTTATCATGTGCTTGTCTTACTGGGTGCTTTTATCATGGTATATCCACTCCTGTGGATGATCTTTTCATCCTTTAAACCATCGGCGACCATTCTGCCGACGGCAACCCAGCTGATCCCGAGTGAGTGGACGTTATCCAATTACTTTACCGGCTGGAAAGGATTCATGGGGTATACCTTTGCCACATTCTTTAAGAATTCGTTCTTTATCGCAACATTATCAACGTTCGGAACGCTGATCTCATCCGCGTTTGTAGCATATGCGCTGAAACGTTTGAAATTCGGATTAAACAGATTCCTGTTTATCCTGGTGCTTGCAACAATGATGTTGCCGCCGCAGATTTTGATGATCCCGCAGTATATGTGGTTCCGTCATCTGAACTGGGTCGGCACGTTCTATCCGATGATCCTGCCGTATTTCTTCGCGATCCAGGGCTTCTTTGTTTACCTGATCATGAACTTCATCGGCGGTATTCCGAAAGAACTTGACGAGGCTGCCAAAATCGACGGCTGCTCTTATTTCGCCATTTTCTTCCGCGTGATCCTGCCGCTGATCACTCCGGCATTGATCACAAGTGCGATCTTCTCGTTTATCTGGCGTTGGGATGACTACCTGTCAGCACTGCTGTATGTAACCAAAGCAGATATGAGACCGATTTCTCTGGCCTTGAAGCTGTTTAATGACCCGTCGGCAGGATCCGATATCGGTGCGACACTTGCCATGTCCACATTGTCCATCGTTCCGGCGACCATTATTTTCCTGTTCTTCCAGAAATCTCTGGTAGATGGTATCGCCAGTACCGGTATCAAAGGATAAGGAAAGCACAACAAAAGGCTTTGCAATCATGCAAAGCCTTTTTTCATGAAATAATGGAACGAAACAATGGAACGAAATAATGGAACGAAATAATGGAACGAAACGATGAAGCTAAACCTGACGCCAAAAGCGTACGGCATCGTGAAGCCAGCCTTTGGCATCGGTATGGATGCCGAGTCCGAAACTGTGACCGCCGCGCGGTGCGATCCGTGCCCGGTAAGTGATATGGTGCTGATCAAAGAGATTGATCGTCTGGTGCGTATTGCTGATGGGGACGGTTGGATCATCTTCGCAGTGGACCAGATAGGTTGGCGGAAAATCTTCATCCATTGTGCAATCCAGAGAATACTTTTCAATCTCGTCTCTGGTAAAGGTCTCATGACCGATACGCTGCAGGATCGGCGCGATCGAGTCTGCCAGTTCGTATTCGCCTTTGGCGATGCAGCTTTCCCATTGTCTGTAAACACCGGTCAGATTGGCTGCCGGATAGGACATGAGCAGGGCACCGGGACGCGGCAGATTGTAATGGGCATAACCATTGACTTTGGTTCCCCACTGCGCGATCAGATGACCGCCTGCGGAAGCACCGGTTAAGGCATAATGTGACATCGAGATCTGCAGCTCTTCCTGATGTTCATCCAGATACGCGATCGCTCTGGCCAGATCATCGAGCGGCTCCGGGAAGAGATGAAACTTACCGGTGCGATAGATCAGGATAAAGGCGTTGGTATTTAAGCGGTTCAAATCATCCGCCAGAGGATATCCTTCGACCAGGACCCATTCACGGTTATAGCCGCCGCCGGGGCAGATGATCACGGTTTCTTTGCCGGGATGCACCGCAAAATTTAACAGGCAGACATCGGCGAGTGCCGGATTATCTTTGCATTCCTCCGGTGAATAGAGCGGAATGATAAAGTCCTCCCGAAGACACATGGCAGCCGTGTAATACAAGGAATGATACATGCCGGTCTTGTCGGTACCATAGTCGGCTAATGTGCTGGAAGCTTTTTCTTCATCCATGTTTGTGAAGAGTAATGATTTTACTTTTTGCAGCTCGGGCATTTCCATCAGTTCCCGAATCGTGGTTTGTTCCGTAAAAAGCATGAGGGACCTCCTTTGCACAGCAGATGCCGCTTTCGCGTGATCCGCCTGAATTTATAACCTGTAACTATGTGATTACTTTCATCTTATACGTTTCCGAATCATTTGAAAAGGAGAACACGCTATGTTTTTACAATGTCATTACTTTAGTTTTGTGCTTGGAACCAATGTGGAGATCAATGTGATCATCCCGACCCCGGAAGGGAATGAGCAGATCACAGGTGCGCAAAAGACCGATCGCTATGATTATGAGAAAGGTCTGCCGGTGGTGTATCTTTTGCACGGCGCCTATGGCGATAACAATTCCTGGATGCGCTTTTCTTCGGTGGAACGTTATGCGCAGGCACATAACTGTATTGCGGTCATGGCAGGCGTGACGAACAGTTTTTACCAGGATATGGTACACGGTCCGAAGTATTTTACCTTTATGACGCAGGAACTGCCGGCCTACATCACGGAACTGTTCCCGGCCTCCAAAAAGCGTGAGGATACCTACATCGCAGGCTTTTCGATGGGTGGATACGGTGCTTATTATCTGGCACTCTCGAGACCGGATCTGTATTGCAAAACGGCTTCCATGTCCGGTGCGTTAGACCTTCCGGAGACGATCAGAGGCGCCCTGCAAAATACGGCAGAGAGCCCGTTTGCGATCCGTGATATTTTTGCGAATCCGGAGCACATCGAAGGCTCTCCCCAGGATCTGATGCATCTGGTCAAAGAAAACCTGAACAAAGGCACCCTGCCGAAGCTCTATCAGGCCTGCGGCACGGAAGATTTTCTGTATCGGTCCAATCAGAAGATCCACAAAGAACTTATGGATCTGGGCGTCGATGTGACATACCGCGAGGTCGAGGGATACGGCCATGCGTGGGATTTCTGGGATCGTGAGATCGAGCGCATCTTTGACTGGTTTTTGGAAAAGTAGGAGGAAACGATGGAAATTTGTAAAAAAGCGATTGGGATGGAACAAACCGGGATCGGGACCATCATTCATTTGGATGAGGCGGATCTGTATCTGATCTATGTGACGGATCGGATCATCCGTATGCGTGTGAGCTTTGAGCGGACGTTTCCGGAGGCTTCTTATGTACTGGCGATGACGGCATGGGAGGATCGGCTTGATGACTTTATGGGAAAAGACCGTACCCGTGTGCAGGCAAAGATGCCAAAGGTGACGGAGTCCGATACCGCATATGAACTGTGCGGCGATGCGATCCGGGTCGTTGTGGAAAAAGATCCGCTGTGCATCCGGATGTATGACGGAGCGCGGGAGATCTATGCGACGATTCCCGGCGCACCGTTCCAGAAAGATTCGAACAACCGCCTGATCCATTACAGCCGCATGAACGAAGATGACTGCTTCTACGGCTTTGGTGAGCGGACGGGGAAACTGAATAAAAATTATGAATTTATCCGGGAGAGAGCTACGGATTCCTGGGCCTATGATGCGGAAAAGTGCAATTCGATGTATAAGCACATCCCGTTCTATATTTCGCTTCGTCGCGGAGATCAGGCGCAACCAAGCTATGCCATGGGCATGTTTTATCATAATCTCTACGAATCGGTCTTTAATATGGGTGGTGAGAAGAGTAATTACTGGCCGCGCTATTCATATTTCCAGACCGATGGCGGAGACCTGGATCTGTTTTTGCTCTGTGAAGGCACGATCCCGGCAGTGGTCGATGACTATACGGCGCTGACCGGCCGGCCTGCACTCCTGCCAAAGCGTGCACTCGGCTATCAGGGTTCTTCCATGTACTATTCGGAACTGGAAAAAGATTGCGATCAGGCGCTTCTGGGCTTTATCGATCAGGTTCATGAAAAGGGGATCCCGATCGATGGCTTCCATTTATCTTCCGGCTATACCACGCAGGAAAATAATAAACGCTGCGTCTTTACCTGGAACAACGAGCGCTTTCCGGATCCGAAAGGCTTTTTTGCACAGATGAATCAGAAGGGCGCACAGACCGTGCCGAACGTCAAGCCTTCGATCCTTCTGGTGCATCCGATGAAGGAGGAGTTTGAAGCGCAGGGGCTGTTTGTCAAAGACAGCAAAAATCCGGATCAGCCTTCTGTTGGCGGCTGGTGGGGCGGTGCCGGCATTGCGTTTGATTTTACCAATCCCAAGACCAGAGCCGTATGGAAAAAACTCCTGACAGAGACGGTGATCGATATCGGCACGGACTCTGTCTGGGATGATAACTGTGAATATGACGGTGTCTGGGATAAGGATGCACGCTGCGATTATGACGGTCTTGGAGGCACCATCGCAGGGCTCAAACCCATCATGTGCAATATCATGAACCGGCTTGCGTACGAGGCGGTTCGAGAGCATAATGGTAAGGCAAGACCTTACGTTGTCTGCAGAAGCGGCGCACCCGGTGTGCAGAAGTATGCGCAGAACTGGGTGGGAGATAACTTTACGTCCTGGAAATCGCTGCGATTTAACATTGCCTCGATCCTGGGGATGGGCTTATCCGGACAACCGAATGAAGGCGCGGATATCGGCGGCTTTGCAGGACCTGCACCATCGGAGGAACTCTTCCTTCGCTGGGTACAGCATGGCATTTTCCAGCCACGTTTCTCCATCCATTCCGCAAGCTCCGACAATACCGTGACAGAGCCCTGGATGTATCACAGACAGGCGGAGCGGATCAAAGAAGCGATCCTGTTGCGTTACCGTATGATCCCGCTGTTTTATGCGCTGGAAGAAGAGGCGCACAGATGCGGGGCACCGATCATGAGACCTCTGGTTTATGAATTCCAGGAGGATCCGAAGGTGTATGAGGAGTCGGAAACCTTCCTGCTCGGCAAATATCTTCTGGTAGCCAATGTCCTGGAAGAAGGCGCAAGCGAAAGACGCGTTTATTTACCGAAGGGCTATTTGTGGTATGCGCTCGATGAAGCGTATACGGCCTATCCGGGCGGCCGGGAGATCTGCCTGAAGGTCGATGAAGATTCGATCCCGCGATTTTTACGTGAAGGCGGTATCTATCCGGAAGCCATAAATCAGCCGATGAA
>JAILPR010000208.1 GCA_024699355.1 Lachnospiraceae bacterium
TCAATGCCTTTGATATAAGCCTTGCCGTCCGTCGGCTCCGTCAGCCCCTGCAACATCAACGTCGTTGTCGTCTTGCCGGCACCGTTTGGTCCGAGCAATCCGAAAACTTCGCCTCGATGGATTTCCAGATTCAGATGGCTGACGGCGATTTTATCTCCGTACACCTTTGACAGATCGCATGTTTGAATAATGATTTCTTCATTCATACGCTCACCTCAGATCCGATCATCTTCTGCCGTATTTTTTAAATACATATCCGATGCCGCCCAAAAGTGCAGCGATCACAATGATTGCAACAAAGCCCCACACGGTACTGGTCTTTACGGATACTCTGAAGTCCGCGCTGCTGCTTGCCTCCGCACAGGTTGCAGTAATCGACGTTATATAATCCCCTGTGATTGCAGAATCACTCGGTGTCACATGTGCAGTCACTTCCACAGACGCACCTGCCTCAAGGCTTTCAATCGTGGACTGTTCAAACGTTACGGTCCAACCGCTCGGTGCGGAACTGGTCAGATTGATATTTTCCAGTGCCACATTACTGTTGTTGGTCAGCTGCAGTGTCACATCACTTGCCGCATTGGCATGTGCATCAAAGCTTAATACGCCGCTCGGTGTGGAGAGGCTTAAGGCATAAGTCCCCGTCACCGTTACCTTCAGTGTCTCGGAAAGATTCTCACTGGCCGAGATCGCACTGATCGGGATCTCATATTCGCCGGCCTCCACTGTTGCGGGCGGGGTAATGGTTACCGTCAGCCCCTGACTGGTCACCGGATCCACATCGATGCTTGCCACCTGTGTGGAGTCCGCAGCAAAGCTTACCTGCCAGCCATCCGGTGCATTCGCGGAGAGCGCATAAGACTGTGCGGAAGCACTGTTGTTGATCAGCGTCGTACTAAAAGAAAAGCTCGTTCCGGAAGCACCTTCCTGCTCCGGGTATTCTGACGTAAAGCTGCCTTTGCCATACTGGATCTCATCGATGTCAAAGGTCAGCGTCGCAGTATCTTTGAGACCGTTTGACGTCGTTGCGCCAAGGACCACGGTATATGTTCCTTCTGCCGCATTGTCCGGGATCTCCAGGTTAAAGGTCACGCTTGCTTCTTCTCCGCTCTGTACATGTGCCCTCGTAACAGTCACACCGTTGGCGGAAAAATACCCGTCCCAGCCTTCCGGCATCTCTTCAATGCTTAACGTTGCATCATAGTTTGCGGAGGTAGAGTTCTCGATCTTGAGCGAGATCGTCTCCGAAGTTCCGGCCGTCACGGAAATGCCCGGGTAATCCGTATAGAATTCAATCCCGGCAGAGGAATACGATACTGCGGTATTCTCCGCCTCTTCCTCTGCAAACACCGTCATACAACTCATACTGATGAGCAGTGCAGATAAACATGCAGCGCCCACGTTTTTCCATCGTTTCATCATCATTTTCCTTTCCTCCCCGGCTCTTTTATATAACACCAAAGGACCTTCTCAGATTATTCTGAGAAGGCCCTGTGAAGAAACCGTGATGCAATTATGTCAAATTTGTGACACAAATCTGATGAATCTGTGATCGATTGAGATCAATCTTTTTCTGCGTTAAACGCCTTGACATACTCCAGGAATTTATCGCAATCTACCGGCTTGGAGAAGTAATAGCCCTGGCAGAAATCGACGCCGGACATCTTCAGATACTCCCACTGTTTCTTTGTCTCGACACCCTCCACGACGATCTCCATACCGATCTCCTGGATCATGCGGATGATGTGATCGAGGATGATGTGCGCCGCCGGACTCTTTTCCGAATTCCACAACAGATCCTTGTCGATCTTGATGATGTGATATTCCGACTCCGCACTTAAATTGGTGACATTCGAATAGCCCTTGCCAAAGTCATCGAGAGAAAAGGTAAAGCCCATGGCCTGCAGCTGCGTCATCGCCTTGGAGAACATCTCCGGACTGTTGGCCGCTGCCGACTCCGTGATCTCAAGATTGATGGTCTTTGGCAGCACATGATAGTGCCGCATGATCCCTTCAAAGACGTCCGCCATATCACTCTTCATGCACTGTACCGGGGAGAGATTGACCTCGATATAGTCGATGCCGTAAGTCTGCATATTCCGTTCGGAATAGTCCCGACAGACAGTTTCAAAGACAAAGGTCCCGATCTCTCCGATCGTGCCGTTTCGCTCGGCGATCGTGATAAATTCCTCCGGAGAGATAAATCCGATCTTGTCATCCGTCAGGCGGATCAGCGCCTCTGCCGAATGGATCTTTCCATCCATTCTCGACCAGATCGGCTGATAATATACCCGGAAACTTCTGGCTTCCAGCGCACGCTCGATCGCCTGTGCGACCTCCACTTCCCGCTGCAGGATCTTCAGCGAAGTGCCGGTATAAACCGAAACTTCATTGTTATCGGTGACATGATCCATATTCATGATCGCCAGGATCTCATCCACACTCTGCAACTCCTGCGGCACATGGATCGCATAGATCTGTGTATTAAAGGCTACCGTATAATCCCCGTATGTCCAGGGTTCACTGAATTTTTCCTGCACCAGGTGCAGTTTTTCCTTATACTGATCAAACTCATTCCGAAACATCATCAGTGCAAAGGTTCCGTTCCCGCAGAAAAAGACTTTGCCTTTTCCTTTGATCCCCAACAGCCAGTGCGCGATGATCTTAAAGATCTCATTGACATGAAACTCACCGATGGCAGAAGTAAAATGCCGGAAGTTGACCAGTTTCATGATGATCAGGAAATACTCACTGTCACTGTAGATATTGGTCCGGTTCTCCTGGATGAACGACTGTCTGTTGTACAGATTTGTCATCGGATCATAGACCTCATCTTTGTTCTCGATCGACAGGATCCCGATCAGCGTACCGAGGGATTCGATGAACAGTTCGATGATGAGATTCGGATACAACATCTGCACAATGATACCGCCGATCGCACTGCCAAAGAGCATCAGAAGGGACACCAGATTGCCCCGTGAGATGGCCTTTTGAAAACGCAGAAGCAGATACGTGATGATGACAAAATAAATGGCCGCAGCCACATACTCAATGAGGATCACCGGTCCTCTGACATAAATGCCCTGCTCATCATAGGTAAAGGCCCAATGATAGATCGGATTTAAAAACAGGAAAAAATAAAAGATCAGCGTCGGCGAAAGCAACAACAGATTCGTTGTTTTCTTCAGCCGATGATAACGTCCCGTGATCGTCAACATATACAGACAGACCACGTAGATCGTCATACAATGTGCAAAATGATAGACCAGATTTAAGATATCACGCGTCCACAGCGGCGTCTGACCGTAAAAATAGGTCAGCACATAGCCGGCCAGATCGGACGCGCATGCAACCATGCTCAGTGCGATGAACAGCACAAAGCTCTTGTTCTGAATGTTACGGATTCCCTTTTTCGCAACAAGACAATAAACGCAAATCGCATAAATGAGAAATGCGCTCACCAAAAAGTCGATATTGTGATATAACACGTTCTGTCCCCCCAAGTATGAAATCGCTTTTTGTACTTACTTCTCGCCCTGATTGCCGCTGCGCATGAAGTGAATTGCCTCAACCGCAACCTGGAAATAGGTCGCCAGTTTCTTTGCCCCTTCATCGTTCAAGCCCATGTACTGAAGCTTCTGCTGATTGAAATATGCTTCCGCCTGATCGATCATCAGTTTCGAAACCGCTCTGCCGTCACAATATAAGGTACCGGTGGACAGATCGAATCTGCTTGCCGCTGTTCTGGAGGTCGGAAGATCCGTCATTCCTACGGAACGTGCCAACTCGCCGATCAATGCTTTCTTATCAGTATAAGATGCCATAAAAATTTCCTCTCTTTTCCTTTTACAACGAATCTGAATCATTGCTGACAACAAAAGTTATCATACGTTTGTGATCTTTTTGTGAAGCTCCTTATTTTTATGAGTTTATAAGGTTAATTCATCCAGCGTATTACCATACGGCGGAAGAAATTCTTCCATAAAATCCCGGATCTCCGGCAGTTCGCGGCTCATCTGCAACAGTGCCTTTTGCGTCGATGCCTTGGCTGTCGAAAATTCCGAATTGCCTGCACGCTCTTCTTCGATACACTTGATCAGTGCCGAGAGCTTATCCGCAGCTTTCACGAGACGTCGCATATACTGCTCCTTCTCATCCTCTCCCTTGAAAAAGATCTCGGTATAGACCGGCACCAGATCCTCCGGAAGCTTGGATAAGAGCCGCTTTGCCGCGACACTCTCCACTTCTTTATATGCTGATTTGATCTCCGCATTGTAGTATTTGACAGGCGTCGGCATATCTCCGGTGATGATCTCCGTCGCATCATGATAGATCCCGATCAGGGCAGCCTTGTCCGCATCCAGGGTTCTGCCGTAGCGGACATTGCCGATCGTGCATAAGAGATGCGCGATCATCGCGACCTCCAACGAATGCTCACTTAAATTCTCCGGTCTGGAATTCCGCATCAGCGCCCAGCGCTCGATGTATTTCATTCTGGAGATGGTTGCAAAGAAATTATAGGTCTGGCTCACTTTACCTGCCTGCCTTCCATAAATTGTTCAAATTCCGCTCTCGGCAGCGGTTTGGAATAGTAAAAGCCCTGGATCGAAGAGACATTCAGGTCTCTGAGAACTTCCACCTGTGCTTTGGACTCGATGCCCTCTGCGACAACTTCGGTCTGCAGATCCTGCAGGAGCTTTACCGTATCTCTGACCATGCGCATCTGCCGCTCATTTCCCGGGAATCCGTAGGAGAAGAAACTCATATCCATCTTCACCACATCAAACGGGAGATCGCCGAGCGCATTCAGGTTCGAGTAGGACTTGCCGAAATCATCCATTGCGCAGCGTGCACCGATGGCGTGGATCGCATCCATCAGCTCGTGGATCTGCTCCATATCATCATAGGCAAGAGACTCGGTAAACTCAAATTCCAGATACTTTGCCGGTACGCCGACCTTATCGATGATCCGCTGATACCGGTAAAACTGATTCTTCATCAGAATATAGGCTTTCGAATAATTGACCGAAACCACCGGCGGTTTCTTGCCGTTGTGGATCCAGGTCATGATCTGCTCGCAGACCTGTTCGAAAATGGACAAGTCGATCTCCGCGATCGAGCCGTTCTGCTCAAAGATCGGGATAAACTCATTCGGACTGATCAATCCATAACGTTCGTTATCCCACCTTGCCAGCGCTTCCGCGCCGACGATCGCACCCGTTCTGGGATCGATCTTTGGCTGATAGTACGGTTTGATCTCTTTGCGCAGGATCGCTCCGGCCAGCATGTTTTGCAACTCTTCTTCGCGAAGGAGCTTCTGCCTGCACTGCTCGTTATATAAATAGCCGTTGAGGATCGCGATATACTCGGCATTGGGATTCTCCGATGCCATCAGACAATAATCCGTTGCCGTCCTAAGATCGATGCGCTCGCCCACCCGGATGTGATAAATACAGGTCTCCGCCTGAATGTGCAGACTGCTTAAAAATTCATCCAGTATACGCAGCATCTGATACCGTGTTCCCATCAGACGCCCTTTGAGTGCCACTTCATCATCCGCCAGTGCGATGATGCCGAAATTAGCGTTGCCAAGGTAAGCGATCCGCTCGCCGATATCCTTGTTCAGTTTGGACTCCAGCCCGTGATAGAGTGTGCGTAAAAAACTGTCGGCCCGGTCCTTACCGATGGTGCCGTTAATGATCTTAAACCGCTTGATGTTCAGATAAATGAACCAATGCTCTTTTTGCAGATCGAGTTTGGAGAACTCTTCTTCCATATAAGCCGCAGAATTTCCGCCGGTCACAGGATCCCGGTAGGCCAGCGTGCGGAAATGCCGCTCTGCCCGAAGGTCATCGAACTGCTTCCATGCCGTCTCCACCAGAACAAAGAGCATGTTGGTCATACCAACCAGGAAGAAGATCCGATAGATCCGGATCGTATCGCTCTGCGGCCACCAGAACATCTGCGTGATCGTCAATGCTCCGCCGATCAGGAAGATCACATTGGAAATAATGGTATCCTGCACGATCTCCTGACGCTCTTTACGATAATCGATCAGCCCCATGATGAGGGCCACAATACAGCACCCTCCGAGCATCACATGCGAAATGGTCAGCATCGTCCACGTGGAAATGTTGGAATCCAGCGTCAGTGCGATCAGAACGATCGTCGTAATGCTCGTGACCAGTATCAGCAGATGCGTCAACGCTTTTCGCCAGTTTGGCAACAGTTCCCGATACACCAGCAGTGCCAGGGGACTGATGAAATAATACGAACCAAACAGGATGACAATGTTTGCCCGCGGATGCTCACTCATCATGCCGGCGATCGGTGTCATCATAAAAAACCAGACTGCCGCCGAAACCAGTACCAGCGCGGTATACGTGATCGCACTGCGGAATTTGTCATACTCTTCTGCCAGCAGGATCGAAGTAAAGATCAGCATGCCCGCTGCCACGCAGACCATCAGTACCGAGAGGACCATCACCAGTGCGCTGTCTTTCCATGCTTTGGAGATCAGCTGACCTTCGGTTCCAAAGTAGAATTCCTTCATATTGACCCGTACCGGGGCAATCGAATAGTTACTGAAGGTGATCAGGATCTGTGCGCCTTCAAATGCAGTGCCGATGGGGAAGAAAATATTGAGCACCCGGTCTCCGCCACGGTGTACTTCACACGTCTCTCCAACCGCATCATTGCTTGGGATCAGGCGGATATTGGTCATCAGATTGCTTCCGTAGAAGCTCAGCATACTCTGTGCGTCTATCTGATCCGGTAACGTCTTCAGGATCGTCTTGCTCTCTTTGGGCGGTATCGTAATATACTGCCCGGTAATCTCATACCCGTTCGAAAGATCAGTCCAGCCTTCCTGATATCTTTGCGGATAACTGCCGCTGATCATCGAATACTCATTGGACGTCACGATCGAAAAGATCACGGAGATCAGGCAGGCCGCGATCAGGATCCCGAATAAGACCCGTAATATTCTTTTTTCGGTGTGAAACTCCATACGTTTGGTCATCGAAAAAATCCTTTGCTACAGAAGTCGTCAGTATTTATTTTACTACCAAAAAATCACGAAAAGAGCGAAATTTTGCGTTTTTTATCATTTTTTTATAATCATCACCAATAATCTATAGAAATCGTCAGAATTTTACTCCATATTGCACGATAACCGGTGCGGCGGATGCCTGCGGCCGCCCCGGGAGGCCGCGCCGGGCGCGGGTGCCTCAGATGCGGCGCACCTGCGCGCAAAAAAGAGGCTGTGCACAGCACAGCCTCTTGATGTATTACGATCTTATTTGACGATCACGCCGTCTTCATCCCAAAGATCATGCCAGTCATTGGCACCCGGCCATAGGAATACCTGGCCTTTTACCAGACGGTTGCCGCACTCTAAGGTCTTGATCTTCTCAAGTTCTTCTGCGGTCAACGGGTCTTCGGTCATTGCCTTTAAGTTGGAGGTATATTCCATCTCGTGTACAGAGAACGGGATCGGGATCTGACCTCTCTGCTGCGCCCACTTCAGGGCGATCAGTGCAGGATGGCAATTGTGTGCGGCAGCGATCTCTTTCATGATCGGTGTCTGCAGATCCGCAACATCCTCCGGCATCATATCACGCTCCGGTCTCTGCGGAGAGCCAAGCGGCATAAAGCCGACCGGCTGGATATCGTGCGCTACCAGATAATCAAACAGTTCCTGCTGCTGGAAGCATACATGGAACTCTGATTCACAGGCAACCGGTTTGATCTTCATCAGCGGAAGGCAAGCCTCCAGCTTCGGGATCGTCATATTGGAAATACCGATATAACGGATCAGCCCCTTCTCAACCAGTGCTTCGCACTGACGATAGGTATCCATAAATTCATCGACACTAAACGGCTTGGAATCCGGATTACGGGAATCCACATCGCACCCGGGTGCATGATAGTTCGGGAACGGCCAGTGGATGAAATACAGATCCACATAATCACACTGCAGATCGGCAATGCTCTTCCTGCAAGCCTCCTCCACACGTCTGTGCATGTCGTTCCATACCTTGGTCATGATAAAGAGATCTTTTCTCTCTACCACGCCTTCTTTAAACGCAGCCTGAAACACTTCACCGATCTGGTCTTCGTTTCCGTAGCATGCCGCACAGTCAAACATCCGATAGCCGGCACGGATAGCACCCGCAACCGCATTCGATACCTGATCTGGGGTAAAACGATCGGATCCGAAGGTACCCATACCAACGCAAGGGATCTCCTCGCCGGTGTAGAGTTTCTTCTTCGGCACAATTGCCGGATCAATAACTATACCCATCTTCTCTCCTTTCAACCTTCTCTGCGAATGTACTGCCCCGGTTTCGCCGAGTAACCCTTATAGAGCGTACCGGTTCGCTCTCATTGAATTCATTATAGCAAAGGATCGTTTTTTTCGCAAGACGGAAACAAAAAATAGCCAAAAAAGAGAACTTAGTCTCATTTTTTGGCTATTTGCATCCCTTGTTTCCCTTACTCGGAAACATCATCATCCATCTTGATCACGAAGTTCAATTCCGGATATTGTGCCTGAACCGCTTCATAAATGCTCTCTTGCACCCCGTTCCGATCCGGTGCATCAAAATCAACGACCGCATCAAAGCTGACGAAGTGATCTTCTTCATTATAGTAGAAACCGTGCATCTGAATGACATATTCAAAGCTCATGACAAGCTTGGTCAGTTCACTCTTTAGCTTCAATGCTTTGTCGTTGCTGGTATTGGCGGAATAGATCCCGATCGCGGTCATGACGACATTTAACTCTTCATAGACTTTGTCGGCGATGCGACGCTCCAGTTCATCGATCTGGGCGGCGTTCATCGTATCATCCACTTCCACGTGAATGGACGCAAGCAGCATATCCGGTCCGTAACTGTGCGTCACCAGGTCATAGGCGCCGTGCACTTCCGGAAACGCACTGACCATCCGCTTGATCTTGATCGCCAGTGCCGAGTCCACACGTTCTCCAAGGATCTGGCTGATGGTATTGCTGAGCATCTCGATACCGGATTTGATGATGACGATCGAGATGATCGCACCGAGAACGGCCTCTAATTTGATCCCGAAGCCAAGGTAGATCCCGGCTGCCACCAGGGTGGATGCACTGATCACGGCATCCATCGTCGCGTCCGTTCCGGAGTCGATCAGGGACTCTGAGTTGATCTTTTCGCCAACGCCTTTGACGTAGCGTCCAAGGACGATCTTGACCAGTACCGCAACCGCCACGATCACGAGCGACACCGTCGTATAATCCGGTGTCTCCGGGTGCAAGATCTTTTTGATGGATTCGATCAGCGATGTTGCACCGGCATAGAGCACGATCAGCGAGATGATCGCTGCCGTCAGATACTCGACTCTGCCGTGTCCCATCGGATGTTTCTTATCCGGCCGCTTTCCCGCAAGCTTCGTTCCTACGATCGTGATGACACTCGAGAGCGCATCACTTAAGTTGTTTACCGCATCGAGGGTGATCGCGATGGAATTGGACAATGCGCCGATCATCGCTTTGAACACCGCCAGAAAAATATTTGCAATAATACCGATCGTGCTCGTACGGACCACGATCTTTTCGCGTTCACTTACCTGTTTTGTCTTGGCCATAAGTTTCCCTTCCTCCTCAATGTCTATTATCGGATGACTTTGCAATTCCGTCAAACAGAAAGGAAAGGAGCCGTCTCAAAGGGGGGAGAGACGGCTCTATGGTGAAATATGAAACTATAGAAACTGGCAATGTTACAGAAGCTGCTTAACGCAAGCTTCCACTTCTTTCATGTCAGTGGTCGGCTCGAAACGGGCTACGACATTTCCCTGACGATCTACGATAAATTTGGTGAAATTCCATTTAATATTCGGATTGTTCTTGTAATCCTTATCGATCTTCTTGAGCATCACGCCCATGGCAAGCGCCATCGGACCTTTGCCAAGGCCTTCAAACCCTTTCTGGCTCTTTAAATAGGTATATAACGGAAGCTCATTCTCGCCGTTGACATCAGACTTTTTCATCTGCTCAAACTGTGTGTTGTATTTTAACTGGCAGAACTCATGGATCTCTTCATCCGTTCCCGGCGTCTGTCCTGCGAACTGATTACAGGGAACATCTACGATCTCAAGTCCCTGTGCATGATACGCTTCATACATCTTCTCAAGCGGCTCATAGTGCGGTGTAAATCCACAACCGGTAGCCGTGTTGACGATGATCATTACTTTGCCTTCATAATCTTTTAATGCCAACTGTGAACCATCTGTCTTCGGTACAGTGTAATCATAAATGCTTGCCATGTTTGTTCCCTCCTGCATATTGTTGTATGCGCTTTGCGCGATCTTTTGTTCCGACAGGTGATTGCCTGTCCTTCATTTGTCCTAATTATATTGCGTGCAATTTAATTTGTCAACATCTATTTTGGATTTTTTTTTCAATTTCTTGTAAGTGCCTGAAAATCGCGCTATGATGGTACCTTGAACAGCGCACGGGATGCATGCTTTGCAATCCTCCGCCGCTGAAATCCGAAGTTTCATGATCTTAAGGAGAGCCTTCATGTATCAACCATCCGCAGAAGATGATATTTATTCTCAAAACACCCATACCCACGGATTCCATCACGGAAATGAATTCGTAAAGCCACTGACGGCCTCGGAACACCGTGACCTGATCCTGCAGCGCCTCGCATGCCTGCTTGGCGGCTTTGGCGGCGCTTATGTCCTGATAAATGCCGGACAGTTTGCTTCCGCACAAACCTTAAATATGATCGAACTGGTCCTGGGCTTTTGCGCACTTGATTTTCCGAATGTCCTGCTGATCCTGGGTGCGTTCCTTATTTATGCGGCATCGATCCTGATCAGTGCCCTGCTAAGCGGCCATGGCAAAAATCTGCGTAAGATCGCGCTGATCGTCAGTGCCCTCTGCATGCTCCTCTACAGTGCGATGCCGGAAGGCATGCCGCTGCAGCTGATGCTCTATCCGTCGTTTCTGATGATGCCAATGCTATGGATCGCGTTCAGCGTGCCGATCAGAGGCTACAACAGTGCCTGTATCTTTTCGACCAACAACCTGCGCCAGACGATTTACTCCCTGGGATCCTACCTGTGCGATCGTGACAGACGCCACCTGGAGAAAGCCTATTTCTTTGCCGGATCCCTGTTCTGCTTCCATCTGGGTGTGATCCTTGCCTTTGTTGCGGATCTCTTTTGGGGGCAAAAAGCAGCGCTTCTCTCGCTCCTCTTGATTATTTATACATATATTTTGGTTCAAAAGCCGATCCCTTCCGATAAGTCTTCTGAATAATATGCTTTTTTCGGGCGAATCATCTGAATAAATATTCAATTGTGCTTGACCTGCCCTTCCTTGAATGCTACGATAAATGCAGTCGCGGACACAAGCGGCTGCATGATTTTTACAGTAACCATGTACCCATACAATGATGTATGATGCATGGTATTTTTTGATTACAGGAGGGAAAGATATGTATGCAACATTTTGGGCGCTGGTACCGCCCATCGTCGCCATCATCCTGGCGCTGCTAACCAAGGAAGTTTACAGTTCCCTGTTTATCGGTATCCTGGTCGGTGGTCTGTTCTATGCGAACTTCAGTTTTGAAGGAACGCTGACTCACATCTTTAATGAAGGAATGATCCCGCAGCTGGCCGACAGTTATAACGCCGGCATCCTGGTATTTCTGGTATTCCTCGGCATCATGGTCGCATTGATGAACAAAGCCGGCGGCTCTGCGGCATTTGGTCGCTGGGCGTCCGAGCATGCAAAGAGCAGAGTCAGCGCACAGCTGGCAACGATCCTTTTAGGCGTCCTGATCTTTGTCGATGATTATTTTAACTGCTTAACCGTCGGCTCCGTCATGAGACCGGTGACTGACCGTCACAAGATCAGCCGTGCAAAGCTGGCTTATCTGATCGATGCCACAGCCGCACCGGTCTGTATCATCGCTCCGATCTCATCCTGGGCTGCTGCCGTCAGCGGCTTTGCTCCGGAAGGGACCAACGGGCTGGTGCTCTTTATCCGGGCGATCCCGTATAACTACTATGCACTCTTAACCCTGTTCATGATGATCCTGTTAACGCTCTTTAAATTAGACTACGGCCCGATGGCAAAGCATGAAGCCAACGCGGCAAACGGCGATCTGTTCACCGTTCGCACCAAAAACTACAGCGATGATGATGCGGTAGAAGGAAACGGCAAAGTCATCGATCTGGTCCTTCCGATCCTCGTGCTGATCATCTCCTGCGTCATCGGAATGGTCTATACCGGCGGCTTCTTTGCAGGTGAGAGTTTCGTCAATGCCTTCGCGGCAAGCGATGCTTCCGTCGGTCTGGTACTCGGCTCCTTTATCGCGCTGTTTCTGACCATTGTCTTTTATATGGTACGCAAGGTACTGCCGTTTCGGGCATGCATGGATTGCATCACCGATGGATTCAAAGCGATGGTTCCGGCCATCACCATCCTGGTCCTTGCCTGGACGTTAAAGAGTATGACCGATTCCCTGGGTGCTGCGGATTATGTGGCAGGACTCGTGGAAGGCAGCGCAGACAGCTTCTTAAGCTTCCTGCCGGCGATCGTATTTGTCATCGCCCTGTTCCTTGCTTTCTCGACCGGTACTTCCTGGGGCACCTTCGGTATCCTGATCCCGATCACCTTAAAGGTCTTCCCGCTTGAGAGCGGCAATCCTTTGGCGATCATCTGCGTTTCGGCTTGTATGGCCGGTGCGGTATGCGGCGATCATTGCTCCCCGATTTCCGATACGACGATCATGTCCTCGGCCGGTGCACAGTGTGACCACATCTCTCACGTATCGACCCAGCTGCCGTATGCACTGACTGCTGCCGCAGTCTCCTTTATCACCTATATCTTTGCGGGCTTTGTGCACAACACCGTGATCAGCCTGATCTTCGGTTTTGTCCTGATGTTCGCAACGGTCCTGGTACTTCGCAGGATCTATCCATCGAAAAAAGAAGCGTAACGTTCGCTTCTGATCACAGTAAACACGATGTTACCGCCTGATGCGGCACATATAAAAACGGCTCTGAAGCGAATGCACTTCAGAGCCGTTTACGTTAGGCATATACTTTTTTTCTGCGCAGCTTTCCTGCGACGATACATACAAAATCTTTGATCGAACAATATTTATCCGCATAGGTGATGACATATCCTTCCACCGTCTTTGGCGGGTGGATGGTCAGCGGAAACATATGATGCGATATGATGTCCACTTCCACTTCATTGATGTCCGGCAGGATCTCTTTGGCCACATCCACGGAATCTACCGGATGCTGGAAGCAGCACTGCTTTCCGCTCTGATAGGTGTGACGGAATCTGGCAAGTCCCAGATCATGGCAAAGGGCGCCACGGATCATGGCACGATTGTCTGTCCTGACATGAAGCTTATTTAAAACCTTGCAGACTTTTAAACTGGTCATGGCCACCGAGTAACTGTGGTCTGCCACATTGCTGTTATAATGATGTTCGCGCGCCATCGCGCTTTGGTATGCTTCGGAAGTTAAAATCTCTCTTCCGACCCCACGGATCTCATCTCTGATCGACATGCTTTGTATCCCTCATATCCTGCACTGCAGTTCCGCTTCAGAATATCGCTTTTGGCATCAAAAAACAAGTTTTTTTTCAAAAAGATTTCTAAAGAATTCATGCAACCTCAGCCATCATAACGCAGAAATGTGAACAAAGAATGTCAAATTCCTGAACTTTCTTTCACAAACACCGGAATTTCATCATAGGGCACATCCACCGTCAGGGATCTGCCGCCCTCATAGAAGCGCTTATCAAAGAAGCCGTAAAAGCGCCCCTTCGGGAGATACACTTCCTTTCTCGTCCCCTCTTCGTAGGTGAGCGGACAAACGATCATCTCATCCCCGAAGAGATACTCATCCCCGATATCGGCGACATTCGGATCTTCCGGATAATCCATCACCAGCGCCCGGATCGGCGGCTTGCCGCTGTTTTGATACTCCTCAAAAGCCTTCTTTAAATATGGTATCAGAGAGATCCGCACCTCCAGCAGTTTCCTGCAGGCCGCAGTATAGTAAGGTGCATCTTCCATCTGAATTTTCGCAAGGCTTAAGTCAATATCCGTCTGCTTCCAGGGCGGCATCGGGATCCGCCAGGCATTGATCAGTGCCTGATGCGAAAAGATCACCGTCTCGAGACGTCGCAGCAGATCATCTCCGTTTACGCAGTCGCGCACTTCCGGACACCACAACAGTCCCGAGAACCCGGAATTGACGAGCGCCGTGATAAACTTTCGATGATCATACAGGTCCGAATACAGGACAAAGGGCTGCGGCGATGCCAGTGCGCCGGAGGAGCGCACTTCGCTGTAGGTCTCTTTGCCCCGCTCAGCATAGGCTTGCCGGATCGTATCCTGATACAGGATGCCGAGTGCCTGATGCATCTGCTCTCCATCCATGCCGGACGGGAACTGCGAACACTCCGGAAACGACCAGTCCGAGGGGTTATAGTCGGAGTTGTCACACTCATCGAGTTTCAATCCCGAAATTCCCCGGTCAATGAAGTGCTTCTGATGATAGGCTTTGAAGATCTCCCGCGCCTCTTTCCCCGCAAAGTCCGGCACCAGCCCGTTCCAGACCTCATAGTCGCCGGCATAGGGCAGCAACTCTTCATAAAATTCCGCTGCCGGATAGACAAAGGCATGCTCCCAGAGATTGAGCGCATAGCCCATCTCCTGCATCTGATCGATCATCTCCTGCGGTGCAGGAAACAGGTCCGACCACCGGTATGTGCAGGAATAACTGTGGGAATGCCACCCCGGCTCGATACCGATCACTTTGATCGGCATCCCGTCTGCCCGAAACTCCTTTGCCATCCGCAGCGCCTCTTTCTGATCGCATCCGCCGTAAAGCCGGTACCAGGGATACAGTCCCCACTCCGGAGGGCAAACACCGCCGCCGGAAAAAAGGTTATAACGCTGCACACACTCTAAGATGCTGCCCTCGATCGCGATGCAGCGCACCCCGTTACAGCGCGGGATCTCGATCAGGATCTCCCGCTCCTGTGCCGACTTTTTGAGCGCATAGAGCGCGGATTCCGAAAACTCGGTGTGCGCTTCATTTTCGATGCGCATGCTGCGGGATGCCCCTTTCTTTGCCACCGTCCCCATCTGAAACGTCGCGGTCCGATAGGTGTCGACAAACAGCGCATAACCGGAGGAGGAAATATAAAACGGCACCGGTGCGTGGCTCTCACCCGTATCCGCGACCGGGTCGGAATTGACCTTGATCAGCCTCCGCTTTCCCGCACTGTTGATCCCGAAAAACTGTAAACCAAAGCCATAGATATTCTCCGACGGATCCATCGGCAGCCTCAAAAGGACCCCGCGCTGGCTGATCCGGAACGAAAGTGCGCGCAGGATCTCGACTGCCCTGCCGGGTCTTGCATCGGGAAGCGCCATCAGCGCCTCCTTTCGCATCTGCACACTGCGGTGTGCGGTCGGTGTATGAACTTCCGGGATCCCGATCACGACCTCATAGATCCCGTTTGCAATCTGATGTAGTTCCTGTTTTTTCATCTCTGTACTCACCATATCCCAAAGTCTGATCCTGACAGCAGATCCAGCGCTTCGAGATAGTAATAATCCGCATAGACCATCGTTACGTGATGTTCCTTATTATGGAAGGAGGCTGAGCAGTTTTGCACGATGGCATCGCAGTGATCCGAGTAATCCGCGCGATGCTCTGCGATCTGCCGGATGATCCGGTAGCCGGTCTCCGCATAGCATGTCGCTTTGTGCTGATCTTTCGTCAGTTTTGCCAGTGTCAGAAATCCGCAGGCTAAGACGCAGGCACCGCAGGAATCCTCAAAGGTGCAGTCGGATGGCTGATCAAAGTCGATCGGGATCACATAGGAAGCATCGATTTTTGTCAGACAGTACTCCGCGATCTTCTGCGCCGTCTCCAGATAGCTTTTCTTTCCGCTGTTCCGGTAGGCATTGGCAAAGCCGTATACGCCCCAGCCCTGCCCTCTCGTCCAGGCAGAGCCGTGGGCAAAGCCCTGTCCGCCATGACTTTTGAGCCGCTTACCGCTCTCCGGGTCAAACTCCACGATGTGACAGCAGGATCCGTCCGCGCGTACAAAGGCTTGCATAACAGTGTCGGCATGTGCCATCGCGATCTGCGCAAATCTTGGATCCTTCGTCTCTCTGCTTGCCCAGAACAGGAGCGAGATATTTAACATACAGTCAATGATCGCCCATCCTCTCGTATCCTGCGTGCTCCCCGGAAGATCATTCCAGGCACGGATAAAAGATCCCGCCGGGTTGAATCTCCCTGCCAGGAGACTTGCCGCATGGAGCCCCGTCACCTTCGCATGATGGTCGCCCGTCAAGAGGTAATCCGCGACCGCGCTTGGCAGAAACATAAAGCCCACATCATGATGCAGTCCTTCATACTGCGTAAAGCAGGGTGCAAGCATCTGCTCCTGCTTTCTGGCATAGTCAAGGTACTGCGGATCCTTCGTTCTCGCATAGAGCCTCCATAAAATCCCGGCCCAGAATCCGTTGGTCCACCAGTTGATCCCATTGTCGATTTCGTAATGAACCGTTTGATCCGCGCGGTTATCATAATTTCCCTGTGCATCTGTCGTATAGGGAAGTTTCCATTCGTTTTTCACTGCCACCCTGCGCAGCTTTATTGTTGTTTTTTCCAGTTCGGCGATTGCCCAAGTTGTTTGATCCATCTCTCACACATCCTTTACTTCAAAATAATCAAAATCCGCATAGATTCCGGCACCGGTCAGATCCTGCGCACACAGCCCGATCATCGCTCCGCTGAACCACCCCTGAAGACAGGCTTCATCCGAAAGAAACGACGCATCGATCCGTGGGCCGATCAGGGTCAGCGGTAACTCACCGCCCTGCGGCGCAGCGCACACGCGATACGAAAACTGCGCATCGCCATCCCGCATGGCCACATGCAGCACCACATCTCCTTCCGGCAGGGTCAGCGGCTCTGTCAGGTATGTAACCACTTTGTTTTCATATTTCAGAAGCTGCAGGCATCTCCCCAGGTCTTCATCGAAGCTCACATGCAGATACAGGTAATTTTCCGTATCGTACAGCAGGATCAATCCTGCCATCTGCTTAAAGGATGTTGGGGCAAAGGACAGCAATGTCTCTGCTTCCATCCGGTAGGACGTCATGCGTCGTGCGATCAGGCTCTGGGAAAAAAGCGAAGATAAGCCGCTTCGCCCGTACATGCGAAGCCATCCGGGGCGCGCGCGCAGCGAGCAGTAGGTATCTCCCATCGGGATACGCAGCGACTGATAGTCCAGATCGAGCGCGGCGCTGTCAAAGTCATCCCGTTGCAGCGCAGCACCCGGCGCAGTGCCCTGCGTAGCGGCCACCGGTGCGGCGACATATGTCTGCGGCACGCTGGTCACCTCTTTGGTCGCAGCCGCATACAGATACGGCCAGCCATCGTCTTTCCAGATCACCTGCTGGATCGCGGTCTCTCTGCCGAGCATATAGCGGTCTGCGCCTGCAAAGCGCGGCGCATCCGGCGGATTTTTGCGTCCGCTTTTTCGTCCGCACAAATGCACCATATACCACTCGCCATCCGGACTCTCCACCAGGTCGGCATGCCCGGATTTTTGCAACAGAATCTCCGGAAAGTGGCGGGACGTCATGATGGAGTAGGCTTCTCCCCTCTCCCGGCGCGCCGGCGGATCCTGCTTCATCTCATACGGTCCCCAAAGATTTTTAGAGCGAAGGATCGATTGCCCGTGCGCTTCTCCCGTTCCGGTGTCCGCACAGAAGAGATAGTACAGACCGTCTTTTTTGAAGATGTGCGGCCCTTCCAGGAAAATGTCGGAGGCGGTATAAATGTCTTTGGCTTCCCCGATCATGCGCTGTGCCACCGGGTCATATTCCTGAAGGATGATGCGGCCGGCATATTTTTTCGGCACCCGGTGATCGGTGACCATGGAAACCATATATTTCCTGCCATCCGTATCGTGAAAGAGCGAAGGATCAAAGCCGAAGTTCGATAATGCGACCGGCTCGCTCCAGGGACCATGGATGTCGGTCGCGGTCACCAGGAAGTTTTCGGTATCGTACATATTGCAGTAAAAGGAGCGCACGATGGTATAGACCAGATAAAAGGTCCCGTGATCATAGGTCAGGCAGGGCGCCCAAATGCCCTGTGAAGGACCAACGCCACGAAGGTCCAGTTGGCTGATGCGATCCAGCGGATACTCGATCAGCTCCCAGTGCTCCAGGTCTTTGGAATGATGCAGCCGCACTCCCGGCCACCATTCAAAGGTCGATGTCGCGATATAATAGTCCTCTCCCACCCGGATGATCGATGGATCCGGATGAAAGCCCCGCAGGATCGGATTTGCTATCATTTTCTGCCTCCGTATCAGATCGTGCGGCGCTTTTTGCGGCCGCAGGATTCGCTGTTATTCTGTTTTTACTCTAAAAAAACCGGCAGTGATATGAAATATCATCATCTGCCGGTTTACTGAACTATTCTGTTATTTAGGCTGCGATATGCTACTTACAAAGAACGCCTGCCTCAAAAGGCGCAAGACGCATCGTTCCGTAAATGGAAGAGCCGTTGATCAGATTCTCTCCTTCGATATGCGGGATAAATACCTCCTGATCGGAAACATTTAAATAAAATGCATAGCAGGTATCTCCCAGATATCGCTCATGATATTCCACGCCGTCCGGAAGCTCCTGCATCGGGATCTGACACGCTGCAAGGAGTTTTTTCAAATAGATCGTCTGCTGCGCCCTGCTGCCTCTGGCGGCAACATAATAGGCTTTGCCCTTGCCATAGTCTTTGACGGTCAGCGCAGGCTGATCCTTGTAAAAGTCCCCGGTATAGCTTGCCAGAACCTTGGCATCCTGCAGGCGCAGGATCTCTGCATAGTCCTGCACTTCCCAGACGGAGCCGTCCGCAAAACGCATGCCGTTTCGATCCTTCGGATAGAGCGTATCGATCTCCTCACTGATCACGCCGAAAAGTTCCGATAAGCCATCTCCCGGAAAGCCGCCGAGATAGCAAAGCGTCTGCTCATCCACATAGCCGGTCAGATAGGTCGCTACCAGTCTTCCGCCCTGTGAGACATAAGCTTTGAGACGATCTGCCATGCCCGGTTTTAAGAGATAGAGCATCGGTGCAAAGACCAGATCATAGACGCCAAGGTCCTCGGTCACCGGGATCACATCCGCATCCACGCCAAGGGATAATAAATCTTTGTAGAGATTGACGCAGGTCGTTTCATAATTTTTGGTGTGCTTCGATAAGCCCATCATATCGTTGATCGCCCAGCGGTTGTCCCAGTCAAAAAGGATCGCCACACGGTTCTTTGGCAGAGAACCAAGCGCGCCTTTGATCTTTTCCAGGTCATCCGAAACCTCCCTGACCTCTCGAAATACTCTGGTATCATCCGTGCCGAGGTGATCGATGACCGCACCGTGGTACTGCTCGAAGGCACCTCTGCCTTTCCGCCACTGGAAATACTGCACGGTATCCGAACCGCAGGCCACCGCCTGCAGGCAGGAAATGCGATGCATCCCCGGACGCTTTAATTTGTTATAGTCGTGCCAGTTGACCAGACTCGGAGTGCTTTCCATCAGCATGAACGGACGATCTTTTTTCATCGACCGCATCAGTGAATGTTCAAAGGCCGTATCGCCCATGGTTTCCGCAAAGGACTCACTGTCGTTGCCGAATCTCGGATACGAATCCCAGGAGATCACATCCAGTTCTTTGGCCATCTCATGATAGTCCAGCCCGCCAAAGAGCCACATGAAATTCGTCGTCACCATGGCCTCCGGTGTCGCTTCCCGCACAGCGTTGATCTCCGCTTTCATAAAGTCGATCGTATTGGCGGACGTAAACCGCCTCCATGCCAGATTTAACCCCATGACACTGCGCTCACCGTTGGCATAGGGCGGCTCTACCTGGTCAAAGGACTGATAACAGTGACTCCAGAAGGTCGTCCACCAGGCGTGATTGAGCGCCCGCACATCTCCGTGGAACATCTCTTTGACAAAGCCGCGGAACTTCTCCGCACAGGCATCACAGTAGCACTCGCCGCCGAATTCATTGGAGATGTGGAACATCAAAAAGCCCGGATGATGCCCGAACTTCTCCGAGAGCTTCCGATCCAGGATCGCCACTTTCTCCCGATAGATCGGAGAGGTCATACAATGATTGTGTCTGACCCCGTGGTGATTGCGAACACCTCTGTCGCTGACACGCATCGCCTCCGGATATTTCTCATCCAGCCATGCCGGTCTGGCTCCGGACGGTGTCGCCAGGATAAAGTAGATGCCGTTTTCGTACAGGCGATCTACGATCTCTTCCAGCCAGTCAAAGGTAAACTGTCCTTCCTCCGGTTCATAGACGGCCCAGGAGAAAACGCCGAGCGTCACACAATTGACGCCTGCCTTCTTCATCATGCGCACATCTTCTTCTAAAATATCCGGTCGATCCAGCCATTGTTCCGGGTTATAGTCCCCTCCGTGAACAAAGCCATCCACCTGTGGAAACAGCTTCTTTACCACGCTTTTACCCTCTTATCTTTCCTGCAACATATACATCGTTTGCATTGATCATGATCCTGCCGGTCAGCTCTTCTCCCGTCGTCAGGAGGCGGTAGCGGTCTTTTCCCAGATCCACCCACCGTTTGTCGCCGGCATGATTCATTATAAACAACACCGGCCCTTCTTTACCATCCCGAATCGTCATCTCAATGCCTTCTTCAAACCGGTAAGGGGCACAAAGCCCTGCCGATGCGCAGATGTTCTCCATCAGTGCATCCAGAAATTCCTGTTCGGGCGCTGTCCCGATGTAGTAGGCTTCTCCATTGCCATAAGAATTGACACAGATCGCCGGCATTCCGGCATAGAAGTCCTCTCCGTATCCGGCAAGTACCTTCGCCCCAAGGTCAGCATGGATCAGGTCGCACAAAAAGCCGCACGGGGCCTGGTCCGGAAGCGGCGGCGCCGCATGGTCGCGCTCACCTGCTGTCGAAGCACCCGCTGCCGAAGCGCCGGCAAAGTGTTTCTTCCCCTCCGCGGTCAGCACCAGTGTATTGTGTTCATAAGGGCGCAGCGCATCGGTCTCTTCCACGCGCAGTCCCAGAACGTCTTTGAATTTCCCCGGATATTCACCATAAACACAACGGTCATTCTCATCTGCGATGCCGCAAAGTTCGGTCGTCACAAAGATCCCGCCGCCGCGCACATAGTCCGTGATGCGCTCTGCGATATCTCCCCTGCACATATAGAGCATCGGTGCCACCACAAGCTGATATGACGAAAGATCGGCATCAAAGGGTACAAAGTCGACCGCGATATTTTGACGAAACAGCGTCTCATAATAGGTCGATACGGTCTTTAGATAATCCAGGTCTTTGGACGGGCCGCTGGCCAGTTCCAGCGCCCACCAGTTATTCCAGTCAAAGAGGATTGCAGCCTTTGCCCTGCTGCGTGCGGTCAGGAACGCATCCCCGATTCTCTCCAGCTCTTCTCCGAGCGCCGTGCACTCCCGAAAGACGCGGGTATCATCCCGTCCCGCATGGCTGATCAGTGCGCCGTGGAATTTTTCCTGCCCGCCGATCGACTGACGCATCTGGAAAAACAGACAGGTATCGGCGCCGTGCGCCATCGCCTGATACGAAAGCATGCGCACCTCTCCGGGGCGCTTTAAGCGATTATACGGCTGCCAGTTCTGCTGATTGGGTGACTGCTCGGTTAAGACAAAGGACTGCCCGCCCTTTAAACCGCGCATGATGTCATGCTTCATCGCCACAAAGTACGGCGGATCATCCGGCCACGGATAATTATCCCAGCCGATCATATCCAGGTGCTTTGCCATCGTAAACTGATCCAGCTTCTTGATGAAGCCGGACATGTTGGTCAGGATCGGGATCTCCGGATTGTAGGACTTTAAGACATCATATTCATTCTGAAAGCACGATGCGGTAGAGTCTGTCACAAAGCGCATATAATCCAGCTGGATCGTCGGATTGAAACGATAATCATCGTTTAACTCTGTCGGCAGCGTCACCTCTTCCACGTCCGTTAAGGTCCTGCCCCAAAAGCTTGTATGCCAGCGCGTATTCAGTTCTTCCAAGGTCCCGTAGCGCGCCATGAGCCACTCCCGGAACTTTTTCTGACAGGTCGGGCAGTAACAGTAGGTGCCGTATTCGTTGGATACATGCCACATCGCCAGTGCCGGATGATGCGCATATCGCTTTGCCATCTCTCCGGCGATCGCCGCTGCCCTCTCCCGATACTTTGCGCTGTTGACGCAGAAAAAGACTCTCATGCCGTGGGTCCGCTTTCTTCCCTGGATATCCACCGGCAATACCTCCGGATACTTCGTGGAGAGCCAGGCCGGCTGCGCCGTGGTCGGTGTCGCAAGGCACACCCGGATCCCGTTGGCCCAGATCTCATCGATGATCTCATCAAGCCAGCCAAAGTCATAGACCCCCTCTTTCGGTTCCAGCTTTGCCCAGGAAAAAACAGGGAGTGTCAGGAGATTGACATGTGCCTTTTTGAACAGTTTCATATCTTCGTGGATCGTCTCTTTGTCCCACTGATCCGGATTATAGTCTCCGCCGTAATAGATTTTGGTCGCTTGTTTCACTGTAGTTCCTTTCCACCGGTCAATTGTCGTATACCGGCACCATGGTTTCGATATAAGGTTCTTTGGTGATGCCTGTTGCAGGTACCTGTAAATGCGTGGAGGCGCCATCCTTGCGCTCCCAGACAAGCGTTGTCACCGCTTCAAGCAGGAGCGTATTTTTGCCGCTTTGCAAATGCTTCGTCAGATCGATACACCCCGGGAAGCCGCAGATCCAGCCCAGCTCCCGCTGATTCAAGGTCACCTTCACCGCATCGGATGCTTCCGGCAGGTGCAGTACATACGCCCGTTGTTCCCCGGCTTTCTCGATCTCGACCTCTCCCTCATAGCGATACGTCCCGACAAAGGACGGATCATACGCCGGCGTATTGAGCGGCGGGTAGTCTCCCGGTGCTAAGATCTGCAGTTGCCGTTCCAAAGAGTCTCCCATCGCTTTGGCAGACAGGGTCCAGGGGATGTGCAGATTTTTTCGATTGATGCACTGTTTCGCCACCGGAAGGCCGTCGGCGCTCTCTTTCCGGAACCGTAGAAAAAGTGCCTGCCCGGGCAGGAGTTTCAGCGATACGCCGCCTTTTGGCACCGCAAAGGACTCCATCCGATCGCTCCAGGGATCATACTGCTCCCACAGACGATAGGCAGGATCCTTTGGCATCACGCGGACCCGGACTGTCTCATCGATACTTTCATTAAACCACATCGTGGTCAGCGTTTCACCCGCCTTCATACAAAAGGAACGCAATGCCCTGTGCATCCCGGAGATGTCAAATGCGTCTCTCTGCAGTCTCGCACACAGTGCATCCGCATCCGCAACGATCTGCACGGCATCCGCAAACGCCGCAGGGACCATCTCGTGCGATAGCATCTGCTTGGGGAGCTGCCGCATCAGATAGATCGGCAGGCCTTCTTTTCCGGCCCGGATCACAAACTCCGCTGTCTGCGCATCGAGATATTCCCGGTATGGCAAAATCAGTGCCCCAAAGCAGACGCCGTTGATCCAAAGTTTCCCTTCGCGGAAATGGCATCCCGGCGCATCCGCCATACAGGCACTCAGGTCATCTTCCGTGACGAGGTCAAAATCCATCTGGTGCTCCATCAGCGCCCTTGCCGTAGTCTGAAACAGCTCGCACTCACCGCCGGACCACTCGGCCTCGGCATGATACAGGATCGCGGCCTCCGCGACATGGATGCCGCCGGATAAAAAGCGCGCCGCATGATTCATATAGCGCATCAGCTGCGTAAAGCAGGCAAACCCCGGATGTTTGCCCTGTACATAAAAGTGCGGCGGGCAGTCCCGGTCCGGATAGACCATGGAAAACGCATGCGGTGTAAACTCATTGATCCCGCGCACCAGCATATGATCGGTCAGCCACTTCATCAGACTGTTGCCTTCCGCCCAGCCGTAATTTCCAAAGATCTCACACAAGGCTCTTCCCCGTTTATTTTCCTGCAGGTGTGCTGCCGATGCCGCGAGCTTTGCCAGACCGAAATGGAAAAATTCTCCGTCCCGGTCTCCTGCGATCCACTGGTGGACAGGCTCCGTAAAGCCCGGCACGATCTGATGATGTACCACATCGATGCCGGCCATGTGCTGGCCCTGCATTTCTCTGAAATAATGCCCGATGCTGCATCCCATGCGCGTATGGGCATTGTCATCCTCAATGATATGACCGATGTATGCTACGCCGTGCTCCCTGCACCAGGCACCGATCTGTCCGGAAAAACACTCCTTGACCAGCATCGTCATCCGGTCCATATAGGTGCTGCGTACAAGCGGTGTCTGTGCGCCTGCGTCATACCAGAGCGCGATGAGATTCTGTAAAAACTCCGTGCCCCAAAGACCACGCAACCGCTCTTCCAAAGCACTGCTCCAGGGCAGCTTTTGATCCCGGATGCCAAGCGTATCATCAAAGGGATAGCCTTTGACGTTGCCAAGCTCCGGCTCATCGGAGAAAAAGCCTGCAAAAGTCGTCCCAAAGTCATCTTTGAAATGCGCATAATGCGTTTCGTACACTTCATCGATCAATACCCGCACGGAGGAAGCATCGATCAGGTTCATATAGTCTTCTCTGCCGCCACCGTTCTGCGTCGTATAAAGGACAAAGAGACGGTATGGCCCTTTGGGCAGATCAAAGTAGACAAAGCCGTTTGCGATCTTCTCCGTCAGATCGATCGCACCGTCCATGGACACTGCCAGGGTTTGCCCATCCGGCTTTGGCAGTGCCAGAACGCCCAACAGTTCTCCCCCCTGATAAAACGGCTCGATCAGCACCGCGCCCTGCCTGCAGGGTCCATAGATGTCCATATGGCGCTCCGCCAGATACCATTTTTTCTTTTCCGGACACCTCTCAAATGCCCCATTGGCATGACCGGTCGGGAACTTGTCATCATCCAGGATCCAGACGCGCATGCCTTCTTCTTTGGCGCGCTTTAGGACAAACGCTACCCGCTCCCACCAGGGCTCTTTGCAAAAGCCCGGAAACGGCCTCGACTCTAAACAGAGTTCTTTGATCCCGCATTCCCTGATCGCGCGGATCTCCCGATCGATCTCTTCGATCCCTTCGCCCTTCATCCACAGAAACGGGCGGATATGGCTATCCTCTTCAAACGGCTGATCCGAAGCGACGCAGATCGTACGGAATTCTCCGTAGGCATCCGTCGGATCGCCCGCCTTCCAGGGACGCGTTCCGCAATAGAAATGATACAGCCGCTTTCCGTCGTACACGATCGATGCTTTATGGGCATGTCCGCAGTCATTCTCTCCCGGCATGCCAAACGGGATAACCGGATCTGTTGCTTTTTCCCAATGGATCAGATCTTTGGAAAGGGCAAGGCCCTCCTGCGCATGTGCATGCCCATCCGGATACACTTTCCCGTAGCCGAAATAAAAATCCACAAAGTGATCGTGATCTTTGACGATATACGGATCCGAAACAAACCGCTCATCCCAGCTTTCCGGATTCACGCGCAGTACCGGATTTTGCGGGCATCTCTCCCAGTGTTTCAGATCATCGGAATAGGCCATGCCGGTCTGCTCGATCCAGCGCTCCTGCTGGTCTTTGGCATTGTAAAACATATACCAGCGGCCATTGTGCTCGATGATGCATGCTTTATACAGGCCGCCCCGCTCCCAGTCCGCACCGTCTTTCCAGGAAAAGACCGGCTCATCCGGATAATGCCAGGTAAGCAGTTCTTCATCATCGCACCATGCCAGGCCGATCTGCGCGGGACCGTTCTCATAGCCGGTCGATGGATAAGAATGATAGACCATCCAGTATTTGCCATCGATCTTACGCAGCTTCGGGATCGACCAAAGATCATCACTCTCCTTGATGATCCAGGTGGCGGCACCGCCCACATGATCCCAGCGGGTATGATCATCGCTCCGCTTTAGGATCACCGCTTTGTGCTCCCAGTGCAGCAGGTCAGTGCTTGTGGCAAGGGCAGACTGATAGCCGATGCCATCATACCCGGTATAGAGCATGTAATAGCGATCCCTGTGCCAAAAGACAAACGGGATATCCACTGCTTTTTCGTCAAAGGCGCCTTTCTTTCCGGACCCCGTAAGGACAGGTGAGGAATACCTGTACGGTGTCTGATATGCCTGCAGGATCGGATCTGTGTTAGATATCATGGTTGTTACTCCTTTGTAAACGAATACTCATGTCGACCACACCCTACCGTTGCGATCCGGTGACCGTTGCTGTCACACAACGTTGCGCGGATACCAAACGGGATCTGCACCTGTACGCGTATCAGGCTCCCCTCCCTGTCCCAACGAACAGACAGCGTTCCGCCCGGATGATTGGTCACCGCCTCCGCAAAGTCCATCTGTGCCGGGACATAGGGTTTGATCCGCAGATGTGCAACATTGCCTTCCCCCTTAATCCACTCCATGCCGCCGATGCCGCCAAAGAACCATTCCTCAATGCTTCCGAGCATCAGATGATTTTGCGAGCCGTGCGGATGCGCCGGATCCGGGCCGTCCCACTCTTCGGTCAGCGTCGTTGCGCCATGCACGACCTGATAGCCGTAGCCCGGCTTGTCGGTGATCCGGATCATCTGATCTAACAGATCATCCATCCCGTACTTCATCAGGGCCGCGACCACAAAGGGATGTCCGACATCTCCTGCCGTCGTCGCATAGCCGCGCTTTTCGATGTCCTCCCGCAGCACCTTTAAGACGCGCGCTTCCTGCGACTCCTCCACCAGGCCGCACATCAGGCTCATCGCCTGCGCTGCCTGACTGCCGGTCGCATAACGCCCCGTCTGATCATCGTAAAACTGCAATTGATATTCCCGGTAGATCTCCTCCGCCAGATCCGCATAGGTCACCACATCCTCCATCTTTCCGAGGAGCGTCGCGATATCCCGCAGGATACAGACATCTTTGTAATAAATGCAGGTTCCCACCAGAGAGATCGGCGTATTTTGCGAATGCGGCGTATTCGGGCCGATGTCCAGCCAGTCCCCCAGTCCATGATGCAGGACATGATGATGGGTTTTTCCGGTCAGGTAGTTGACATAACGCCGCATGGTGTCATAGTGTGTACCAAGCACGGTCGCATCTCCGCTTCGCAGATACAGATACCAGGCATCCAGAATGCAGGCACTTCCCCATTCCGGCGAATCCACAAAGCCGGTATGCCACTTGTCAAACCCCGTGACATATTCCGGGCAGATATCCGGGATGAGGCCGTCCTCATGCTGTGCATCCGCCATATCCTGCAGGATCTTGGTATAGAGGCTTTGTGCATCAAACTGATACATGATCGAAGGTCCGATCAGATGGGTCTGCTCAAGCCACCCCAAACGCTCTCTGTGCGGACAGTCCGTAAAGTAACTTTTGGTATTGCTCAGGATCGCCTGACGGATGATCCGGTGGATCTGATTGAAGAGCTCCTCCGAACAGCGAAACGATCCCATCTGCCGCACCTCGGGATAAATGAACTCTCCGACCACCTGAAGGAGTTTGGGTAGATCGTTTCTCTCCGCCACCTCGGGGAGTGCGCCCTCCACTTCCAGATATCGAAAGCCGGTATAGGTAAAGTCCGGCGCATATTCCTGAATAGGTGAATCATCCGGTTGATAGATCCAGTGATAGTTTCTTCCGGTGACACTTTGGTCGACATGAACGCCGTCTTCACAGTCTTTGAGCAGTTCTCCCGGTGTCAGTACGATGGGGTCCGCAGAAGCTCCCGCGCCGGCGACTTTGATCCTTACCCGGCCCGTAAAGTTGGTGCCGAAATCATAGAGATAGGAATGATCCGTATTCTTAATGATCCGCACGGGTGAAAGTTCCTCCATGACCTTCAAGTGCTCTGCCGGATAAGCCACCAGCTTCCCTTCCGGTGCCGGCACAAGCGGTGCACGCTCCCAGGTCTCATCACACGGAATGTCCGGATCCGCATAGGCAGCCTTCATCCTGCGGGCATCATAATAAGATCCGCCATACATCTCCTGATAGAGATCCGGTCCGATCCGCTGCATCCAGTGCTCATCCGTGGTCACCAGCTCCTTTGTCCCGTCTGCGTAAGTGATCCGCAATCGCGCCCACAGTTTCGGAAAGCCGTAACTGCGCGGATAGTAGACATAGCGCCCCTCATGCTCCGGAACATGGAACATGCCCCCGCCGAGGCGAAAAAGCAGCGCATTGTCTCCCTCTTTCAACAGATCGGTGACATTACTTGCCACATAAAAGCAACGCTTGCGATAGTCGCTCCAGCCGGGCTCTAAGACATAGTCGCTCTCCCGTTGCCCGTTGATCAGCGCGCGATAATGTCCCAGACCGCAGACATACAGCTTCGCATCTGCGATCTCTTTGTCGCATCGAAAGTCCCGGCGGAACAGATGTGACCGATCTCCATCTGTTTCCCCGATCCAACCCCCTTCTTTCTCGCTCTCCGTACACAGTCCGGTTTCAAAATAGCTTTGTCCTTCTGCGGTCAGCACCTCGTTTTCCGTGCAGACTTTGACCCGGATCGTGATCAGATACCGGCAGTCGGATGCAAGCACAGCGCCCTGACAGATCACCTCCGTCTTTTGGATGCCATGCTCTGCCCCGCTCTCGTAAATGATCTGCCCATCCGCTTCTCTTGTCAGGATCACCCGGACTTCCTTTGCCACGCTTTCCTTCGGCGGATCCTCGATGATCCAGGAAATGACCGGTGCCTCACTTTCCACCGTGTTATGATGTTCGATATGATCTACCCGTATGGATGCTATTTTCATGTTACCTGATCACCTGTAGAAAAAGCGGTGTAACAATTTCTGCCACACCGCTTTTTGATTCTATCCTTCCGTTACAAGTTTTCTACTGCCTTACTTTACAGTTTTTTCGTTTAAGGTTGCCAGAATGGTATCGAAATCATTGTCTGTCTGACTCTTGATATCTTCGATATAAGACTCCCATGCTGCATCATCATCGATATCCAGTTCGCCGACGATAAATTTATGTGCCAGCTCTTTGGTTCTGGTCTCGCATGCACCGCCATAGCTGAGCTGTGACTTATCGGTCTGCTCTTCTGCGGTCAGATAGGTTACCGGTGCACGATCATACGGAGATACGGAGTCTTCGCCGCCGTTGACACTGGACTCTACCCAGTACTTACCTTCGTAATAGCCATTGGACTCATTCCACCAGGGCTCCGGCAAAGAAGCCAGCTCCAGCATCGCATTAAAGTCGATCGGAACGAACGGAATACCGGTACGGCAAACGCTCGATGCCATCAGACCATAGTCACTACCGGATGTATTTGCCGGGTTTTCAGCATTCATGATCTCATCGATGTAAACTTTCTCGCCGTCTACCACATTGTAGGTCACACCTTCGATACCCCAGTTGAGCAGTTCCACGATCTGATCGGAGTACTGATAATCGATCATGGCAACACAGTATTCCGGATACTCGGTCTCGCCGCTGATGTAGATACCGGATGCATTGGCATTTAAGGACTTACCGCCCTGCTTGGAACCCCATTTCCATGCGGTACCGTAATCACCGCTCGGCAGATATGCAAGACCCCATTCCATGGTATCTTCTGTCTTTGCGGTATTCCAGGATGCGACAGAACCTGCCCACAGCGTCGGGCAGATCGCACCGACGTTGGTCGTTGCCTTTACGGTACCCTGGTTAAAGTCTGCGGTTGCAAATTCCGGATCGATATAGCCTGCTTCATATAAACCATTGATGTATCTGAGCATGTCTCTGAAGTTGTCTTCGATCGGTCCGTATACCCATTCCGTACCGTTGTTGTACAGGCAGTCCCAGGTATGGAAAATGCCGACAAAGCCACGATAGATGGAGTAATCTTTGGTGTTGTTGATGATGACATAGTCAAGGTCTAACGTGCCGTCATCGATCGCCGCCTGCATGTCTGCACAAAGCTGTGTAAACTCATCCAGTGTTGTCGCCGGAGTCCAGCCCATTTTCTGCAGGATATCAAAACGATATGCAAATGCGGTAAAGGACTGTGCACCCAGGATATCATCCGGGTTATAAGAACCGTCGATGAAATAGTACATGGAACCGTCTTCGTTCTTTGCATAGTTCGGTCCGCCGTTGGTCTCTTCCAGATAATCGGTGTAGTATACCATGTAATCTTCATAATCGGAGATGTTTAACAGGGTACCGTCTTCACCGTATTCCACGATAGCAGAGCCTTTGGTCGTTGTCGCGATATCCGGGATGTTGCTGCCGGCCTGCAGTACGAGGAGCTCGTTTTCACGATAGTCCGCATACGGTGTTCTGGTCCAGGTGATATCCAGATCTACGCCCAGATAAGCTTCCATGCGCTTCTCCCACTCTTCCTGGATCATGGTACCGTCGGATGTAAAGTTAAATTCCGGAATGCTGACTTCCAGAGAAAGCACACCGCCCTCTACTTCCGGCAGGTTGATGCCGTTGGTCGCTGCGGTTGCCGCCGGATCATTCTTATCCAGGGTCGGCTCTGTTTTGGTGCTCTCCGCAGCATCCGCGCTCTCTGCGCTATCCGCTGCTGCCGCATCGTCCGCTTTGGTCTCTGCTGTCTTAGCCGTGTCGGATGCCGATGATCCGCATCCCAGTGCACTGACCGATACAGCACCGATCAGGCCCAGTACTGCAAGTTTCTTTAGTACGTTCTTTTTCATGTTCCCTCCTTCTTAGAAATACCTTGTGTATTTGGTTCAGGCACCGCGGATTTCGCACTGCCAAAAACGCTGATATATTCGGATCCGCAAGGCGATCTGCCGATCCGTTTATCCTTTCACCGCACCGATCTGCATACCCTGTACGAAATACTTCTGCACGAACGGATAGACCAGAAGGATCGGTCCGATCGTCGCTACCACGCAGGCATACTGCACGTTGAGCGGATTTAAGGTACCGTTGCTGAGCATCAGATTGGTATCGTTCATGCTGTCGGTTCCGGATGCAAAGACGATCTTACGCAGCAGCATCTGGATCGGCTGACGATCCGGCTCTTTGATATAAAGTAACGCCTCGTAGTAACTGTTCCAGACACCGACCACGGACATCAGTCCGAAGGTTGCATAAAGTGCCTTGGAAAGCGGTACATAGATCGTCGTCAGAATGCGAAACTCTCCGGCACCGTCGATCCTGGCCGCCTCTCTGATCTCTGTGGAGATGCCTTTGTAAAACGCCCTGTAGATAAAGACGTTGTACGCAGAGAGCGCACCGGGCAGGATCAGTGCCCACCAGGTGTCATAGAGCCCCAGCTTCTGGATCAGGATATAGGTCGGTACCGTACCGCCGCTAAAGAACATCGTGATCAGCAAAAAGATCGCCAGTCCCTTTTTCAGGACAAAATCCGGTACCATCAGGACGTAGGCCAAAAGGGAGGTTAACGACAAGGATAAGATCATTGTCGCGACCGCGATCACAATGGTGTTTCCGTAAGCCCGAAAAATATTCTGTTCTTTAAACAGCAGCCGATAGCCTTCGAGAAAAATCTCCTTGGGATAAAATGTCACCTGCCCGGTCGAGATCATGCGATTGCTCGACAGGGAAATGGCAATGACATTCAGAAACGGATAGATAAACACGATCGATAACAGTGCCATAAAAATGATCAGGCAAACATCGAACGTCCTGCTGCCGATATAAACTTTATTACGTACTTTCTGTTCTTTTTTCACGTTTGCCATCTCCTACCACATACTGTTTTCCGGATCGATCCGCCTGGTGATCATATTGGCACCGAATACCAGTGCAAAGCAGATGATCGAAACAAACAGGTTCACCGCCGTCGAATATGAGAACTTTCCTTCCACGATACCCTGTCTGTAGACGAAGGTCGCAATGGTCTCAAGGTCACTCATATTGGTACTGTTCTGCATCAACAGGATCTTGGTGTAATCACTGTTTAAGACGTTGCCGACATTCATGATCAGCATGATCGTCGTGGTCGGCAGGATGGATGGGAAGACGATGTGTTTGACCTTTTGCCAGCGGTTGGCACCGTCAATGTTGGCCACATCGTAAAGTGAGGTATCCACATTCGAAAGTGCGGACAGATAAATGATGGATCCCCAGCCGACGCCCTGCCAGATCGCGGAGCCGATATACAAGGGCAGGAAGTAGGTGCTGCCGTTGTTCATATCCACTCTCGCTGCACCGAAGAAGGCGCGGATATCATTAAAGAAGCCCGTCGTGGACCCGAAGCCGTTTAACATCGAGCAGACAACCACGATCGAGATGAAGTGCGGAATATAGGAAATGGTCTGAACCACCCGCTTGTAATACTTTCCGCGAAGCTCATTGAGGAGCAGTGCGAAAATGATCGGCATCGGGAAGGTAAACAGGAGCGTCAGCACACCGATCTTTAAGGTGTTCCAAATGATGTGTACGCAGTTGACGTTTTTAAAAAACGTCGCGTAGTTTTTGTAGACCGGATCGAGCCATGCGCTACCCCAAACGCCTTTGGCCGCCTTATAGTTTTTAAATGCGATCAGGATACCGTACATCGGAACGTACTTAAAAATGATGATCACAATGACCGGCAGCAGCGCCATCAGACAAAGGGTCCGCTGCTTTACCAGCTGTTTCCAAAAACTCTTCTTCTGGTTCATATCTCTTACCTCCACCTCTTACTCCCAATTATAGAAATCACGAAAATCACTTAGAATGTATTTTTCCCATTACTTCTATGCACAATTTCAAGCAGTTGATGTAATTCTAAGATTGGATATGTAAAATTCTCAGATTCCTTATGGAATATTCCATAGGGGGTTTGCTATCATAAGGTGTAAGGTAAAGATAGCTGTTATCGCACATATATTAGGAAATCATCATGAGACATTTGCCGCAAAAAAAGATCATTATTCCGCTGAAAAAGCAGTTTATCTGGATTCTCGTACTGTTCCTTGGCGGTGCCTTTTTATTAACCGTTCTGATCACCTACCGAACGACCACCGCACAGTTATCCCTGTTAAACAACAGTTTGACCACCTACTCTGCGCAGCTTGCCCGGACGACCCGCAATGCCTATGACAGTTACGAAAATGTCTGCTACAGCTTAGCTTACGGAACTCCCGTCCAGAACTATCTGCAAAACGATACGCCGGAAGAGGATTAC
>JAILPR010000220.1 GCA_024699355.1 Lachnospiraceae bacterium
AGGACCAGAATGCAAAACAGGATAATACGGTTAAAGCCCAGTTTCTTAACGATTGGATTTTGTTTTATCTTTTCCAATTTGCTCCCTCCAGCCTTCTATAGTTTTGCCGTTTTCACTAGTTTTCAAGGGCTATATCGCCTCGTTCCCCCAAGTATTTGTACACTTTCAACAAACCCTTGCAAAGTGAAACGCTTCACTTATGTGTAATTATCCAATCCATCCTGAGATTTGTCAATACTGTTTTCAGCACTATGCTAGACATTTTTTGTGATTATAAACTACTTATAAACAGAAAACGCGCGTTTCCGTAGGTTTTTGGCATAGACAAAAAACGTGTAATCTCAGATTTCCGGGCATCTGCCCAGTTTCCGAAATTACACGTTTAAAATACGATATTTTTATGAGATTTGGAGCAAAAAACAGCGCGAACAAAGCGAACACAGCGCAAACTGTTTCGCGCAACCTATTAAGACGCCATCTTTTTTGATGTGCCGCTGTTATTTATTCCGGCGATGACTCTCATCGTAAGCTTTAAAGTTTGCAACGCCCTGCGGATCGGATACGATGTAGGCATCATATACCGCCCGGTTCCAAAGAGCCATTTCCGCTTCCTTGTGATACTTTCCGGCAAGGCCTTTTGACATTTCCCAGATATCCTTTAAGGACTGTACCTCTCGCTCCTCGTCGCTGGCACTCATGATACCGAAAAGCTTACGGCGATAAGCACCGTTCTGCGTTGTAGAGAGATACCGCTTGATGGTGTTCCGTACTTCCCAGTAATATGCTTTCCTGCTGTTCTCATCATCCTGATCCACCAGATCAAAGCCAAGTGCCGCAAAGGTCTTTTTCATATCCTTCTCTCCGGCCGATTTAAACAGATGGTTGGTCTTGTATACCAGCAGCATGTTCACACACTGCCACAAAAAACGATCGACATATTGCTGCGGATTCTTTTCATCGAGATAGCGCATGTTAAAGAGACGCATACGCAGTGCATTGGCACCGTCATCAGCCTCGTTCATGATCGCTTCCTCGAGCAGTACTTTGCGCTGCTTCGGATCGATCTCATCATAATATGCATTCCATTTCGCGGATTGTTCGTACATGGTAACTCCCCTTTGTGTTTATTGCTCCGCCCGATTACAGACGCGCTATAACAAAGATATCATAAATTGCACGAATTGCCGACTCAAAATCGTCATTATGTACGCCAATGATGATATTTAACTCAGAAGAACCCTGATCGATCATCTTGACGTTGATGTTGGCATGTGCCAGTGCAGAGAAAATCCTGCCTGCAGTACCGCGGGAACTCTTCATACCGCGACCCACAACCGCGATCAGTGCCAGATCGGACTCGATATCGATGCTGTCCGGATGGGTCAGTCTGTGAATCTCGGAGACTACATTCTGCTCCTTGTGCATGAATTCATCCTGATGTACCAGAATGGTCATGGTATCGATACCGGAAGGCATATGTTCAAAGGAAATCTCGTGATCTTCAAATGCCTGAAGGATCCGGCGTCCAAAGCCGATCTCCGAGTTCATCATATCTTTTTCAATATTGACCGAGCAAAAGCCCTTCTTGCCGGCGATACCGGTAATGGTAAATTTGCTCTTCTGACACGTACTTGCCACGATCCAGGTACCGCTTGCTTCCGGATCGTTGGTATTGCGGATGTTGATCGGGATTCCTTCACGGCGTACCGGGAAGATGGCATCTTCATGCAGTACGGAAGCACCCATGTAAGAAAGCTCTCTCAGTTCACGATAGGTAATGGTTTCGATCACTTCCGGTTTGTGAATGATACGCGGATCTGCAACCAGCACACCGGATACATCCGTCCAGTTCTCATACACATCTGCCTTGATTGCTCTGGCAACGATGGAACCGGTAATATCGGATCCGCCTCTTGAGAAGGTCTGTACAGAGCCATCCGCTCTGCCACCGTAGAAGCCCGGGATAACTGCGCAGTCCATGGTCTCCAGCTTTGCGCCAAGGACCTCGTTGGTCTTTTCGGAATCAAAATCGCCGTTCTCATCAAAGAAGATGACCGTTGCGGAATCGATGAACGGGAAGCCCAGATAATCCGCCATGATGATACCGTTTAAATATTCACCGCGGGATGCCGCGTAGTCCTTGCCGGCCTTCGCTTTAAAGTTTTCCTCGATTCTGGCAAATTCTCCGCTTAAGTCGGTCTTTAACTTCAGACCATCGATGATCTCCTGATAACGTGCTTTGATCGCCTTTAATTCCTTGCTGAAATTCTTGCCTTCCTCCGCCAGTGCGTAGGTCGCATACAGCATATCCGTTACCTTCGTATCGGAAGAGTCTCTCTTACCCGGTGCGGACGGCACCACATATCTTCTGCTCTCCTCGGCATGAATGATCCTGCCGACCTTTTCAAACTGCTCTGCGCTCGCAAGGGAGCTGCCACCGAACTTTACAACCTTCTTCATGTCTTTACGTCCTTATCCTCTATGTCCTTACTATTGTAGCGCCGTACATTTCCGCGCCCGTATCTTTCAGGTCCGCATTTCCGCGCCCGTATCTTATGCTCTTTTATCCACGCGGATCGCGCTCAGCACGCCGTTTAACGATGCTTTCTTTGCCGCGAATTCCTTTTCGCTCATCTCTTCTGTCAGATATGCAAATTCATTTGCAAGTGCATCTACTGTCACCACTTCGCCCTTGCCAAAGACCTCTTTTGCCTTCGCCTCATCTGCGGATGCGCGATCGATCCTGACAAAGAAGCAATGCTTGGCATCCTCAAATGCCACCAGCTTCGCCGGCTGCTCTTCCCAGTTGATCGGAAGATGTCTGCCTAAGTTTCTGGCTGCCTCAATGACATCAGCCACCACCGCACTTGCGGTCGGAAGCTTTCCTGCGCCTCTGCCGTAGTACATGCTGTCATCCAGCATATCCCCTTTGACAAAAACAGCGTTAAACACATCGTTGGCACTTGCCAGCGGATGGTCTTTGCTCAGCATAAACGGAGCTACCATCGCCAGATACTTCTCGCCCACTTTCTTTGCGGTTGCCAGAAGTTTGATCGAACGATTCAACTTCGCTGCATATAAGAAATCCTCGGAACTGATCTTTGTGATCCCTTCTACATGCAGATCTTCGTAATTTACATTCTGTCCGCTCATCAAAGAAGAAAGGATCGCGATCTTACGAACCGCATCATACCCTTCGATATCCGCTTCCGGATTACGCTCTGCATAGCCAAGGTCCTGTGCCTGCTTTAATACGGTATCAAAAGCAGCACCTTCTCTGTCCATCTTGGTCAGGATATAGTTGGTCGTCCCGTTTACGATACCACTGATCTCCAGCAGATGCTCCTGTGTCAGTGCTTCATTGATCGTGCGGATGATCGGGATACCGCCGCCAACGCTTGCTTCAAAGAAATAATTGCAATGATGCTCAGCAGCAATGCGGATCAGCTCGGCGCCGTGATTGGCTACCAGCTCTTTGTTGGAGGTGCAGACGCTCTTACCTGCCTCCAATGCTTTTTTGGTAAACGTATAGGCCGGCTCGTTGCCACCCATGGTCTCGCTGATGATCTGAATCTCCGGGTCGTTTACGATCACATCCACATCATGTACGACGCGGGACCGGATCGGATCTCCCTCGAATTCTCTGAGGTCTAATACATACTTTACCTCAACCTTGTCACCGACAGCCTTTTCCACTCTGTCTGCGTTCTCTTCGATGACTCTGACGACACCGCTACCGATATTACCGTAACCGAATACTGCTGCTTTGATCATATATGTTCTCCCTTTTCGTTCGGAATGTTTCTTCCGGAGCTCCTCTGCTCCGGAAGGCATTTCCTTTTCCTCTGAAATGTGGTCAACTGTCTCTATTTACTCTCTGCCGAGGATGCGCACATCACGCACACCCTTGCGGGTATTCATTGCGTCGATCATCTCCGAGATGTCGCCCGTCGTCTCCAGGATCTGGACACTGAGCGTCAGCGATGCGACACCGCTGATCGGAATGGACTGGTGGATCGTCAGGATGTTGGCTCCGTATTCGGAGATGACTTTCAGTACATCCGACAAAAGCCCCGGCTCATCTTCCATCTGAAAAGCCAGGGTCACATTCGTCCCCTTTGACGCTTCATGAAATCGAAATATATCATCTTTGTATTTGTAGAAGGAGCTGCGGCTGATGCCTACCGCCGCTACCGCTTCCGCTACGCTGCTCTCTTTGCCGGTATCTAAGAGGCGCTTTGCCTCGACGACCTTTAATAATACTTCCGGGACCGCCTTTTTCTTAACGACAAAGAAGGTATTGTCTTCACTCATGATTTGATCCGTGGATCCTCTTTGAACTGTTCGTGCCATAAAGACACTTGTTTTCGTACGAAAGATATTTTATCATGTGGCCTTCTTTTGGCGCAATGTGAACCTTGCTCAACAATTTTTGTATTTTTATTCAAAATTTATGCAATTCCACTGTACGAAAACATTTGTCCGTGATGCGCGTACATTTGACACACAATTGTCCGCAAGTGTTGTGCGCACATAAAAAGGCTGCTGCCCCGCAGGACAACAGCCTTTGCATTTATAAATCTTAGATCCACTCTTTGATCTGCTTATATACGCCTGCACCATCAAGCTCAAACTTTTCAAGCAGCTTTACTGCCGGGCCGGACTCGCCGAAACGATCCTGTACACCGATTCTCTTTAAAAGGGTCGGGCACTTTGCGGAAAGTGTCTCTGCTACCGCACCACCGAGACCACCGATCACGGAGTGCTCTTCCACGGTCACTACCTTGCCTGTCTTCTTTGCTGACTTTACGACCAGGTCTTCATCCAGCGGCTTAATGGTATGCATATTGATCACTTCTGCATGAATGCCGTCAGCTTCCAGCTTCTCTGCCGCTTCCATCGCGGATGCGACACAAAGACCGGTTGCGATGATGGTCACATCCGTGCCTTCCTTTAAGACAACGCCTTTACCGACTTCAAACTTATAACCGTCATGATCATTGATCACCGGAACAGCCAGACGGCCGAATCTTAAATAAACCGGGCCATCCATTTCCACAGCTGCACGAACTGCTGCCTTTGCCTCTACATCGTCCGAAGGAACGATAATGGTCATTCCGGGAATGGTTCTCATCAGTGCGATATCTTCGTTGCACTGGTGGGTCGCACCGTCTTCACCGACGGAGATGCCGGCATGGGTCGCACCGATCTTGACATTCAGGTGCGGATAACCGATGGAGTTACGTACCTGCTCAAAGTTACGTCCTGCCGCAAACATTGCGAAGGAACTGATAAACGGGATCTTACCGCAGGTTGCAAGACCTGCTGCGATACCGGTCATGTTACATTCCGCAATACCGCAATCGATATGACGATCCGGATATGCTTTTCTGAAAATGCTGGTCTTGGTCGCTGCTGCAAGGTCAGCGTCCAGTACAAGCAGATTCGGATATTCTTCCGCTAAGGCAACGAGTGCATTACCATAGCTTTCTCTTGTTGCGATCTTCTTAACGTCTGCCATGATTATGCCTCCTCTTTCTGCAATGCTTCGCCGATCTTATTCAGATCAGACATTGCGATCTCGAACTCTTCATCGTTCGGTGCCTTACCATGCCAATCCACGCTACCCTCCATGAAGGATACGCCCTTGCCCTTTAAGGACTTCATGACGATCGCGGTCGGCTGTCCCTTGGTCTCACGTGCCTCTTTGAATGCTGCACGGATCTTATCAAAATCATGTGCATCGTCTAAGTTGATCACATGGAAATTGAATGCTTTAAACTTTTCATCGATCGGATACGGAGAGCAAACCTTCTCGATCGGTCCGTCGATCTGCAGACCGTTGTTATCAACGATCACAACCAGATTATCCAAATGACGTGCCCCTGCGAACATGGAAGCTTCCCAGACCTGGCCTTCTTCGATCTCACCGTCTCCAAGTAAGGTGTAAACACGATAGTCTTTCTGATCGATCTTTCCTGCCAGTGCCATACCGACTGCTGCCGAGATTCCCTGACCCAATGAGCCGGAGGACATATCGACACCCGGGCACTCCTGCATACACGGATGACCCTGCAGATATGCGCCGATGTGACGCAGTGTCGGCAGATCCTCTACCGGGAAATAGCCTCTGTTTGCCAATGTCGAATAAAGACCCGGTGCTGTATGTCCCTTGGAAAGAACGAAGCGATCTCTGTCCGGATCCTTCGGGTTCTTCGGGTCGATGTTCATTTCCTCAAAATACAAATAAGTAAATACATCTGCTGCCGATAATGAACCGCCCGGATGTCCCGCTTTTGCGGAATGTACACCTACGACGATACCCTTACGGATCTCATTAGCGACTTTTTTCAGTTCCAAATTCGTCATGGTCACGTTCTCCTTTATGATTGATACCGGCGGATAGACAGCGTCTTCACCGCCATCCTTCCGACTATTAGATCAACGGATACTTATCCGTTAATACCTTGATGATTGCTTTTGCTTCTTCGATCTTTGCTTCGCCGCCGTTCACGATGAGGCTGATTGCTTCCGCAACCTGATCAAAATCGGCTTCGTTTAATCCTCTGGAGGTTGCTGCCGGAGTACCCAGGCGGATACCGCTGGTAACAAACGGCTTCTGCGGATCATTCGGGATGGTGTTCTTGTTGGCCGTGATATTTGCCTGATCGAGCAGTTTCTCGATGGCTTTACCGGTCAGACCCTTCTTCGAAAGATCCATCAGCATCAGGTGATTATCGGTACCACCGGATACGATGTCGATTCCTCTCGAAAGCAGACCCTTGCAGAGAGCCTGCGCATTGTTAACGATATTCTGCTGATAAACCTTGAATTCCGGAGAGAGTGCTTCCTTGAAGCAGACTGCCTTTGCCGCGATGACATGCATCAGCGGGCCGCCCTGGATTCCCGGGAAAATCGCTTTATTGAAATTGAAACGATCCGCAGCTTCCTGATTGCACAGGATCATACCGCCACGCGGTCCGCGCAGCGTCTTATGGGTTGTCGTGGTGACAACATCCGCGTACGGGATCGGGCTCGGATGAAGTCCGGTAGCTACCAGGCCAGCGATATGGGCGATGTCGACCATGAGTACGGCACCGACTTCGTCTGCGATCTCACGGAATTTCTTGAAATCAATGGTACGTGCATAAGCGGATGCACCGGCTACGATCAGCTTCGGCTTGCACTCCAGTGCGAGCTTTCTGACATTGTCATAATCGATGAAACCGTTGTCATCCACACCGTAAGGTACACAATTAAAATATTTACCGGACATATTGACCGGTGAACCGTGAGATAAGTGACCACCCTGATCGAGGTTCATGCCCATGAAGGTATCACCCGGCTCAAGTACCGCAAAGAATACCGCCATGTTTGCCTGTGCGCCGGAATGCGGCTGTACGTTTGCATAATCACAGCCGAACAGCTCTTTGGCACGGTCTCTGGCCAGATCTTCGACGATATCCACGATCTCGCAACCGCCGTAATATCTCTTTCCCGGATAACCTTCCGCATACTTATTGGTCAGCGGGCTGCCCATTGCTGCCATCACAGCCTTGCTTACCCAGTTCTCCGATGCGATCAGCTCGATATGGCTGTTCTGACGCGCGGTCTCTTTTTCGATCGCTTCCGCGATCTGCGGATCAACAGTTCTTACTTCGTCCAGTGAATACATTTTTTTCCTCCTAAAAATATAAAAGTTACCACGGATGTGCGCTCTCCTCATGCAGTCACATCCTTGCAAAGTATAGCATAAGAAATCTTGCAGCGAAACACAGAAATTGCTTACTTAATTGAATTTAAAGAACTTTCTGACGACTTTGTAGGCGTCCACCGACAATCTCCGTCCGCCGCTTCCCGGAAGGTTGGTCGCATTTCCGAGGAATCCGTAGCGCATTCTGCGCCAGAGCAGATAATTACTCTTCTTAATATATGTCCAAAGTTCTTTTCGCTTCTCGAGGTTCTCTTCCGTCCCGGAGATGACCATCAGGATCGTGGAGATCATAGTGATAATTTCGAGATAATTGTACATATACTGCTTTCTGTGACGGTTGGATGCGATCTTTGCCTGGTTTTCATTATAGAAATCCACCATGATCTTATTGACCTTGATCTGCTGGTCGATCCTCGAGATCATGATCTGCTCATTGACCGACTGATCCTCGCGGCCGATGTAGTAATGATAGAAATTCACATCCAGATAATACATGTTCTTTACCGCAAGCATCGGCTCCCACACATAAATATTATCTACATAGAAGGTATGCTCCGGCAGCGTCACGCCGCAGTCCCTGAGCATCTTGGTACGGTAAATGACCGAATGCATCAGGATGTACTGCCCCTTGCGGAAGTGCTTGACATCATTCCAGGTAAAGAGCGTATCGATCGGCAGTGCATGATGATAGCGCATGACTTTCTTATGTGCCTCACCGACCTTATCATAGACAAAATTACTGATCAGAAGATCCAGTACCTGATTGCCGCCGGCATACTCCCGCAGCTTCTCCAGGATCTTCGCATAGGCCTTGGTGTCCACCCAGTCATCGGAGTCCACCACCTTGAAGAACAGACCCTTGGCTTCGCGGATCCCTGCATTGACGCCGGATCCGTGACCGCCGTTTTCTTTGTCGATCACACGGCAGATGGTCGGGTATTTGCGTGCATATTCATTGGCGATCTCGAGCGTGTTGTCACTCGAGCCGTCATTGACGATCAGGATCTCCACATCTTCTCCGCCAAAGAGAAGCGTGTCGATACATTTGCTCATATAAGCCGCTGAATTATAGCATGGTACGGTAATTGATAATAGTTTCATAACATAAACCTGCTTCTTTCCATATTGACACTTTTCTCATCTTACCATGAATTTGAGGTTTGGCAAATCATTTCCCCGCCACCGCCTCTGATGCCGCTGCGCCGCCTCAGGTCAGATACTTCCGGTACGCCGCATACGCCGTCGGGATCGGATAAGATTCTGTCACCTCACTGCGATCCGCCAGAATAAAATGTCCCTTTTTCGCCACAGCCTCAAGATCGGACAGTTCATCGATCCTGACCGCATATCCGATCATATGCCACTCTTTGTGCGTAAAGATGTGTTTGGCTTCGCCCAGCGGCTCGATATGAAGGGGTGAGAACCCGAATGCCCGCACTGCCGAAAGTGCCTTATCTTCATCCGCTTTGCCTTCGATGCAGGGGAATTCATACATCCCGGCCAGCAGTCCTTTTGCCGGGCGTTTGCGAAAGATGGCCCTGCGGTCACTTTGCATGACAAGTACCGTCTTATCTTCAATGACACGTGGCTTTTTGGCAGATTTGACCGGATACTGCTCCCAGGTGCCGGCCTGATGTGCCGCACACATTTCCCGCAGCGGACAGACCTCGCATTTCGGTGCACCGTTTGGCGTGCAGACCATGGCTCCCAGCTCCATCATGGACTGGTTAAAATCACCCGGCCGATCCTTTGGCATCACTTCCCGCAGCTCTGCTTCCACCGCCAGTTTCGTCTTCTCTTCACTGATGTTGCGCTCATCACAGAAAAGCCGCGCCAGTACACGCAGTACATTTCCATCGACTGCCGGATCTGCCTGACCATAGGCGATGGACGCAATGGCACCGGAAGTGTATCTGCCGATGCCGGGGAGCTTTAACAATTCCTCCTGCGTCCCGGGCATCTGCCCGCCGTATTCTTCCATGATGATCTTTGCCGCCTTGTTGAGGTTGCGGACGCGGTTATAATATCCCAGACCCTCCCAAAGCTTTAAGAGCTGCTCTTCTCCGGCCTCTGCCAGATGTGCAATGTCCGGCAGCGCATGAAGAAAGCGGTCATAATAAGGCTTGACCGCTTCCACTCTCGTCTGCTGCAACATGATCTCCGAAAGCCATACATGATACGGTGTCGGCTCCGAGCGCCACGGCAATATTCGATTTCCTTTGTCATACCAGACAAGAAGCCTGTCCGGCATGGCTTTGAATTGTTCCTGATTCATATAAATTCTCAATACTTAGATGCGACGGGATGCACGATCCACTTCAAAACGTTTCCTGGTCATCAGGCAATAACGCAGCTCATCGATCTGATCGTAGAGAGACTCTCCCTTCAGATCACAATCGATCGCCACCGCCATCGTGATCAGCATGTGCTCATCCAGATCCTGATGATGTGCATCGATGACCTTGATCTTCTGATCGTAGGTCTCCGCCTCGAGATATTCCATCACGATCGGACTGATCTGCTCCTGCGGCGTGTGCATCACAAAGGGTTCCGCCGCCTGCTGTGCCGGCTCTGTCGCCTGCTTCTGCATGCGCTCCGCAGCCTGTACCGCCTGTGCGGAAACTTCCGCCGCCTGCGCCTTGACTTCCGCCGCAACCGTCCTGATCGTCTCTTTGGCGCTCTGCGCAGTCTCTGTAAGGAACTTTACCGCACGATCCGCCGGTGCGGATACCTGTGGCATCTCCACCAGTTCGAAGCGATCCTTCTGTGTCACTTCCGGATACTTTTCGTGATCGACCGGACTTAAAAACATCTCCAGCGGACGGGCACAGATCTTCTGCTCTCCGTAGAGTGCCTGATAAATGACCAGCTGCTCATCCGTCTCGGAGTGGTGCGCGATCGTTACGACGCGATAATAATTTCCTTTAAAGTGCTTATATACTTCACCTGATTTTGGTATTGCTCTCATTGGTCCCCTCATTTCCTGCTGTTTCATTTATAGACCACCCCGTCCTGTATGCTATGGATAACAACAAGACAAACAAAACGTCAGGCCATTGCCGGGGAGGATACTCATGAATCAAAACAGCAAACAATTTCTTCTGATCCTGTTAACCATCGCACTGATCATCGGTTGCATCATCACCATGGTCCAGGAAAGTCAGGCTTCCGAGCATGCCCTCGTTACCAGTTACGAGACGCTCGAAGCCAATTACACCACCGCACTGCGCGCCCTGCTTTCTCAGGAAGGCTATCGCAACTGCGGGATCTCACTGACCAAAGTCTACACCGAAGAAGGTGGACGTGACTATACCGTACAGGTGCATCATCACCGGATCAGCCGCAGCGATGATGCGACCAAGGAAGCGCTGCTTCGCGATCTGACTTCGGTGCGCTTCCCGGCGGACAACTGCACGATGCATGTGGAGATCCTCGAAGTCGAGTCCGACTTTGCGACCGCCTTCTAAGGATCGTCTGCTCTGTTGTATCGACACGCTCCGCGCTGCGTTCTAAAAGCGCAGGTCCTTTTACAGTGCCTTTTTGATGGCTGCGAGCAGGTCCTCAAAGGTCTCATATGCCGGCAGTTCCGGATGGTCAGCCTTGATCTGCTCTGTGGATCTGAACAAAAATCCTGCCTTGCTTGCAGTGATCATTCCCAGGTCGTTATAGCTGTCGCCACTGGCGATGGTCTCATAACCGATCGACTGCAGTGCCTTGACGGTTGTTAACTTGGAGTTTTCGATTCTCATCTTGAATCCGGTGATCTCCCCGCTATCAGCAACTTCCAGACTGTTGCAGAAGATGGTCGGCCAGCCGAGTTTCTTCATTAACGGAGTAGCGAACTGTGTAAAGGTATCGGAAATGATGATCACCTGTGTAATGCTGCGCAGCTCGTCCAGAAACTCCTTTGCGCCCGGCAGCGGATCGATCGTTGCGATCGTATCCTGGATCTCCTTTAAGCCCAGACCGTGCTCTTTTAAGATGCCAAGTCTCCACTTCATCAGCTTATCGTAATCCGGCTCATCACGCGTTGTTCTCTTTAATTCCGGGATCCCGCTTGCCTGACTGAATGCGATCCAGATCTCCGGTACCAGTACTCCCTCTAAGTCCAAGCATACAATGTTCATTTGTTTTTTCTCCTTTTCCTCGTATCGTGCACTCCTCATGCACATTTATGATCTGACGTTTCCGCAGCCGCCGCAACCACCGCAGGGCGGAGCAGCCATATCAGAAGAATACATATCCATCGGGTGATTTAACATACAGATCGCCTGCGACGAAATCCCTTCGCCGCTTCCGGTAAAACCGAGTCCCTCTTCCGTTGTCGCTTTCACATTGACCTGACTGATATCCAGCGCCAGTGCATCCGCAATATTCTGCCGCATCTGATCGATGTAAGGCCGCATCTTCGGTGCCTGTGCGATGATCGTCGCATCAATATTCGAGATCACGAGTGCCTCATCATCCAGCATCTCGCCGACACGTTGTAACAGTTTCAAAGAATCCGCATCTTTAAATTCCGGATCCGTATCCGGGAAGTGCTTCCCGATATCACCCAGTGCCGCCGCACCAAGCAGGGCATCTGAGATGGCATGTAACAAAACATCCGCATCGGAATGTCCGAGGAGTCCCTTTTCATAAGGAATCTCGACACCGCCGATGATCAGCTTGCGTCCCGTAACCAAACGGTGAACGTCATAGCCCATTCCAACTCTCATGTTGTTCTCCTTATCTACGTGTACCCCATTTGCACGTTCCTACCCATCATACACGAATTCCGTCCTTCGGTGAAGTCTTTCCGTATCCTCCATCAGCGAAAAAATTCCTCTACCGCTACGCGCCCTGATCTGACATGAATGCAGATCTCACCGCTCGTTTGTGTATTCAGGTACGGGATCTGCTGCGCGGTCAGGCGATCGAGCAGTTCCCGGTGCGGATGTCCGTAGGAATTTTTTCTGCCGCTGGAGATGATCGCGAGCTTCGGATCACACTGCTGCAGGAATTCCTGCGGCGTTGAATAACGTGATCCGTGATGTGCTACCTTCAGTACGGTCAACTGCTCTCCCGGTTGCAGACAACTTGCCAGATGTTCCGCCATTTTCTGCTCTGCAGCCCCCGTGACATCCCCCGTAAATAATGCAGTGAAGTCAAAATAACGCAAAAACAGCACGATCGATACTTCATTGACTTCCTCAGTATTGCTTCCCGGTTCCGGTGAAAGACAACATAACTCGGCTTTTCCTACCCTCCAGGTATCGCCGGCGCCCAGAAATCCTACGGTGACACCATTGTCTTTTGCAACTGACACAATCTCCGACAGCACTGTCATTTTCATCCGTTTTGAGACATTTGGCAGGATCAGGCGACGCACTTTGAGGCCTTTCGTTGACTGATTCAGTATTTCCACTATACCGTTCAGATGATCTTCATCCGGATGCGTTACAAAGACGGCATCAAGCGTTCCGATCCCCCGGCTTTTCAAAAACGGCAGCAATTGATACGTGCCGACATTCGATTTGGTGGTCGATCCGCCATCGATCATATAGTTGGTCCCGTCCGGCAGCATCAAAACGATGCCATCCCCCTGCCCGACATCCACGAAGTGCACCTGCAGACCAATGCGCGGACGCACGCACAAGATAAGCAAAGCGACTGCAACAAGGAGCAGGCGCACCCGCACGGCGCGTCCGGGTGTCTTTTGCAGGCGTTCCTGCGCAATGCGCCGCACACGTGCAAACCGCGGCGCACCATACACGTTCCACAGCGCACGCAGCGGCGCTTCAAAGACCAGCACCAGCAGGATCAGTGCATAGCATGCGATCTGCCACGGGGCAGGTCTCCCCAGGATCAGTAAGCTGCCCGGCAAAAGCTGCTGATGCGTGCAGATCCATTCATAAAAGGGCAGGATCAACCGGTCTGGCAGCGATAAAATGCGTGCGATCATCGGTGATAAGAGCAGCGCACACCCCATGACCAGGATCGCATCATAGACCACGATCCCCATCAGCGGCAGCACCAGGAGATTCAGCAGCACAGAATACAATGGAAAGGTAAACTGAAACCATAACAGGATCGGCAGCGTCACCACTGAAATTGCGGAGCTCGTCCATACTGCGGAGAGGAGGGCTGCGCGAAGTCGGTACATGCGCTGCGTCCGCACGGGGAGTGTCTCCAGCACCATCTGCGAGAGCTGATAGCGCTCTGCATGCCACATCTCTTTCCACACCGGTAAGAACAGTGCGATCGCAATGATCGCTCCGTAAGAGAGTAAGAAACCGCTTTGCTTCACGAGCTGCGGCTGTCCGATCAGCATGCACAATGCCATCAGACTCATGGCCGTCAGCATGTCATACGTTCGCCGCAAGAGTTCGCCTCCCAGGGCAATCATAAACATGCCGATCGCCCGCACACTCGAAGCCCCCATCCCTGTCATCAGCCCGTAGGAAATGATGGCGATCGTTGCGAGCGGTGCCGCAAGCGCGGCCGGGAAATTGACTGCCCGCAGCAGGTGATAAAGTCCCATGCCGAGGATTGAGATATGCAGACCGGAAATTGCCAGAATATGAATGATCCCGCTCTCCTGATACAGTTGTTTGATCTCCGGGGTGAGACCGGTGCGATCCCCCAGAAGCATTGCCTTTAAGATCGCTGCATGCACCGGCGCAAAGCTTTGATCCAGGGTCCTCGCAAGTGCCTCTCTGATGCACTGCAATCCTTCCCGATATTTCCGATAGTCTTTGGATGCCGCGATCACCTTTGCTTTGCGGATCCTCATGGTCAGCCCCTGCAGCCGGTAAAAGGCACTCTGGTCAAACTCCCCCGGATTACTCGCCTGATAAAAACAGGCACTCTTTCCCTCGACCCGTACCCACTGTCCGATCTTCGGGCGCACTTCTCCCTCTGCCAGATCGCATAAAAAGCGCTCCCCTTCCGCTGTCCGTAGCTGCATCTGCCCGCTCCCGGCACGCTCTACTTCGCCCTCTACCTGCACCCACACGCCGTCTGCAAACGGCAGGATCGGCTCCTTGGGCACAATGATCCATTCTGCGATCATCACCGTCAGGACAAAGACGAGGGAAACC
>JAILPR010000282.1 GCA_024699355.1 Lachnospiraceae bacterium
GCGCGAACAGAACATCATTTAGGAGATTGAAAATGAAAATTTTAGTCATTAATTGTGGTTCTTCATCTTTAAAGTTTCAGCTGATCGATTCCGAAACGGAAGAAGTATTTGCAAAAGGTCTTTGCGAACGTATCGGAATGGATGGCAGTCAGATCGTTTATACCCCGGCAGGCGGTGAGAAGCAGACAACCGTTTCTCCGATGCCGGATCATACGGAGGCAGTTCGCCTCGTTCTTGCGGCACTGACCGATGCAAAGACCGGCGTGATCAAAGATTTGAGCGAGATCGATGCCGTAGGTCACAGACTGGTACACGGTGGTGAGAAGTTCTCGGCTTCTACTTTAATTAATGATGAAGTGATCGCAGCGATCACAGAGTGCAACGATCTTGCACCGCTTCATAACCCGGCGAACCTGATCGGTATCGCAGCCTGCCAGAAGCTGATGCCGACCACACCGCAGGCAGGTGTATTTGATACCGCATTCCATCAGACCATGCCGGAGAAGGCATATCTGTACGGTATTCCGTATGAATATTATCAGAAATACAAGATCCGCCGTTACGGCTTCCATGGCACCAGCCATTCTTATGTATCCAAGAGATGTGCAGCCATCGCAGGCAAGGACATCAAGGATATGAAGATCATTGTCTGCCATTTGGGCAACGGTGCTTCCGTATCTGCCGTACAGGGCGGCAAGTGCGTGGATACCTCCATGGGCTTAACACCGCTCGAAGGTCTGATCATGGGTACCAGATCCGGTGACATCGATCCGGCGATCATCGAATTTTTAGCTCACAAAGAAGGTCTCTCCATCGACGAGATCATGACCATCTTAAATAAGAAGTCCGGTATGCTCGGCCTTTCCACCATCTCCAGCGATTCCAGAGATATCGAAGGCGCAAGCAATGAAGGCAAGCCGGAAGGAAAGCGCACCATGGAAGCATTCTCTTACAGAGTTGCAAAGTACATCGGCGCTTATGCTGCAGCCATGAACGGTGTGGATGCCATCTGCTTTACCGCAGGCATCGGCGAAAACTCCGCAACCATCCGCAGTATGATCTGCAACAACTATCTGGGATATCTCGGCGTGAAGCTGGATGAAGATGCAAATCACAAGAGAGGCGAAGAGATCGCGATCACAACAGCAGATTCCAAAACAACGGTTTATGTGATCCCGACCAATGAAGAACTTGCAATCGCTCGTGAGACAGCTGCCCTGGTAAAATAAAAGTTCTTGACAAACAGGGAATGCATCGATATAATATGTGAATGTGTGAGTAGGAGAAACTATGTTCTTGAATTTGACTGATGCTTTCACTAAGGAAGGACATACATCATCCACGCAGGTGACTTATGAATCCGACGTGTTTTCGGACGGATTGATCAGTTATGAGATTCTTTCCAAAGACCCGATTGATTTGAAAATTTCGAATCTTTCAGAGGGAAGAGCCCATATCACCGGCAGGATCCATATGACCTTTCAGATGACCTGTTCCAGATGCCTGACGGAAGTTCCTTATGAACTGACGACGGAGATCGACAGAGATGTCACGGGACCGGAGATTCTGACCGAGGAAGAAGCAGAAGATCAGAGTTTTGTTTCCGAGTATCAATTGAACGTAGAAGATCTGATCAACAACGAAATCATCATGAGCTTACCTATGAAAGTTCTGTGCAAGCCGGACTGCAAAGGTCTGTGCAAGGTATGCGGACAGAACTTGAACTTGGGTGAATGTGGGTGTGACACCTTCGTTCCGGATCCAAGAATGGTGGCGATAAAGGATATCTTTAACGCACGTAAGGAGGTGTAACGCAATGTCTATTTGTCCAAAGAACAAATCTTCCAGAGGAAGAAGAGATAAGAGAAGAGCAAACTGGAAAATGTCTGCTCCGACTTTGGTTAAGTGCAGCAAGTGTGGTGCTCTTATGATGCCTCACAGAGTTTGCAAGAAGTGTGGCTCTTATAACAAGAGAGAAATCGTTGCAGTAGAAGAGAACTAATCTTCGCATTATTTAGAATCCCCAAGAATAAAACCTCCGGTCTTCTGGCCGGAGGTTTTTTAGTGACGAAATGGCTTTGCTTTGATGGATTTTCAGGCGGAACCATCCGATGCAGATTGATTTTGCTCGCTATTTTTAGTAAGATAATAAAAGCGCATAAAATGATTTTTTGGAGGAAGTATGGGAGAGACAGTTAAAGTTGCTGTGGATGCAATGGGTGGCGATAACGCACCGGTAGAGATCATCAAGGGTGCCGTATTGGCTGCACAGGAAAATGCAGATCTGCTGATCTATCTGGTCGGCGATGAAGAGATCATTCGAAAAGAATTATCGCAGTATACTTATCGTGAAGAACAATTTGTGATCGTCCATACGACGGAGATCATTGAAACAGCAGAACCTCCGGTGATGGCAATCCGTAAGAAAAAAGATTCCTCACTGGTCCGTGCTCTGATGCTGGTCAAGGAAGGCACCTGCGATGCTTATGTTTCCGCCGGAAGTACCGGTGCGACACTGGTTGGCGGACAACTCCTGGTCGGCAGATTAAAAGGCGTGGAACGGCCGCCTCTGGCGCCGCTCATCCCGACGGAAAAGGGACCGGCACTGCTCATCGACTGCGGTGCCAATGTCGATGCCAGACCGAGCATGCTGGTACAGTTTGCCAAGATGGGTTCCATCTATATGGAGAATTTCGCGGGCATTAAGAATCCGCGTGTCGGCATTGTCAATATCGGTGCCGAAGAAGAAAAAGGAAATCAACTGGTAAAGGATACGTTCCCGCTGCTGCAAAACTGCCCGGAGATCAATTTTGTCGGCAGTGTGGAAGCGAGAGATATCCCGGCAGGCGCGGCAGATGTCGTTGTCTGTGAGGCATTTACCGGCAATGTTGTTTTGAAGATGTATGAAGGTGTGGCAAAGAGTCTGATGCGTACCGTAAAGAAGGGGCTGATGAGTTCGCTTCGCAGCAAGATCGGTGCCTTACTGATCAAACCGGCGCTGAAGGATGTCTTAAAGACCTTCGATGTTGAGCAATACGGCGGTGCGCCGCTGCTGGGCTTAAACGGCCTGGTGGTTAAAACACATGGTTCCGCGAAAGCCAATGAAGTGAAGAATTCCATTCTTCAGTGTGTGACTTTCAAAGAGCAGCGGATCAATGAAAAGATCCGTGAAAGAATATCAACACAGGATGCGTAACTATGGAACTCGAGAAGTTAAAAGAGGCAATTGCAGAAGTCTTAAATGTTGATCCGCGGGAAATTACGGATCAGACAACATTTATGAATGATCTGGGTGCGGATTCGCTGGATATCTATCAGATCATCGTAAAAGTGGAGGAATCCTGCAAGATTACACTGGATGCGGATGAAGTTGCAAAGATCACAACCGTCGCGGAAGCAGTGGAACTGATCAAAGATTGCGAATGTAACAGAAATTGATCAATGTTGAGGGGCTCATGCAGCCTCTCATCTATTTTTTAAGATGAAGGTGTCACAGATGACAGAAGCAGAGCAGGAAAATATCAGGGCGCTCGAAGAAAAGATCGGTTACCGTTTCAAGAATCAGGAACTGATCACGCAGGCGCTGACGCACAGTTCGTATGCGAATGAACGTAAGATCCACAAGATCCCGGATTACGAGCGCATCGAATTTTTGGGAGATGCAGTGCTGGAACTGGTGTCCAGTGAATTTTTATATTTGACATATCCGCAAAAACCGGAAGGGGAGTTGACCAAAACGCGAGCATCCATGGTCTGTGAGCAGGCGTTGGCGTTTTGTGCAAAAGACCTTGATCTGGGCAGGCATATCAGATTCGGCAAAGGAGAGGCGATGGCGGGCGGCGCTCATCGCGCATCCATTACCTCCGATGTCATGGAAGCGATCATCGGGGCGATTTTTTTGGACAGCGGCATCGAAGATGCCAAGCAGTTCATTCACCGGTTCATTCTATCGGATCTGGAGGAAAAGCAGCTGTTTTATGATGCCAAGACCATCCTGCAGGAGCGGATTCAAAAGAGCGGAGAGGATGTCCGTTACGAACTGCTCAGGGAAGAAGGACCGGAGCATGATAAGAGGTTTTACACCGCAGTATATCGGGGAGAAGTACTGCTTGGTGAAGGAAGTGGCCGGAACAAAAAGGAGTCTGAACAGCAGGCTGCTTATCAGGCACTGGTGAGTATGAAGAAGGCGGGGAAGTAATACGTGTATTTAAAAAGTATGGAAGTGCAGGGCTTTAAGTCCTTTGCAAATAAGATCGTATTGAAGTTCAAACCGGGGATTACCGGTATCGTCGGACCGAACGGTTCCGGCAAAAGTAATGTATCTGATGCAGTGCGCTGGGTACTTGGTGAGCAAAAGGTCAAATCGCTGCGTGGTTCGAGCATGCAGGATGTTATTTTCTCCGGTACCGAGATGCGTAAGCCGCTTAGCTACGCGTATGTGGCGATCACCCTGGATAACGGGGATCATGCACTGGCGATCGATTATGATGAGGTGACGGTTTCAAGACGCCTGTATCGCTCGGGTGAGAGCGAGTACCGCATCAACAACAATCCGGTGCGCTTAAAAGATGTTTATGAACTTTTTTACGATACCGGTATCGGTAAAGAGGGCTATTCCATCATCGGACAGGGCCAGATCGACCGGATCCTTTCGGGAAAGCCGGAAGAGCGTCGTGAACTGTTTGATGAAGCTGCAGGCATTGTAAAATTCAAACGCCGTAAAGTCGAGACGATCAAAAAGCTGGAGAGTGAGCGCCAGAATCTGGTGCGCTTAAACGATATTTTATCGGAGCTTACCAGAAATCTCGGTCCGCTCGAGAAGCAGTCGGAAAAGGCACATATTTATTTAAAGAAAAAAGAAGAGCAAAAAACACTCGATGTCAACGTCTTTTTGATGGATCACGAACGTGTGACCAGACAGCTTGAAGGCGTTACGGAAAAGCATCGCATTACATCCGATCAGCTGAGTGAGACCAGAGACAGCTACGATCAGATCCGTCAGGAATATGAGCAGGTGCAGGAGCAGATCGATGCCTTAGATGCGGAGATCGAGCAGGCGCATAAGACACTCACCGATTCTTCGGTCAATCGTGAAAAACTGGAAGGTCAGATCCGCGTCTACGAAGAGCGGATCCATTCGGTGGAAAACAACAAAGAGCATCTTGAGAACCGTCGCAATGCGATCAATGCACAGATCGCGGAGCGCAACAGTGAAAAGGATGAATTGTTAAAGGCAAAGCAGGCGACGGATGAGGAACTTGCCGGCGTCGAAGAAAACATGGCAAAAGCCGGTGCCACCCTGCAAAAGACGCAGGAAGAGATCGAGGAATTCAATCGCAAGATCGAGAACGATAAGAATCAGATCATCGATGCCTTAAATGCCAGAGCAACGACCAAGTCTCAGCTCGGACGATTAAGCTCCATGGAAGAGCAGGTCATGCAGCGTAAAGCTGAGCTCTCGAGTCGTATGATCCGGATGAAATCCGAAGAAGCGGAACAGGATCAGTTGATCGAGGCGCTGGCCGGAGAACTGGCGGATGCCCTGCAGGAGATGAATGACTTAAATGCAAAGCAGGCAGAAGTGGATCTGCGTCTCGGTGAGATCAAAGAGCAGTTAAAAGAAAAAGACGAGGCTCTGCAAAAGGCCAGAGAGCATTACCATCAGGAAAAGTCCCGGTTAGAGACGCTGCGCAATTTATCGGAGCGTTATGACGGATACAACAGCGCTGTTCGTATGGTCATGGACCAGAAACAGAAAAATAAGGGAATCATCGGCGTTGTTGCGGATATTTTCCAGGTGGAAAAGAAGTACGAGACCGCGATCGAGATCGCACTCGGCGGTAATATTCAGAACATTGTCACGGAAGATGATCAGGCTGCCAAGGAAATGATCGAATTCTTAAAGAAGAATCGTCATGGCCGTGCGACCTTCCTGCCGCTGACCAGTCTGGAGCATCCGCAGGAATTTAAAGATCCGGGCATCTTAAGTGAAGATGGTGTGTTGGGGTTGGCAGACAGCCTGATCACGCTGGATCGGAAATATCAGAACGTTGCCAAGACCCTGCTTGGCCGTATCGTTGTGGTTGACAAGGTGGACCGCGCGATGAAACTGGCCAAGAAGTATCAGCATTCTGTTCGCATGGTTACGCTGGAAGGTGAACTTCTTGCACCCGGCGGTGCCATTTCCGGCGGTGCATTCAAGAACGGCACCAATCTGCTTTCCAAACGTCGTGAAGTCGAGGAACTGGAAGGCAAAGTCGAAGAATACAAGAAGGCCATGGATGACATTGACCGTGAGATCGCGCAGATACGCGAAGAGCGTAACGGACTTCGTGTGAAGGCCGAAAGCGGCCGGATGATGTTACAGAACATGAGCCTGAAACAAAATACCCTGCAGTTAAATCTGGAGGCTGCCAAGGCAAAGAAAGACGAGTCCGAAAACGGCTTTGGCTCTTTGCGTGAAGAAGAGGCGGAAATCGAGAAGCAGATGCAGGAGATCGAGGATGGCAAGGCACAGGTCAATGCCGAACTCGAGACCTCCGAGACCTCCGAGGCAGAGACCAAGAAACAGATCGAGGATCTGCAGCATCAGGTAGATGCACTGCATGAGAAAGAAAGCGAAGAGGCGGAAGAAGTCTCCAGGTGGAATCTGGAAGTGCAAAAGATCCGTCAGAAGCAGGGCTTTGATCAGGAAAACATCGACCGTATCGACGGGGAGATCGCGCGTCACAGTGCAGAACTTGACGAAGTACTAAACAGCATGAACAGTAATGCCGAAGAAGTCGAGCAGAAGCGCGAAGATATCGAGGCGCTGCGCGAGACCATTCAGGCAAGCTTTGCGGCACAGAATGAAGCGGAAGAACTCTTAAAAGAGGGAAATGACCGCAAGGAACAACTGACGCAAAACCAGAAGAAATTCTTTGATACCAGAGAGGAACTTTCCGAAAAGATCATCGCACTCGAGGGTGAAGTCGGTCGTCTTCAGACACAGAAAGAGCGACAGGAAGATTATATTGAGTCCCAGATCAATTATATGTGGGATGAATATGAGATCACCTTAAGCGATGCGGCAAAACTGCGTGATCCGCAGATGGATGATCTTGCGGATATGAAGAAGCGGATCGCAACATTAAAGGATGAGATCCGTCGTCTCGGTGATGTCAACGTCAATGCCATTGAAGAGTACAAGACGCAGTTTACGCGGTATACCTTCATGAAGACACAGCATGACGATCTGGTGGAAGCAGAAAAGCAGCTGGTGAAGGCCATCGATGATCTCGATGCCCTGATGCGCAAGCAGTTTACGGAGAAATTCGCAGCCATCAGCAAAGAATTTGATAAAGTCTTTAAAGAACTCTTCGGCGGTGGTAAGGGTACCATCGAATTGATGGAAGAGGAAGATATCTTAGAGGCAGGCATTAATATTACGGCACAGCCGCCGGGCAAGAAGCTGCAGAACATGAACATGCTCTCCGGTGGTGAAAAGGCATTAACCGCGATCGCACTCTTATTTGCGATCCAGAACTTAAAACCATCGCCGTTCTGTCTGCTTGATGAGATCGAGGCGGCGCTGGATGAAAACAACGTCAGCCGATTTGCAAAATATCTGCACAAACTGACTAAGAACACGCAGTTCATCGTCATTACACATCGTCGTGGTACGATGGAAAGTGCGGATCGTCTGTATGGTATCACCATGCAGGAAAAGGGTGTCAGCACACTGGTCAGCGTCGATCTGATCGATAAAGAACTGACCAACTAAGGCGGCGGGCATTTGGCCTGGAACTGATCCGGCGAGCCGGGCCGGCCGATGAAGGAGAATGACAGATTCATGAGTGAAGAAAAGCAGGGCTTTTGGGGCAGACTGGTATCCGGTCTCTCCAAGACCAGAGATCATATCGTGGATGGCATGGATGCCATTTTTTACGGTGCATCACATATTGACGACGACTTTTACGAAGAACTCGAAGAGCTGATGATCACCGGGGATCTGGGAGTGCGTGCCACCGATGAGATCCTGGAAAAGCTCAAAGAGCAGGTGCGCGAAAACCACATCCGTGAGCCGATTGATTGTAAGGATTTTTTGATCCATAATATCAAAGAGCAAATGGATGTCGGTGAGACGGCATACGCGTTTGAACATGAGAAATCCATTGTGATGCTGATCGGTGTCAACGGTGTCGGCAAAACGACGACGGTCGGTAAACTGGCCGGAAAACTCAAGGCACAGGGCAAAAAGGTTGTGATCGGTGCCTGCGACACCTTCCGTGCCGCGGCAAAGGATCAGCTGGCAGAATGGGCACACCGGGCGGATGCGGATCTGATCGGCGGAAATGACGGCGCGGATCCGGGCGCGGTGCTTTTTGACGCCATTCAGGCCTCCAAGGCCAGAGGCGCGGATGTGCTCTTATGTGATACGGCAGGCAGACTGCATAATAAGAAAAATCTGATGGCTGAGCTGCAAAAGATGGACAAGATCATCGCTGCGGAGTGGCCGCAGGCTCATCGGGAAAATCTGATCGTGTTAGATGCGACCACCGGACAGAATGCATTGCAGCAGGCCAGGGAATTCGGACAGATCTGTGAACTGACCGGTATTATTCTGACCAAGATGGACGGTACCGCCAAAGGCGGCATCGCAGTAGCGATCCAGTCCGAACTGAAGGTGCCGGTAAAATACATCGGTGTCGGTGAGTCGATCGATGATATGCAGAAATTCGATGCGGATACGTTTGTGGATGCATTGTTTCAAAAAAATCAGGAATCATAATTCGTAGGAGAAGAGGAAAATGGAAGAGGAGAAAATGCTGACTCTGAAGAAGTTTGAGGAGGCTTCGGAAGAGGTGCGGAAAGTAACGCTGGAGACCAAACTGGTATTTAGCGATTATTTCAGCAAACAGACAGGAAACAAGGTATATTTTAAGCCGGAAAATATGCAGAGGACCGGCGCATACAAGGTGCGCGGGGCATATTATAAGCTGAGTACCTTATCGAAGGAAGAGCGCGAAAAAGGACTGATCACGGCATCTGCCGGCAATCATGCGCAGGGCGTCGCGTTCGCGGCACAAAGTTATGGCGTTAAGGCAGTCATCGTCATGCCGACGACGACACCGTTAATCAAGGTCAACCGTACCAAAGGGTATGGAGCAGAAGTTGTGTTACACGGAGATGTATATGACGAGGCCTGCGAGTATGCATTGCAGCTGGCCAAAGAGCATGGCTATACGTTTGTACATCCGTTTGATGATTATGCGGTTGCGACCGGACAGGGCACGATCGCCATGGAGATCATTAAGGAACTGCCGCTGGTAGACTATATTCTGGTACCGGTGGGCGGTGGCGGTCTGGCAACCGGTGTTTCAACCCTTGCCAAGCTGCTCAATCCGAATATCAAAGTCATCGGCGTCGAGCCGGCAGGAGCCAATTGCCTGCAGGTATCGATGCAGCAGGGAAAGGTGACGACACTTCCGGGGGTCAATACCATCGCGGACGGTACCGCGGTTAAGACACCGGGAAGCAAGATTTTCCCGTACTTACAATCAAATTTAGATGAAATCATTACGGTAGAAGATGCAGAACTGGTTACGGCATTTCTGGATATGGTCGAGAATCACAAGATGGTTGTCGAAAATTCCGGATTGCTTACGGTGGCGGCACTCAAGCACCTGAAGGTGAAGGATCAGAAGATCGTTTCGATCTTAAGCGGCGGCAACATGGATATCATTACGATGTCTTCCGTAGTTCGCCAGGGACTGATCCTCAGAGACCGGATCTTTACGGTATCCGTTCTCCTGCCGGATAAGCCGGGCGAGTTAAACAAGGTTTCCGGGATCATTGCGGAGCAGAACGGAAATGTTATTAAACTCGAGCACAATCAGTTCGTATCCATCAACCGAAATGCTGCTGTGGAGTTAAAGATCACCTTGGAAGCGTTTGGAACGGAACACAAAAAACAGATTATCGATACATTGTTTGCACAGGGCTATGAGCCGAAACTGGTGGCAACAAACGTATAATACGATCCCCGGAGGAATGCCTCCGGGGATTTTAATTTGGTAAAGCACGAAAGGATTTTGGATATTTATTCAAAGGGATGAGAGATGTTAAATAAAGTTCGCAAAATTGCTAATAAAAACAGAAGAAATCGCGTGATCGCGGAATATCTGGCCAACACGGTCGGCAGCATCATCTATGCGATCGGGATCGCCAATTTCCTGGACCCCAATCGTCTGGCTCCCGGTGGGGTCTCCGGTCTGTCCATTATTTTGGATAAGTTTACGCCGATCCAGACCGGTACCTGGATCTTTTTGTTAAATGTCCCGATCCTGCTGTTAGGCCTTTGGAAATTCGGCGCCAAGTTCATTGTTTCGACGCTTTACAGCATCTTACTGACGACGGTGGCGACCAACCATCTGGCTACCTTTGGCCCGGTCACATCGGATCCGATGCTGGCTTCCATCATCGGTGGAACGGTCGTGGCGGTTGGCATGGGCCTGGTCTTCAAAGCCAGAGCAACGACCGGCGGTTCGGATATTATCGTGAAGCTCCTTCGTCGCAAATATCGTCATATGAAGACGGGAATGCTGATCCTGATCACGGATCTGATCGTCATCGCGATCTCGGCGGTGGCTTTCAAGGATCTTGAGATCGCGCTTTTTGCGGTGATTTCCGTTACGGTAACAGGGGTAGTGTTTGATGGTGTACTCTATGGCAGAGACGGTGCGAAACTGGTCTATATCATCAGCAATGAATCCGAGAAGATCACAGCGCGTCTGCTGCAGGAACTGGATGTCGGTGTGACGCATATGCAGGGCAAGGGCGCTTACAGCGGGGAGCAAAAGCAGGTGATCCTGGTCGTGGTCAAGAAAGACATTTATCCCAAGGCGGAAGAGATCGTCAAAGAAGAAGATCCCCGGGCCTTTATGATCATTACCGATGCAACGGAGATCTACGGAGAAGGTTATAAAAATATTTTCAGCGAGAAGATTTGACACCGTTTTTGCGCTATTGTACTCTAGTTAGATAGGAGGTCACGAAATGGAAAATATTGTGACACAGGGCTTTTTGTATGACTTTTACGGAGAGCTTTTGACAGAGCATCAGCGCAGCATTTACGAAGAAGCGGTCTATAATGATTTATCCTTAAGCGAGATTGCCGAAGCCTATGGCATCAGCAGACAGGGCGTCCACGATCTGTTAAAACGCTGCGACCATATACTGGCCAACTATGAAGAAAAACTGCATCTGGTAGCAAAGTTTATGGATGCGAAAGAAAAGATCAAAGAGATCAATCAGCTGGCGGAAGAGGCAGACCGGTTATCGCCGGAGATGTGCCGTTTGCAGATCAAAAAGATCCAGGAATGTACGAACCATCTGATGGAGAATTTCTAGGAGAGGGATAAAGGAGCAGTCTGAGTATGGCTTTTGAAAGCTTAACCGATAAATTACAAAATGTATTTAAACAACTGCGCGGAAAAGGCCGCCTGACCGAAGCGGATGTCAAAGCTGCGATGAAGGAAGTGCGTATGGCACTGCTGGAAGCGGATGTTAACTTCAAGGTCGTAAAGCAGTTTGTCAATTCCGTACAGGAGCGGGCGATCGGTACCGATGTGATGAACGGATTAAATCCGGGTCAGATGGTGGTCAAGATCGTCAATGAAGAACTGTGCACGCTCATGGGCTCGGAAACCACGGAGATTACGTTCCAACCGGGCAAATCCATTACCGTCATCATGATGTGCGGTCTCCAGGGTGCCGGTAAAACCACCACAACGGCAAAGCTGGCGGGACAGTTTAAGACCAAAGGTAAAAAATCACTCCTTGTTGCCTGCGATATCTATCGTCCGGCGGCGATCGAGCAGTTAAAGATCAACGGCGAAAAGCAGGGCGTTGAAGTCTTTGAGATGGGGACCGGTCACAAACCGGTGGAGATCGCAAAGGCAGCGCTTGCACATGCGGAAAAGAACGGCCATAACGTGGTCATTCTCGATACGGCAGGTCGACTCCATATTGATGAAGATATGATGGCCGAGCTGCAGGAGATCAAGGCGCAGATCGATGTGCATCAGACGCTGCTCGTGGTCGATGCCATGACCGGCCAGGATGCAGTCAATGTCGCCGGCGATTTCAATGAGAAGATCGGGCTCGACGGTGTGATCTTAACCAAGATGGACGGCGATACCAGGGGTGGTGCGGCACTTTCTGTCAAGGCAGTGACCGGCAAGCCGATCCTGTATGTCGGTATGGGCGAGAAACTGTCCGATTTAGAGCAGTTCTATCCGGACCGGATGGCAAACCGTATCCTCGGTATGGGCGATGTCCTTTCATTGATCGAGAAGGCACAGGCCAGCATCGACATCGATGAGGAGAAAGAAAAAGACATGGCTTCCCGTATGAAAAAAGGGAAGTTTGACTTTGAAGATTATCTGGAAAGCATGAAACAGATGCGTAACATGGGTGGTCTGGGAAGCATTCTGGCAATAATGCCGGGGCTGACCGGCGGAAAGAAAGATCTATCGTCTATGATCGACGAAAAAGATCTGGCACGCAATGAAGCGATCGTACTCTCCATGACGAAAGCAGAGCGTCATAATCCAAAACTGTTAAACCCCAGTCGCAAGCACCGGATCGCGAGAGGTGCCGGCGTGGATATCGCGCAGGTCAACCGGTTTGTGAAACAGTTTGAGCAGAGCCAGAAGATGATGAAGCAGTTGCCGGGCATGATGGGCGGCAAACGCGGCAGAGGCATGTTTGGCGGAATGAAGATGCCGTTTTAAGTTTTTTTGAAATGTAAAGCAAAAGTACTTGACAGCAATCGGCTTTGGGCTTATGATACCTAAGTACGCTTGCAAAGGCAGGCAATCGGAAGAATGTCACGGTTCGAAGACATTGTTTTGAGTAGTTTTGAACATTTGGAGGATAAGTAAATGGTAAAGATCAGATTAAGAAGAATTGGTGCGAAGAAGGCTCCGCTTTACAGAATCGTTGTTTCTAACGCTACAAGCCCGAGAGACGGACGTTTCATCGATGAGATCGGTACATACGATCCGAACACCGATCCGTATACCTACAAGGTAGACGAAGAGAAGGCAAAGCAGTGGATCGCGAACGGTGCACAGCCGACAGAAGCAGTTGTTAAGATTTTCAAGGCAGCTGGTATTCAGAAGTAATACTTCCTGCATGAACGGATGGCCGGAGCGGCTGTCTATTGTATTAGGAGGTAGATCATGAAAGAATTAGTCGAAGTTATCGCAAAAGCTCTTGTGGACCATCCTGATCAGGTGGAAGTCACCGAGAAGGCGGAAGGTCGCAACGTGACGCTGGAACTTCACGTCGGAGAAGGCGATATGGGCAAAGTCATTGGTAAGCAGGGACGTACAGCAAAGGCTATTCGGGCCGTTGTTAAAGCTGCTTCATCCAAAGGCAATCAGAGAGTGGATGTGGAGATCGTGTAATCGGTCCGGGCACATAAGAGCTGTAAGGGTTTCCTTACATGAGCGCACATTGACGAACAAAGAACACCTTACCTGTGAGGTGTTCTTTTTTTCGCAGGAAGTCATAAGACATTCAGAGAGGAATATGCATGGAAACAGAATTTCAGGTTGGAGCGATCACCAGTACACACGGCGTCAGAGGCGAAGTGAAAGTTTTTCCCACCACAGACGATCCGGACAAGTTTCATAAATTAAAAAGCGTTCGCGTACGCACGGAAAAAGGAACGGAACAGACACTGGAGATCACACAGGTGAAGTTCTTTAAGAATCTGGCGATCCTGAAATTCAAAGGAATCGATACCATGGATGAGGCTCAGAAACTCTATCATGCGACGCTTTGGGTGGATCGCGCGGATGCCGTGCCGTTGGGAGAAAATGAATATTACAGGGCCGATCTGATGGGCATGCAGGTAGTTACCGAAGACGGAGAAGATTTTGGTACACTGACCAATATTTATGAAACCGGCGCAAATGATGTTTACGAAGTAGAGATGGCAGACGGGAAAAAAGTATTGCTGCCGGCCATTCATCAGTGTATTTTGCAGGTGGATGTGGCGCAGGCAAAGATGACCATTCATGTAATGGATGGATTACTGGATTAGGATAAGCAGATGAACTTTCATATCATGACCTTATTTCCGGATATGGTGATGGACGGACTTCGGACCAGCATCCTGGGGCGGGCCCAGGAGAACGGACTGATCTCCATGACAGCATGGAATATCAGGGATTATACGCTTGATAAACATAATAAAGTGGATGATTACCCGTACGGCGGCGGCGCAGGGATGCTCATGCAGGCACAGCCGGTGTATGATACCTATCGTGCGATCTGTCAAAAGATTGGTGCAGAGAAACCGCGGGTGATCTTTTTATCTCCCAAAGGGCAGACCTTTCATCAGCAGATGGCCAAAGATCTTGCCCGGGAAGAGCACCTGATCTTTCTTTGCGGACATTATGAAGGAATCGATCAGAGGGTACTGGATAAGATCGTTACGGATGAGGTGTCGATCGGAGACTATGTGCTGACCGGCGGAGAATTGCCGGCCATGGTCATGATCGATGCAATTTCCCGCATGGTGCCGGGGGTTCTAACCAATGCAGAATCCGGAGTCAGCGAGTCCTTTAGCGAAGATCTGCTGGAATATCCGCAGTATACCAGGCCTGAGGTGTGGGAAGAAGAAAGTGTACCTGCAATTTTACTAAGCGGAGATCATGCCAAAGTAGATGCCTGGCGTTTGGAGCAATCTAAAGAAATAACGAAAATACGACGTCCGGAGATGTTTGAACGATATATGGAGACACATCCGGAGCCGGTACGAAAGAAACGCAGGCGGAAATAAAGTTCACATTTCATCGTAAAATAGTACACACATTGATGAAAATAAAAGAAGTGTTTTCATAAGATCCTCACTATACTTAGGGTAGAACGTAACGGTGTGTTACGGCTGACTTTGAAGGTGTATATGGAGGAAGAGTACATGAAGCAAAAAGCGATGGATATGAAACTGGTGGTTCGCCCGATCGTGGGATGTCTGACACATTCTCATTTCTGGGAGGGACCTTGCCGCGCAGGTCGCAGAGAAAACATGACGACCGAAGCGGAAAATGCACAGGCAGAGAAGACCTTTGCCAAAATGCAGGAGACCTTAAAGGATATCACTCCGGAAGTGGAACTTCTGCCGATGATCGATGCACGGTATGATGAGAAGTTCGTGGTAGAACGTCCGGTTTATGAAAAGATCGAAGAAGATATGGATAAGGTCGATTTCTTTCTTTGCATGGGATGGAGAATCCCGAAATTAGAGCGTTATCGTAAGCCTGTTGTGATCATGCAGAACGGTAATGAAGGCATTGATTTTGCGGCATATTGCAGAAATATCGGAGTGGAAGCATATGTGGCAATGGATATGCAGGACTTAAATGAGATCGCACATCTGTTATGGGTTCGTAAGGCGGTTGCCAACACCAGAGTACTGTGCCTGACTGCCGGATCTCAGCCAACGTTCGGTATCCAGAGTCTGATCCGCGATCCTGAGGTGCTGCGTCAAAGATATGGCCTCGAAGTGATCAAACTGCCGTTCTACGATATTTTCAAATATATGGATCAGATCACGGATGAAGAGGCTCGACCGATCGCTGATGAGATCATCAACGGATCGAATGATACCAAGGTCAATACCGACTGGTTTATCAATGATATCAAATATTATCTGGCAGCAAAGAAGATGATGGATGTTTATGATTGCAATTCCTTCACTACGACCTGTCATGAATTGTGTACCTCCGAGATCCCGCAGGAGCGTAAATTCACACCGTGTGTCTGCCATTCCCTGTTAAAGGATGAGGGCATTCCGAGCGGCTGCGAGGAAGATCTGAATGCACTGATGGCAATGTGTATCATGCAGTATCTTGGTAATCGTCCGGCATTTATGGGCAATCCGAGCCATGAAACCGATGAACTCTTAAAGATCCATCATGCGGTACCGGCGCTTTGCATGAACGGTTATGGCACCAGAAAGATGAACTACAAGCTGTGGGCATTTACCGGTCAGGGCTTTGGCGGTAAGCTTCAGGTAGACTTTACGGAGAACGATTCCGATTACATCACGTTGGGACGCTTTAACCCGGCAGGTGATACCATGGTACTGGGCAAAGGCAAAGTACTTCGTTCCGAATATGACGAGGTATATTGCAGCCCGTACTACTACATCCAGATGGAGGATGCGAGACACTACATGCATTCTCTGGCCAGCTTCGGTCATCATCAGGTGCTGATCTTCGGCGATTATACCAAGAAGATCAAAGAACTGGCGGAGATCATGCATTTCAATATTGTTGAAGGCTAACAGATGATTTATTTAAATCACGGAGCAACTTCATATCCGAAACCGCAATGTGTAACAGATCGGGTGGCAGAGCAGCTTGCTGCGCTGCCATCCGGGCAGTTTCGCAGCACTGCGGGAATCGATGACGGAGATCTGTTTACCGCGGCGCGCGAGGGTATCGCAAAGATCCTGGGTGTTCGCAGCGAGCGGATCTTTTTTACGTCCGGATCGACAGAGGCACTAAATTTCCTGATCAGTGGGTTTCACCTGCCGGCAAGTGCTTTTCTGACGACTGCGGCAGAGCACAACAGCGTGCTCAGACCCTTGTTTCAACTGATCGAACATGAGGAGTTGCCCTCGATCGTTCCGGTGGATCAAAACGGCCGCATCAGCCCGGAGGCGATTGAGCAGGCGATCCTGCCAAGGCACAAGGTACTGATCGTCAACCATTGTTCGAATGTGACCGGAGCGATCGCGGATCTTAAGACGATCGGACAGATTGCAAAAGCACACGGGTTATGGTTCCTGGTGGATGTATCTCAAAGTGCCGGTTGTATTCCGATGTCGCTTGATGAGGTGGGGGTTCATGGGGCCGCATTTACCGGACACAAAGCATTGCTGGGAATCCAGGGGAGCGGTGGCATGTATCTTTCCGAAGACCTGCCGATCTCGCCTGTGAAATTTGGCGGTACGGGGAGAGATTCATCTAAAATCCGCTACACGGACGGCGATGCCGAATGGGAAGTCGGGACGCAGAATTCTCCTGGCATCGCGGCGCTTGCAACCGCTGCTACGTATGTGCTCAGACAAGATGTTGCAAAGATCCATCAATACGAGAGCCGTCTGGTTACGGAGACCAAACAGCGCCTGTCCGCACTTCCGAACGTTCATGTGATCGGTATGACTGGAGATGACTACGGGCCGGTGGTCAGCTTTACGATCGATGGCATGAACTGTGCGGATGTTTCCTATATTTTGCAAAACAGTTATGATATCGTTACACGGAGCGGTCTGCAGTGTGCACCGCTCATTCATACCTATCTGGGAACGGCACCGAAAGGGTGCGTCCGCGCGAGCTTTGGCTTCTCCAATACGATGGAAGATGTGGACGCATTGGCGTATGCGGTACGTGAGATCACAGAAGCATTGTAGAGAGGGGAAGTGTGTTATGCAGGTAATATCCAAACGTCCATCGATCGAGCGGTGTACGGAATCCGGTTGGGATGCGTATGATCTGATCACTTCACTTCCGATCGACGATGAACTGATCGATTCGCTCAGAATGTTTGAAGGTTCGTTTCTGTATATGAAGAGCCTGAAACGTCCGTTTTTTAAGTTGGAAGCGGATCTTTACGTGATGAAAGGTGTGAAAGGGGATCCGTTTTTCAGAGTTGCATTGCATCGGGATCAGGAGGCATACTTAGATCAGATGATTGATCAGATCAATGCAGCAAACAAACGGTAGGAGAGAGCCATGATCATCTATAAAGACAATATCATTTTGGATTCGCATCTGCCGTTTCGCATCACGAGACATGTGCTGAAGCGGGAGGATAATCTGGCAGAATGTTTTCATTATCATGATTTTTGCGAGATCACCTATGTGGAGTCCGGTCAGGGATCTTATAAGGTCAACGGCAGGATCCTGAAGATGAATCCGGGCGATCTGATCATCTTTAATAATGTGGAGCCCCACGGCTGGATGGTCGAAGATGAGACCATGACGGTACTGGTTATGACGTTTTCAACGGACTTTGTTTCCTCGCCGACCGATGCCCTTTCCCAAAAGTATTTAAAGCCGTTTGCGGAGCGGGGCAGTAATTTCCAAAACCGTATCTCGGGGGAAGATGCCAATGTTGAGGTTATCTATGCGCTGATGCTTGAAGAATTTGAAGAGTATCATAACAAAGATGCCGGTTATGAGTGTATGATCAAGGCGGATACTCTGAAGATCCTGACGCTTTTGTTGCGTCATTACAGGGATGATGAAAGCATTACCGCAGGCGGCAGAAAACTGGACGATAAGATCAAATGCATGCATCGCCTGGAACAGGCCGTCTATTACATCAATACGCATTATGCGGAAAAACTCATGCTGGAAGATGTCGCCTCTATCGTCTATATGAGCCCGAATTATTTCAGCACGTATTTCCATAATGTGACCGGTAAAACCTTCAGTGAATATATTACGCTTCTTCGACTGCAACGCGCCGGAGAACTGCGCAGCAGTACCGATCTGAGCGTTTCGGATATTGCGTTGGAATGCGGATTTCGCAACTTATCCAACTATTATCGTTTGCAAAAAAAATACGGAAAAAGTGTTTGCATTTGATGATGGAATATGATAAACTTCTAATGTTGCGTAAGAAGATGGTCCGCTGTTACAACCTGTATTAAGAACATCGAATACTCAGATAGATAAAGGAGACAATATGAACCAGATTATTCATGAAATCGAAGCAGCTCAGCTGAAAGAGACTGTTGATCAGTTCTCAGTAGGTGATACCGTAAGAGTACACGGTAAGATCAAAGAAGGTAACCGCGAAAGAATTCAGATTTTCGAAGGTACCGTAATCAAAGTACAGGGCGGTAGCAACCGTGCAACCTTCACTGTAAGAAAAGAGTCCAACGGTGTTGGCGTTGAGAAGACCTGGCCGATGCATTCTCCGAATGTAGAGAAGGTAGAGCTTGTCAGAAAGGGTAAAGTAAGAAGAGCGAAACTGTTCTACTTAAGAGATCGTCACGGTAAGAAGGCAAAGGTAAAAGAAGTTATTCAGTAATCTTTATGAAACAGACGGCTGTCGATGGAAACATCGGCAGCTTTTTTGTTGTACATATGGGGCGTAAAATCGTATAATATGAGTAGAAGTTTAGGGGATAAGACATGCCACGCAGAAACAAGGGATTAAGTTTTTATACGAAACGTAAGAAACTCAGCGCAACTGCAATTCGAGAGATTGCAAGCTGGGTATTTCTTTTGATATTGGCTTTTTTGATCGCATATGTATTTGTGTTTTCCGTCGGTCATAAGACCAGCGTGATCGGTGATTCCATGGAACCGGCTTTGGTCAATGGCGAGGAAGTGCTCATCAATCGTCTGGTGTATTCGGTCAGTGATCCGGGGCGCGGAGATGTGATCGTCTTTTTGCCGAACGGAAATCAAAACACGCACTATTATGTGAAACGTGTGATCGGACTGCCGGGAGAGTACATTCAGATCGAAGGAGGCCATGTGCTGATCAACGGAACGCTTTTGGAAGAAGATGAGACGCTGGATCTGATGGAAGACGGCGGTATTGCCGAGAATGGGCTAAAGCTCGGAGAACATGAGTATTTTGTCCTGGGAGATAACCGGAACAATTCCGAAGACAGCCGATCCGCCAATATCGGTGTTGTCAGTGAAGACAATATCATAGGAGAAGCCTGGTTTCATCTGGGCACAAGTGAACATACATTAGGATTGATAGAATAGGAGTTTTATGAATTTTCAATGGTACCCCGGGCACATGACCAAGGCCAGAAGAATGATGGAAGAAAATATCAAACTGATCGATCTGCTGATCGAGATGCTTGATGCAAGGATTCCGATGGCGAGTCGTAATCCGGATATTGATACGCTTGGAAAAAACAAATCCAGGCTGGTGATCTTAAACAAAGCGGATTTGGCCGATCCTGAGGTGAATCAACAGTGGATCCGTTATTTCCAGGAACAGGGCGCCGTGACGGTAGAAGTCAATTCCAAGAGCGGAGATGGCATTTCAAAGATCAAAGCTGCCGTAGAAGAAGCTTGCAAGGCAAAATTAGAACGTGACCGCGCAAGAGGGATCATCAATCGTCCGGTCAGAGCCATGGTTGCCGGGATCCCGAATGTCGGCAAGTCGACCATGATCAATGCGATCGCAGGGCGTCCCAGTGCAAAGACCGGCAATAAGCCCGGCGTGACCAAAGGAAAGCAGTGGATCCGACTCCAAAAGAATCTGGAACTTTTAGATACGCCCGGAATCCTATGGCCGAAAATGGAAGATCAGCAGCTTGGTCTGCACATTGCGCTGATCGGTTCGATGAATGATGAACTGTTTGCATCCGATGATCTGGCATTTGAACTGATCAAGGAACTGCAACAGAAATATCCGCTTGTTCTTGAACAGCGCTTTGATGCGGTAAAAGATCTACAGGATCCGATTGAGATCCTGCAGGCCATTGCGGTCAGCAGAGGGTGCCTCAAAAAAGGTGCAGAGCCGGATCTGGTGAAGGCCGGATCGATCCTGATCGAGGAGTTTCGAAGCGGAAAGCTCGGCAGATTATCGTTGGAGCGACCATAAGATCTCGTCAGAGATCGGCAATATCTCCGATTCGTTTTTCTTTAGAGCAACCGGAACTGTTCTTGCATAAAGAAATCGGCGAAATTCGCCGAAATATATAAGGCAGAGGGGAAATGACATCATGAAGAAAAGCAACAGCATTTTAAGAGAGATTTTAAGCACCGGGATTTACTTACTGTGTATTTTGGTCATTACGTTTCTGATCATCCAGTATGTCGGACAGCGGACACAGGTACGTGGATCTTCCATGTATGCGACGCTGGAGGATGGCGATAATCTGATCGTGGATAAATTATCCTACAGATTCCATGATCCGGAGCGTTTTGACATCATCGTTTTTCCGTTCCAATATGCGGATGAAACGTATTACATCAAGCGCATTATCGCTCTTCCGGGAGAGACGGTACGGATTGATGAGCAGGGCTATATTTACATCAATGATGTGCTGCTGGAGGAAAGCTACGGTTATGAAGTGATCAAGGATCCGGGCAGAGCGATCAACAGCGTCACACTGGCGGATGATGAGTATTTTGTTCTGGGAGACAACCGGAACAATTCGACCGATTCCCGTACGGAACTGGTCGGGAATATCAAGCGCGACGATATCATCGGACGCGCATGGGTCCGGATCTATCCGTTCTCAAAAATCTCGTATATGGGAAACAAGTAACATGCAAAAAATCAGTGAGATCAAAGAGGCCCTGGCAGCTTGCACGATCGAGCAGTTGCCGGAGCTGATGAGCATATATGAAAGTGATGAGCGAAATGGCGTTCAGGTGCTGCTGCAAAAAGCACAACGCAGAATCCAAACTCTGGAAGCGGAAAAAGAACGCATCGAATCTCTGAAGGTATTTGAAAAGCAGTATGACATGTATTCTTATATCTGTGGCATCGACGAAGCGGGAAGAGGACCCTTTGCGGGGCCGGTCTGTGCGGGTGCCGTGATTCTACCCAAAGATTCCCAATTGCTGTATTTAAATGATTCCAAAAAGCTCTCCGAGAAAAAGAGAGAAGAACTGTTTGATCAGATCAAGGACTATGCAGTATCTTACGGAATCGGATTTGCGAGCCCGGAGCGGATCGATGAGATCAATATTTTGCAGGCAACGTATGAAGCCATGCGGGATGCGGTATCTCAGTTATCGCCGCAGCCGGATCTGCTGTTAAATGATGCGGTAACGATTCCGAAACTGCCGATGAAACAGGTGCCGATCGTTCACGGAGATGCAAGGAGTGTCTCGATCGCGGCAGCCAGTATTCTGGCCAAAGTAACGAGGGATCGCCTGATGCGTCAATATGATGAGGTGTATCCGGAATACGGGTTTGCCGGAAATAAAGGATACGGTACAGCAGATCATATTGCTGCGATCCGGAAATACGGACCGACGCCGATCCACCGCAGATCGTTTATTCATGATTATATTTAGCGTAGGCACAGCGAGGAACCGAAGGTATGCCATTGCAGCTGGGAAATATTAATGCATATAACAATCCGACACAGACGGGATCCGCTGCGGCAACGACAGAGGCCTCGTCTGCATCTGCCACGCAAAATGCTGCCCGTTCGCAGGTAGCGTTGACCCTGGGCCAGACGGTTCAGGGGCAGGTCAAAAGTTTAAACGGAAATCAGATTGTCTTAAATCTCGGACATAACGTTGAAATCAATGCACGCCTCAGTCAGGAGGCCAATCTATCGGTCGGACAGAATATTCTGTTCGAAGTCACCAGTGCGCAAAACAATCGTATTGCGCTTCTGCCACTGTATACCAACACCGCACAAAATTCGACCGTGCTTAGCGCATTAAAAGCCGCTGAGTTACCGGCGACTACAGAGAACATTCAAATGGTATCCACGATGATAAGGGAAGGCATGTCGATCGATAAAGAGTCCGTGCTCTCCATGAGCCGGTTATCTGCGAATTATCCGAACTATGCGCCATCTTCCGTCGTGGAATTAAGCAGTATGGGGATGTCGATCACGGAAGGGAATCTGGCACAGATCGAAGCATATCACAATATGAATTATCAGCTGATGGATACGGCATCCCAGCTCACATCCGATCTGGGGAGTCTTGTCAGCGAGTATGCACAGAATGGGCAACTGCAGGACGGACTGCAATTCATGAGCGCAGCGCTGGGGGCTTTATCCGGGGACGGGATGCTGAATGCAGCGGCCGCGCAGGATCTATCGGCACTAGGAATCCTGCCGGGAGCAGAAGGTGGTGCTTCGGATGCTGCGAACGTGATCGCAATGCCGGCGGAGGCAACGCTTGCAGCCGATGGTGCGCTTTTGGCTGAAACTGCGACGGAAGGCGCAGAAGGCGCGACCGGAGCACTTTCGGATGGAGCGAACGGTGCACAGCAGGCAGGAACCGCTTTGAACGGAACGCTTTCACAAGCGTTATCCGGTGCCGCAGATGCACTTTTGAGCAGACTTGGAATGGACGGGGACGGTGTATCGGTCTCCATTTCGGGCGGCGTTTCCGAAGAAGCCCTGGCAACACTGAAAAGTGCTGCATCTTCAGGAGATGCGCAGGCGTTTGTATCTGCACTGAATCAGGCAAATGTCCAGACAGTGGTATCGGCAATGGGAGATCAGGATCTTTCCGGACAGTTTGCACAGATGCTTTCGTCACTGCAGGATGCGCTCTCAGAGGGCGCGCAGTTCCCGGTGACCTATCAGGCGTTAAATGATGCCTTTCAAAAGCTCTTTGGGGCACAGGTCTCAAAAGAATGGATGCTCTCTCCGGAGGAATTTGCGGATAAAGAGCAGGTGAAGGCATTATATGAGCGTATATCCACGCAGGCCGATGCACTGCAAAAAACGTTGGCCGGTTTTGGCAAAGAGAATTCCGCGGCAGGCTCAAATCTTGGACAGATGCAGCAAAATCTGGACTTTATGAATGCCTTAAATCAGATGTATCCTTATGTACAATTGCCGCTGCGCGCCAGCATGGAGAACGCCCATGGGGATCTCTACGTGTACTCCAACAAAAAGGGCAGAGCACAGGAAGACGGTAGTGTCAGCGCTCTGTTGCATCTGGAAATGCAGCATTTGGGGGATATGGATATCTATGTGAAACTAAAGGGAGATCTGGTATCTACGCATTTCTATCTGGAAGATGAAAGCGTCATTGACTTCCTCGAAGGAAATATGCATTTGCTGGATGAACGCCTAAGTCAAAGCGGGTATCGGGTCAATACCGAGGTCTCCGGCAGAAGCGAGTTACAGAGCAACAAAGAGACGGTGGAGACCAAAGATATTGTCTCCAGGATCCGTGGTGTGGATGAGCAGCATAAGCTGATCAGTTATCAGAGCTTTGATGTACGAGCGTAATACCTGCGACAGATCACAGGGAAGGGATCACAATGGCAGAACAAGGGAAAAAGGCGAAAACCGCCGTTGCAATTGAATATGATCCGGAAGAAGCGGCGCCGCGCGTCATCGCTTCCGGAAAAGGAATCCTGGCTGAAAAGATCATTGAGAAAGCGCAGGAAGCGGATGTGCCGATCCATCAGGATGACAAACTGGCAGACACATTATCACGTCTTGATATCGGTGACATGATCCCGCCGGAATTATACCAGGTGGTCGCGGAAGTCCTGGTCTTTGTCGATGCCATGGATAAGATCAAAGCCAAGATGGCGGCGGCACAATCGTCGAAGGGATCCAAAAAATTATTTGGGAAATAATCTATGAACAATCAACGTCAACAGGGCGCAGCCTATGAGGAGGCTGCGCTTCGTTTTCTTCAGGCCGGGGGCTTGTGGATCACGGAACATAATTATCGGTGCCATTTTGGAGAAATCGATATCATCGGAACAGAAGAAGAGGAGCATCCGGTTTTTGGCAGACAGAAGGTGATCGTCTTTGTGGAAGTCAAATACCGGAAAGATGAGCGGATGGGAGGCGCGCTTGCAGCGGTTGGAAGTGCGAAACAGAAAACGATCTGTAAGGTCGCGGATTACTACCGGATGCAACATCATTTATCGGAATTCGATCCGATGCGATTTGATGTGGTGGCAATCGATGGAGACCGGATTAAGTGGATCAAAGATGCGTTTCCGTATCAGCGGGGCAGATGATGAGCACAACAGAAGATGCTCACAGCAGAGAATCACAGCAGAGATCACAGCAGAGAATTACAGCAGAGATCACAGCAGTAACATGAAAAGGCCGATACCAAATGGTATCGGCCTTTTGTAAGTCGTTTCACAAAACGATGTTTTAGCGTGTTATTACAGCTGCGGACCTGCGGAAACAAGTGCCTTACCGGCTGCGTTGCCTTCATACTTAACGAAGTTCTTCTGGAATCTGCTTGCCAGATCTTTTGCTTTTTCTTCCCACTCGGAAGGATTTGCATAAGTATCTCTCGGATCCAGGATTGCAGGATCAACGCCCGGAAGAGATGTCGGTACTTCGAAGTTGAAGAACGGGATCTTCTTGGTTGGAGCATTCTTGATGTCACCGTTCAGGATCGCGTCGATGATACCACGGGTATCCTTAATGGAGATTCTCTTACCTGTGCCGTTCCAACCTGTGTTAACAAGGTATGCCTTTGCACCGCTCTTTTCCATCTTCTTAACAAGTTCCTGAGCATACTTTGTAGGATGCAGCTCCAGGAATGCCTGACCGAAGCAAGCAGAGAAGGTAGGAGTCGGCTCGGTGATACCACGCTCGGTACCAGCAAGCTTTGCTGTGAAACCGGACAGGAAGTAGTACTGTGTCTGCTCCGGAGTCAGTACAGATACAGGCGGCAGTACGCCGAATGCATCAGCAGAAAGGAAGATGACATTCTTAGCAGCCGGGCCGGAAGATACCGGACGAACCTTCTGTACGATATTGGTGATGTGGTTGATCGGATAAGATACACGGGTATTCTCGGTAACGGACTTATCAGCGAAATCGATCTTACCGTTATTGTCAATTGTTACGTTCTCAAGCAGAGCGTTTCTCTTGATCGCATTGTAGATATCCGGCTCGGAATCCTTATCCAGGTTGATAACCTTTGCATAGCAACCGCCTTCGAAGTTGAATACACCTTCGTCGTCCCAGCCGTGCTCGTCATCACCGATCAGAAGTCTCTTAGGATCGGTGGAAAGTGTGGTCTTACCTGTACCGGAGAGACCGAAGAAGATTGCGGTATTCTCACCGTTCATATCTGTGTTTGCGGAGCAGTGCATGGAAGCCATGCCCTTCAGCGGCAGATAGTAGTTCATCATGGAGAACATACCTTTCTTCATTTCACCGCCGTACCAGGTATTGATGATAACCTGCTCACGGGAAGTGATGTTGAAGACAACAGCAGTCTCGGAGTTTAAGCCAAGCTCTTTGTAATTTTCAACTTTTGCCTTGGAAGCGTTGTAAACAACGAAATCCGGCTCAAAGTTTGCAAGTTCTTCATCGGTCGGGATGATGAACATGTTCTTGATAAAGTGTGCCTGCCAAGCTACTTCCATGATGAAACGAACAGCCATACGGCTATCAGCGTTTGCACCGCAGAATGCATCTACAACATAAAGCTTTTTATTGCAAAGCTCCTGCTGAGCGATCTTCTTAACAGCTTCCCAGGTCTCCTTGGATGCCGGATGGTTATCGTTCTTGTACTCATCGCTGGTCCACCATACAGTGTCCTTGGAGTTCTCATCTACAACGATGAATTTATCCTTAGGAGAACGACCTGTGTAGATACCGGTCATAACGTTAACAGCACCGAGCTCACTTAACTGACCTTTCTCATAGCCTTCCAGGGAAGGATCCATTTCGTCCTTGTAGAGATCTTCGAATGATGGGTTGTGAATGATCTCGGTGGTACCGGTGATACCGTACTTGGTTAAATCAACATTTGCCATTTTAGTACTCCTCTTTTCTTAAAATGATATAGGTGGATAGTAACATTATTTTCAGCTGTAGAACAGCAAAATAACAAAATAACCTATTCTACTAAATTATACATTAAAAAAGTCCAAAATCAACTCCAATCAAAGATTCCGTCAACAATTCTTTTTCTTCCGAAACAAAAAAGCCCATCCGGATCAAATGAGCGATCCGGATGGGCAAACTTTTGCAATGCCAGATTATGCGGCTACTTTGGAATTGTTCTGATCCTGTACGGCAAAACGTGCCAGCACTTTGCAAAGTGCGGTACCTAAGATGCCGCAGCAGACAGCTTCAATCAGTCCCTGCATACCGACCAGTAAAACAACGAACATCAAAGGATTCGTCGCACCGAGTGTCTCTACCAGGTTGGTGATATAGTCTGTGCGATAGAAGAACAGACAGATATAACCCATAAAGAAGAAGGTGTTTAACAGCGGTGCAGCAAGGCATCCTACCAGATAGCTCCAGCTGTGGGTACGGTCAAAACGCTTGATGGCTTTGAAAATGAATCCGGTTGCGACACCCATCAAAACGCGCATGCCGACACAAAGGATCAACGTTGAGATCGGGCTGATCTGAAAAAAGGTTCCGGTCATGACAGAGCGTCCGCTGACCGCATCAGCAAAGCTGACAGCACCGAAGACACCGCCGAGGATGGCACCTGCGCCCGGCCCGATGAGTACCGCACCGATGGCGATCGGCAAGGTCAGAAAGCTCATGTAAAGCGGGCCTACCGGAACAGATCCGAGACCGATGGCCTTCATGACCAGCTGCAGTGCGATCAATAAAGCGACCTGCACCAGTTTCTGTACGTTCGTGTTACTTGTTTTCATATGAAATTTTCCTCCTGCTACCATTCCAATGTTTAGGGGAAGGTCCCCGTGGATACAGTGCAGTTATAAAATGCCATTGTTTCGGTGAAAAGTCAAGAAAAGTATTTGCATTTGCAAAAGCGGATGCTACACTTGAAAAAAAGATCCGGAAAAAAGGAGAGGAAAATGACTCAGCTGAAGAACAAATGCGTGATACTCGGAATTTCGGGCGGGATTGCAGCATATAAGATGGCGAATGTCGCAAGTGCACTGGTAAAGATGGGCGCTGACGTTCATGTACTGATGACGGCGAATGCGACGCAGTTCATTACACCGCTTACTTTTGAGACGTTAACGAAACATAAGTGTCTGATCGACACTTTTGACCGCAATTTTGAATATGATGTACAGCACATCTCGCTTGCCAAAAAAGCAGATCTGATCCTGATCGCGCCGGCAACCGCAGACATCATTGCCAAGATGGCCAACGGGATCGCAGACGATATGCTGACTACGGTGGTGCTGGCAGCAACCTGTAAAAAACTCTTTGCACCGTCCATGAATACGGCGATGCTGGAGAATCCGATCACACAGGATAACATTGCAAAGCTAATCCATTACGGCTTTTCCTGTATCGAGCCGGAGAGCGGTCTGCTTGCCTGCAAAGACGTCGGCAAAGGCAAACTGCCGGAGCCGGAGGTGCTGGTAGAGCGGATCTGTCATGAGATCGCTTATGAAAAAGATCTGCAGGGCGTTCGGATCTGCGTGACAGCGGGTCCGACCAGAGAGGCACTCGATCCCGTGCGATTTTTGACCAATTACAGTTCCGGTAAGATGGGGTATGCGATCGCAAAACGTGCCGCAATGCGCGGTGCTGACGTGACGCTGATCTCAGGTCCGGTGAATCTGGATCTGCCCTACGGCGTTCAAAAGATCGCGGTGGAAAGTGCGGAGGAGATGTTTACGGCAGTCAAAGAAGCACTTCCGAAAACCGATATTCTGATCAAAGCGGCGGCGGTTGCGGATTATACGCCACAGAGTGTTGCCGATCAAAAGATGAAAAAGAGCGATCAGGACCTTGTGATCCCGTTAAAGCGGACACAGGATATCCTGAAATACTGCGGAGAACATAAGCAGGAAGGCCTGTTTTTATGCGGATTTTCCATGGAAACGCAGGACATGGTCGAAAACAGCCGTAAGAAACTGGTCACAAAGAACCTCGATATGATTGCAGCCAACAATGTGAAGGTGGAAGGTGCGGGATTTGGTGTGGATACCAATATTTTGACGCTGATCACGGCCGGAGGGAGTAAAGAACTGCCACAGCTTTCCAAGGAAGATGCGGCCGGGGCGTTGCTGGATGAGATCAAAGCAGCACGTGCAAAATCAATGATGTAAAAACCGGGAGAAAGGACATCGTGACATCATGTATATTCGAAAAGCAACACCGGAAGATGCCGAGGAACTTCTGGAAATCTACCGTCCGTATGTAGAGCATACGGCGATCACCTTTGAGTATGAGGTACCGGACATCGAAGAATTTCGGAGCCGGATCACTACGTTTGAAACCAGATATCCGTATCTGGTCGCCATGGAGGCGGGAACGATCATCGGGTATGCCTATCTGCATCCGATGGTGGATCGCAGAGCATATGACTATGTGGCGGAGACAACGATCTATCTGAAAGAAGATCGTTTAAAGAGCGGCAATGGGCGAAAACTCTACGAAGCGCTGGAAGATGCAGCCCGTGCCATGAATATTTTTACCGTGTATGCCTGTATCGGGGCACCGGTCGTTGCGGATGAGCATCTGACGGACAACTCCGTTTCGTTCCATACGCATATGGGATATCGTCTGGTGGGCAGTTTTGAGAAGTGCGGATATAAATTCGGCACCTGGTATAACATGGTTTGGATGGAAAAACATCTCATGGAGCGACCGGCGAACATGCCACCGTTTATTCCGTTTCCGGAGGTGGACTTTCAACCCTATGAAAAATAAGCACTTCGCCCGGGGACAGGTGCCGAGTGCAGAAAGATGACCGCAACATGGAGATCCCGACAACGACATTTCAGAAAATCACATATCCGGAGGGACCGCAGGTCCTGAAGTTCCGTGGCCTCTCTGCATTTCCGGGAGTCGAGCACCTGATCACGACCAGACTTGGCGGCGTCAGTGAGGGGATCTTTTCCTCCATGAACGTGAGCTTTACCAGAGGCGATGATCCTGCGCATGTCATGGAGAACTACCGCAGAGTAGCATCCTGCTTTGGGGCAGGACCGGATCGGATCGTCTGTACCGATCAGACGCACACGGCCAATATTCGTGTGGCAACGCGGGCGGATGCCGGAAAGGGTGTGACCGTAGAAAAAGACTATCGGGATGTGGATGGCCTCTTAACAAATGAGCCGGGACTGATCCTGGCCGGATTTTATGCGGACTGCGTGCCGCTGTTGTTTTATGATCCGTGCAGAAGCGTGATCGCGGTCGCACACAGTGGCTGGAGAGGAACCGTGCAACAGATCGGTGCCCGCATGGTGCAAACGATGCAGGCGGAATTTGGCTGTGATCCGGCCATGATCCATGTCGGGATCGGACCGTCGATCTGCCGGAACTGTTATGAAGTCAGTGAAGATGTGATCCTGGAAGTACAGCGGTCTTTGGGAGATGCAGCGGTGAAAGAGGTTGCAACCCCGAATGGGAAACCGCAGAAATATCAGCTGGATCTTTGGAAATGCAATGAGCTGATCTTATTGCAGGCGGGGATCCTGCCGGAACATTTGGAAATCACGGATCTGTGTACATGCTGTCATCCGGAGGTGCTGTTTTCGCATAGAGCCACCGGCGGAAAACGTGGAAATTTAGGTGCCTTTATCATGCTGACAACGGATAAAGCAAGGTAAGATGCAGAACTCGGGATCTGCAAAAAACGTAATCGAAATTAAAAAACGGCAGAGCACTGTTGATGTGCTCTGCCGTTATGTTTAGTTGTCCTGAATGGAGGCCATGTGGCGCTCGAGCGCGGCATGGATCTTTTCGGTCGGAGTGCGGACATAGGAGAGAGATACATCATGATTTAAGAAATCAATGATGGATGCCAAAAACTTACTCATGTCTGCAGATACATAATACTTACGGCTTAACAGTTCTTCCGGCTGGTAAACCACGTTGGTGGTGATCAGCAGGTCAAAGTAGCCTTCTTCATAAGCTTTATCGAATGCTTCCATACCGTTGGTGAATAAACCGAAGGTCGTGCAGATAAAGACGCGGCCGGCTTTTTTCTCCTTTAATAATCTGGCGGTATCGAGCATACTTTCACCGGAGGAGATCATATCATCCACGATGATCATATCCTTGCCTTCGATGTTATCGCCCAAAAATTCGTGAGCGACAATCGGGTTCTTGCCGTTGACGACTTTGGTGAAATCACGACGTTTGTAGAACATTCCGACATCGATATTTAAGACGCTTGCAAAATAAATGGCACGATCGAGTGCGCCTTCATCCGGTGAGATGACCATGGTGTGGTCTTTGTCGATGACAAGGTCCGGCATCTGCGCAAGCAGGGCTTTTAAGAACTGGTAGGTCGGCATGAAATTATCAAAGCCGCTCAGCGGTGCGGCATTTTGAACACGAGGGTCATGTGCATCGAAGGTAACGATGTTGTTGACCCCCATCGCGGTCAGTTCTTCGAGTGCGTATGCACAGTCAAGAGACTCTCGGCCATTCTTTTTATGCTGTCTTCCTTCATATAAAAATGGCATGATCACGGTAATACGTTTTGCCTTACCACCGGCTGCCGCAATGACACGCTTTAAATCAGCATAGTGATCATCCGGGGATTTGTAGTTGGTAATACCGTAGAATTCATAAGGAATACTGTGATTGGTGACGTCAACGAGAATGTAGAGGTCTTTTCCTCTGACGGTCTCATTAAAGAGGCCTTTGCTCTCACCGCTCGAAAAACGGGGAACAGAGACATTCATCAGGAAATTATCTTCGTGATATCCCTGAAATGCCGGGTCGGAGTTGAATATCGTATTGGTATTTTTACGAAACTCCACCAGGTATTCATTGACGACTTTGCCGAGCTGCTCGGCGGAATCGAGTGCTACGATCTTCAACGGGGCGAAGGGTAGCCGGTTTTCCAATTCTGTAGGATCTGCCATGGTTCTCTCCATTTCAAAAAAATTCAGTCGGCATAAAGGTGCTATATTGATACCTTACATGCCTTGTTGCGTTTCTTAATTTATAACAATCTTAGTGACACGTCAAGAAAATTCGGGTAGAATAAAGGCTACTATGATCAAAGGAATGTAGAGAGGTATGGAGAGGGTCGGCTTTGGAGCAAAGAAGGCCTTTTTGACGTGCCAAGCGGTGTAATCATTGAAAAATTCAGAACATGAGATCAGGCAGGTGGCGCCCGGGAGCATCGGAGAAGAGATGGGACTTGAGCCGGGAGATATCCTTTGCCGGATCAACGGACAGGAAATTGAAGATATTTTTGATTATCAGTATCTGATCCAGGACGAATATATCGAAGTGCTGATCCGCACCAAAGACGGTGAGGAGTGCCTGTTACAGATCGATAAGGACGAAGATGAAGATCTGGGGCTGACCTTTGGAAACGGTTTGATGGATGAATATCGCAGATGCAGCAACAACTGTATTTTCTGCTTCATCGACCAGATGCCGAAGGGCATGAGAGAGACCCTGTATTTTAAGGACGATGATTCCAGATTATCCTTTTTACAGGGCAATTACGTGACGCTGACCAATATGACGGATGAGATGATCGAAAAGGTCATCCGGTACCGTATGGAGCCGATCAACATTTCGTTTCAGACGACCAATCCGCAGCTTCGTGTGGAGATGCTGCGAAATCGCTTTGCGGGAGAGGCACTGAAAAAAGTCGATCGTCTCTATGAAGGCGGCATTGAGATGAACGGCCAGATCGTTCTTTGCAAGGGCGTCAATGACGGTGAGGAACTGCGCAGATCCATTCGGGATCTGAAAGCGTATCTACCCTATTTAAGAAGTGTATCGGTCGTACCGGTCGGACTTTCCAAATACCGGGAAGGTCTTTATCCGCTTGAGCCTTTTACGAAAGAAGATGCGGGCGAAGTGATCGACATCATCGAGGAGAACCAAAGAGCGGTTTATCCGGAGAGCGGGCTGCACTTTATCCATGCCTCCGATGAGTGGTATATCCTGGCGGAGCGGGAACTTCCGGAAGAAGAGCGCTACGACGGGTATCTGCAGCTGGAAAACGGTGTGGGGATGCTGCGGCTTTTACTGACGGAGTTTTCGGAGGCGCTCGAAGAGGTCAAAGACAGATCGCCAAAGGAGCGCACGGTAACGATCGCGACCGGGCGGCTGGTGTATCCTTACCTGCAGCGGATGATGGATCGGCTGATGGAAGTTTTTCCTCAGATCCATGTGCATGTGGTGGCCATCCGCAATGATTTTTTCGGAGAGAAGATCACGGTCAGCGGGCTTCTGACCGGACAGGATATCATCGCACAGTTAAAAGAACTGCCACTCGGTGATGCGGTATTGCTTCCGGAAAATGTGCTTCGCAGCGGAGAAGAGGTTTTCCTGGATGACTATACACTGACACAGGTGTCGGAGGCTTTACAGATTCCGATCGGTATAGTAAAATCGAACGGTTACAATTTAGTTCAAAAAGTTTTACAATTAGATGAGTGATCGGCGCTTTGCGCCGCGGAGAACACATATGGCAAAGAAAAGAAAACCGGTTGTCGCGGTAGTCGGCAGACCGAATGTCGGCAAGTCTACTTTATTTAATGCGCTTGCCGGCGATAAGATTTCCATCGTACAGGATACGCCCGGTATTACCAGAGACCGGATCTATGCAGATGTCACCTGGCTGAATTATCAGTTTACGCTGATCGATACGGGCGGTATCGAGCCTGATTCCAAGGACATCATTTTATCGCAGATGCGGGAGCAGGCGCAGATCGCCATCGATACGGCGGATGTGATCCTGTTTTTGACAGATGTCAGACAGGGTCTGCAGGACTCGGATGACAAGGTGGCAAATATGCTGCGCAAGTCCCATAAGCCGGTGCTTTTGGTCGTGAACAAAGTGGATAATTTCCAAAAAATGGAAGCCGATGTCTATGAATTTTATAATCTTGGTATTGGCGATCCGCATCCGATTTCGGCTGCCGAACGAACCGGCCTTGGCGATCTGCTGGACGAAGTTGTGAAGTTTTTCCCGGATGGTGCGGCCGAAGAAGAGGAAGATGACCGGATCCATGTAGCGATCGTCGGGAAACCGAATGTCGGCAAGAGCTCGCTGATCAACAAACTGCTTGGGGAGAACCGTCTGATCGTATCGGACATCGCAGGTACCACCAGAGATGCGGTCGATACCGAAGTAAAGTACAACGGCAAAGAGTATGTCTTTATCGATACGGCGGGACTTCGCCGCAAAAACAAGATCAAAGAAGAACTCGAGCATTACATGATCATCCGTACCGTCAGCGCGGTGGAGAGAGCCGATGTCACGGTGCTCCTCATCGATGCCGAAGAGGGGATCACGGAGCAGGATGCCAAGATCGCGGGAATCGCGCATGATCGCGGCAAAGCGATGATCATCGCAGTCAACAAATGGGATGCGATCGAAAAGAATGATAAGAGCGTGAAGGAATTTACCGACAAGATCCGTTCCACACTGTCCTTTATGCCGTATGCGGAGATCATGTTCATCTCTGCGCTCACGGGACAGCGCCTGCCCAAACTTTATGAAATGATCGATACCGTGTATGAAAACAGCAACTTGCGCGTTTCTACCGGTGTGTTAAATGAGATCTTATCCGAGGCGGTTGTGTTACAGCAGCCTCCGCAGGACAAAGGTAAAATGCTTCGGATCTATTACATGACACAAGTCGCGGTAAAGCCACCGACGTTCGTGTTCTTTGTTAACGACAAGCATTTAATGCATTTCTCGTATCAACGATATTTAGAGAATAAGATCCGCGAGACCTTCGGCTTTCGGGGGACACCGCTCCACTTTATCCTGCGGGAGCGTAAGGCGGATGAAAAATAACATCATATAAGGTGAACGTGTAAGGGAGAGAATGAAACTATGATTCGTTTGTTATGTTTGGCAATGGGATATGCGTTTGGCCTGTTTCAGACCGCATATTTCCTCGGAAAAAGTAAGGGGATTGATATTCGTACACAGGGAAGCGGCAATGCGGGAACGACCAACACACTGCGTGTGCTCGGGACCAAGGCCGGTCTGATCGTGTTTGTCGGAGATGTGCTCAAATGTTTTCTGGTTTGTATGATCACACGCTTTGCGATCATGCCGAAGTATCCGGATCTTGGCTATCTGCTGATCTTATATACGGCAGCCGGTGCGATCCTGGGACATAACTTTCCGTTTTATATGAACTTTAAGGGCGGCAAAGGCATGGCCTGCACCGCAGGTATGATCCATGCATTTCACTGGACTTTTTTACCGGTCGGCTGGGCTGTATTCTTAGGCATCTTTTTAACCACACATTATGTATCGCTTGGTTCACTGACCGTTTATGTCGTGTTGCTACTTCAGCTGATCATCGAAGGTCAGCTCGGTGTTTTTGGCTTATCACAGCCGGTGCTGATCGAAATGTATGTGATCATGGCACTCCTGGCGGCACTCTGTTTTTATCAGCATCGGACCAACATCGTCCGTCTGGCCAAAGGGGAAGAGCGCAAGACATATTTGTCAAAGAAGAATCAGAAGTAAAGTGTAGGAGGAGACTATGGCAAAGATAGGATTGATCGGCGCAGGCAGCTGGGGGACCGCGTTATCGAAACTGTTGGCAAATAACGGACATGAAGTCATTGTTTGGTCCATTGACGAAAAAGAGATCCAAATGCTGAAAACGGAGCATGAGCAAAAAGACAAGCTCCCGGGCGTGAAATTGCCGGAAAGCATTTGTTATACCATGGATCTTGCCGCGGCGATCGGGGGCAGAGATGTTCTGGTGCTTGCGGTGCCTTCCAAATTTATCCGTTCCACAGCGAAAAACATGTGCCCGTATGTCACCAAAGGACAGATCATCGTCAGCGTGGCAAAGGGCGTGGAAGAGAGCAGTTTAAAGCCGATGTCGGAAGTCATCGAAGATGAGATCCCGCAGGCGGATGTCGCGGTGCTCTGCGGTCCGTCGCATGCAGAAGAAGTCGGTGCGGGACTCCCGACCACGATCGTTGCGGGGGCAAAGAGCAAGGCTACGGCAGAACTGTTACAGAATATTTTTATGAACGAAGTATTCCGTGTCTATATCAGCCCGGATATCCTGGGCATTGAGATCGGTGCGGCATTAAAGAACGTGATCGCACTTGCAGCCGGTATTGCGGATGGCCTCGGCTATGGCGATAACACCAAAGCAGCGCTGATCACACGGGGGATCACGGAGATCACGCGTCTGGGCGTTGCCATGGGCGGCAAATTCGAAACGTTCTGTGGTCTGACCGGCGTGGGTGATCTGATCGTTACGTGCGCATCCATGCATTCGAGAAATCGTCGCGCCGGTATCCTGATCGGGCAGGGCAAAACGATGGAAGAAGCCATGGACGAGGTTTCACAGATCGTCGAAGGTGTTTACTCTGCGAAGGCCGCCAGAGCGCTTGCGAAGAAGTATGAGATCGAGATGCCGATCATCGAGCAGGTCAATCAGGTACTTTTTGAAGGAAAGAGCGCAGCGGATGCAGTAAAAGACCTGATGGTTCGTGACAAGAAGATCGAGATTAACACAACCTGGTAAGAAGTATGGTCATTTGTAAGAATTGCGGTCAGCAATTTGATGAGAAAAAGTATTTTCGGATCTGTCCGAAATGCGGTACGTTTCAGCGAAAATTTAAAACCGTGGAAGCAGCCAATGCGGTGATGGAAGACATTGCACCAAAGGAAGATGCAATGTCTTCTTTTGGTGCTGCGATCAAGGTGCTGCCCTGGGCACTGGGATTTTTAACGATCGCCGTGATCGTCGGGGCCTATACCAAATTTAACATTGACCGGACAAGGCGCTATCAGCAGGCCAGAACCGTGGCTTTTGAAGTAATGACGCAAAACTCCGGAGAGAGCGTGGCGCTGGATGAGACGAATGCAACAGCAGGAGCGTTATCTGAGGTGCAACTTTCGGAGAAACTTGCTGTAAATATACCAAACGGAGAAAAACTGATGTTACTTCCGGTGACATTTTCCAGAAAAGTCTCCGCTGCGGATTCAGATGTCTATCAGCCACGCTATTTGGATGAGTATGATTATGCAACACCCTATTTGCACTGTGTTACAGAAGATGTATACAAAAAAAACATTAATGTACATCTTCTGACCAAAGAGATGTTAAAGGAACTCAATCTGGTCTCCGAAGAGATCATTTCCTACGATCTTTATCTGGACATGGTGGGAGATGAGACACAGCTCTATCTCCTTTATCTGGTGCCGCAGCAGGAGAGTGCATATGAACTTGTTTGGGAGCATTTTATCTGGGCAGATGGAGAAGATCGGTATCATACCATCTATGAAGACGAGAGGTCGGTTGACCGGAGAGTGATCGTAGGTCTGGAGGTGGCAGATGAATAAACGCTATTTCATTGCATCTATCGTGACCCTGGTACTGCTGATCGTATCGATCGTCGGCACGGTGAAGGTGTATCGGGAATCGGTCAGAGAATATCAATCCGCATTTAATGAAGCATTATCCTCTGTGGATCAGGTGACGGTCACAGAGATCACGAAAGAGGAGCTGCCCGAGATTTATACAACGTCATATCCAGGGGAGATCGAAGAAGAAGGTTGTTACTACCGGATCGATGTGCTGTTAACAAATATCGGACAGGCACCGATTCCGTATGGCATTGATGATATCTGGACCAACTACGGCGAGGATCAAAATGGCAACAGAGTCTATGTGATACCACTGTGCAACAGTTATACGTATGCGGATGAGGCGATCGATGAGCCGGTATTTCAGGTATACAATGATGAGAGCCTGATCCCTGTGGGAACTTCAAAGACATTGACTGCGTATTTTACCTGCGAGGCACCGGAAGATGAGAGCGAGCGCCTTGCCAAAATCAGGGTGCTGTTTAGCTATGAGCTGGGAACCCAAAATGT
>JAILPR010000022.1 GCA_024699355.1 Lachnospiraceae bacterium
TCATTTGCCAAAAAAGCAAAATAAAAGAGAGTATTTTGCAAAAGTTTCCGTGTCATCTTTTCTGTTTCCCATATAGAATATACTAAATCCGATAAAAAGCCCAGTCACATCCCGGGTGGCGTCTGCGGCGAAAGTAGATTATAATAAAACGATATTTGCATCGTATCGGATGAAAGAAGGAACGCATATGAAACAACTCATTTTGGCGTCGGCATCGCCCCGCCGGAGAGAACTGATGACACAGATCGGACTGACGTATGAAGTGATCCCGAGTTTACGGGAGGAGGCTTTTACGGCGCAGGATCCCGTGATGGTGGTCAAGGAATTGTCGAATCAAAAGGCAGAGGATATCTGGCAGCAGCATCCGGAGAAGCATGCAACGCATGCGGTGATCGGTGCCGATACCATCGTGACGGTGGACAGCGAGATCCTTGGAAAGCCCAAAGATGCGGCAGATGCGGAACGCATGCTGCGTCTGATCCAGGGCAGAACGCATCAGGTATATACCGGTGTGACATTTTATTTCTGCGACGAAGAGGGAAACGAGACGCATTATTCGTTTGCGGTGCAGACGGATGTTTCCGTATACCCGATGAGTGCAGAGGAGATCACGGCGTACATCGAAAGCGGCGACCCGATGGACAAAGCCGGCGCTTACGGCATCCAGGGCGCATTTGCCGCCTATATCCGTTCGATCACGGGAGAATACAACAACGTGGTCGGATTACCGGTCGGCAGATTGTATCAGGAATTAAAGGCGTTCGACATCCTGTAGTGATCGGTGGAATCAGAAACATCGATTGGATGAAAACATCTATGTGAAGGCAAAGCAAGGAGGAGAAACATGGCAAAAAAAGGCAATGACTTTGAATGGTTTGATTCAAACGGCAAGCCAAAAGGAAATCTCAAGAAGGTAAAGGGACCGGGAATCGCGATTCTGATCGTATTGATCGTTTTTGTGATCGCGGGATTCGGCGGTTCACCGTTCTACAATGTCGGTGAGCAGGAGAACGCGGTGGTTACCCAGTTCGGTACGATCGTTCGTACCGATACGGCAGGTCTTTATTTTAAACTACCGTTCATTCAGCAGGTACATAAAGTAGATACGACAACGCACGGCATGCAGATCGGATATGTAACCGACGGCGCGGAAGTGGATTATACGGATGTTGATGCGGAAAGCATTATGATTACCAGCGATTTTAACTTCGTGGATGTGGATTTTTACCTGGAGTATCGTGTGTCCGACCCGGTTGGTTATCTGTATAATTCCAAGGAACCGGAGACGATCCTTCGGAATATGACACTTGCGGCGATCCGTTCGACCGTCAGCGAGTATACCGTAGATGACGTCATCACGACCGGCAAGAGCCAGATCCAGTCCGACGTGAAGGAGCGGCTGATCGCAGATCTTGCAAAGAACGATATCGGTCTTTCGGTCGTCAATGTTTCCATTCAGGATGCAGAGCCTCCGACGGAAGCGGTCATTCAGGCATTTAAAGCAGTAGAAACGGCAAAGCAGGGCGCTGAAACAGCGATCAACAATGCCAACAAATATCAGAACGAGCAGATCCCGGCGGCAGAAGCCAACGCAGATGCGATCACACAGGCGGCGACTGCGACCAAGGAAGCGCGTATTGCCGAGGCGGAAGGCCAGGCGGAGCGTTTTAACCAGCTCTATGATGAATACACCAAATATCCTCTGATCACCAAGCAGCGTATGTTTTATGAAGCAATGGAAGATATCCTGCCGGAACTGAAGGTGATCATCACCGACGGACAGACGCAGGAGCTGTTGCCGCTCGATTCGTTCAGCTCGCTGAATGACTCGGCAGCCGGCACTTCCGCAGACACATCCGCAGCAGTTGAAGAATAAGGAGGATAGAACCATGAAAAAGAAAGCAGCAGGCGTTACCATCGTCATTTTGGCGCTGATCGCATTATATGTGCTGGCAAACTCCCTTTATACCGTGGGACAGAAGCAGTACGCAGTTGTGAAATATTTCGGTAAGATCGTAGCGATCGAGAGCACACCGGGTCTGAAGTTTAAGGCACCGTTTGTCGAGAGCGTACAAAAGATCTCCAGCGCGATCCAGATCTATGATATCCCGTCTTCGGATGTCATCACCAAGGACAAAAAGTCCATGATCGCGGACAACTACATTCTCTGGCAGGTGACCGACCCGACCAAGTTCGTGCAGACATTGAACGCATCTTCTTCCGCAGCGACGGATCGTATCAGCGTGGCTGTATACAATGCAACGAAGAATACCATTTCTTCCCTGACACAGGAAGAAGTCATCGAAGCCCGTGGGGAGACCTTATCTTCCATGATCATGGAGGATGCCAACTCCGATACCGCAAGCTACGGCGTTGTGATCCTGCAGGCGCAGATCAAGGCACTCGATCTGCCGGACGATAACAAAGAAGCGGTATATGAGCGTATGATCTCCGAACGTAACAACATCGCGGCAGCCTATACCGCGGAAGGTGAAGCGGAAGCCAAAAAGATCCGCAACGAAACCGATAAGCAGGTGGCGATCATGGAAGCAACGGCAGAGAAGGAAGCCGCTGTCCTTGAAGCGGAAGGTGAGGCTTCTTATATGAGCATCCTGCAATCGGCTTACAATACCGAGGAAAAAGCGGAGTTTTACAACTACACCAGAAGTCTGGATGCGTTAAAAACCTCCTTAAGCAAAGGGGATAAGACGCTGATCCTGGATAAGGATTCCGAACTGGTACAGATCCTGTACGGCAGATAAGAGACGTGATTTTTTCATGAACAGCCTTTATCGGGCTTCGGTTTTGTGGTACATTTGTAGTACATGAACATGAGCCGGAGCACCGATGGGCGCTGCGGCACCGTACGGAGGAAAGTGATGAACGAGACTTACGTAGAATGCCTGATCAAGCAGCAGACATCAGGTGTAAAGAAATTCTTATATTATTTGGTATTGCTCCTTGCGATCGCATGCGGTCTGATGGGCCTGGTGGGTGCCTATGCACTCTTTATCGGCGCAGCGGCATTCGGCATCGGTGCATTTTTCCTGTATCGTCAGATCGATCTGGAGTATGAGTATCTGTATCTGGACAAAGAGATCACGATCGATAAGGTATTCCATCAGAGCAGCCGTAAGAGAGTCGGCACGTATCAGATCGATAAAATGGAAATCCTTGCGCCGTATCGTTCTTATCATCTGGATGAGTATCGCAATCGCCAGCTGACGGAGAAGGATTACAGTATTGGCTACGAGGATCAGCCGGATCTGCGTTATGTTGCGATTTTTGAAGGCTCGGAGAAGGTCATCTTATCTCCGAATGAAAAGATGGTGCAGGCGATCAAGATGGTTGCACCGCGGAAAGTATTTACAGATTAATACAGGCACCCCGACTCCGGATCCGGAGCCGGGGTGTTTTGCATGGCGTGGCACAAAGGCGCGGCAGGATGAGCGGCGTGGCACAAAGGCGCGGCAGGATGAGCGGCGCGGCATGGCGGCGTGCCGCGACATGGCGCGTATGCGTTTTGCCAAGGAGAAGCGGATTCCGGCGCGTTAGTTTGGTCGTTTTGCGTATTGACGCGCTCTGTAAAGATTGCTACAATCGGTGAAATAGCTTTTGGCATGGGAGAATCGACACACTCTGTGCAGTGCTCCCGATGTCGTCATCATATCTTGAGGGGATCAGTAACAAAGTTCACAGGTTAGGAAGTCAGGAGGAAGAAATGGGTCAGATTATTGGCGAAGGAATTACTTTTGATGATGTATTGTTAGTACCGGCGTATTCGCAGGTCATCCCGAATCAGGTGGATCTTCACACCAATCTCACAAAGAAGATCAGATTAAATATCCCGATGATGAGTGCGGGTATGGATACGGTAACAGAGCATCGTATGGCGATCGCGATGGCGCGTCAGGGCGGTATCGGTATCATCCATAAAAACATGTCCATCGATGCGCAGGCAGAAGAAGTAGATAAGGTCAAAAGATCTGAGAACGGTGTTATCACTGACCCATTTTCACTGACAGCAGAGCATACCCTGGCAGATGCCTTGGATCTAATGGCAAAGTATCGTATTTCCGGTGTTCCGATCACAGACGGCAGAAAGCTGGTCGGCATCATCACCAACCGTGACTTAAAGTTCGAAACCGATTTTTCCAAGAAGATCAAAGAGTCCATGACCAGCGAAAACCTGATCACGGCAAAGAAAGGCATTACCCTGGATGAGGCGAAAGTGATCCTTGGTAAGGCACGTAAAGAGAAACTTCCGATCGTAGATGACGATTTCAATCTCTGCGGTCTGATCACCATCAAAGATATCGAAAAAGCGATCAAGTATCCGCTGGCTGCAAAGGATGCACAGGGCAGACTGCTTTGCGGCGCAGGTGTCGGTATTACGGCAAACGTTCTGGATCGTGTCGGCGCACTGGTGGATGCGAAGGTTGACTGCGTGGTCCTCGATTCCGCACACGGTCATTCCGAGAACGTCTTAAAGTGCCTGCGTATGATCAAAGAGAAATATCCGGATCTGCAGGTCATTGCAGGTAACGTTGCAACCGCAGCGGGAACCAAGGCACTGATCGAAGCAGGTGCAGATGCGGTCAAAGTAGGTATCGGACCCGGTTCCATCTGTACGACACGTGTCGTAGCAGGTATCGGTGTTCCGCAGATCACCGCGATCATGAATGCTTATTCCGCTGCAAAAGAAGCAGGCATTCCGATCATCGCAGACGGTGGTATCAAGTACTCCGGCGATCTGACCAAGGCGATCGCGGCAGGCGGCAGCGTATGTATGATGGGTTCCATCTTTGCAGGCTGCGATGAAGCACCGGGTACCTTTGAGTTATATCAGGGCAGAAAATACAAAGTATATCGTGGCATGGGATCGATCGCAGCCATGGAGAACGGTTCCAAGGATCGTTACTTCCAGTCGGATGCAAAGAAGCTGGTTCCGGAAGGCGTTGAAGGCCGTGTAGCTTATAAGGGAACCGTAGAAGATACCGTATTCCAGCTGATGGGCGGTCTGCGTTCCGGTATGGGATATTGCGGTACGGCAACGATCGATGAATTGAAAGAGAATGCGCAGTTCGTGAAGATTTCCGCTGCAGCACTTCGTGAGAGTCATCCGCATGACATCCACATCACGAAAGAGGCTCCGAACTACAGCATTGAGGACAAATAAAACGTTTCGTAAGTTGCATCGAAATTTGGCTTGGAAAAGGCTCCGGCGACGCCGGGGCCTTTCTTGCGCGAAGCGTGCGTTTCCATCGGAAAAGCACTGATCACGGGCACTTTGGAGATTGCTGAACTCTCGATTGAACAAGGCACGTACTCTATGCTAAAATATATGTTATCTATGGGCATAATCGCAGGAGGTGTTTCGATTTGCAACGTTCGAGACAGGAATACTTAACCAAATCCATAGGATGCATTTGTTATGCGAATAATCTTTTCGGTTATGTACACAATCATGAACTTGACCATGTGACCGAAATGGCAGGGGATCCGGAAGAAATCGAAATTCTGAAGGAGTATCTGGATTTTGAACAGTGCGAGGTGCTCTGCAAACGCATTCATGAAAGTAAATTAGAAGATGTTGAGGTCGAGGATACCATTTATCCCTGGCTGAAGATCGTTGTATTAGATGTGAAAGGGCAGAACGGGAAATCGTCTCTGACCTGGTGTTTTCTTGCGGTATTAAAGGATCAGGCGGAGGAAGATCTGCCGATCCCGGAAGGAATTAAGACCATTACGGATACCAGACATATGGAGTGTTTCATCGACAGCATGATCGATGCCAGTCAGATGCTGATCCGTGATGAGGTTTCGCGTTCGACCGCGGAAGAAGAGATCCGAAAGAGTAATTCGGCCAAGCAGGAAATGGAAGCGACCGTCAGACGACTGGAAGCGACCACGTCCATCGTACAGCTCCTGGATCGGGATGATGAGATCGAACGCATCATCCTGGACTTTTTGCGCATCATGGTGCTGCATTTAAAAACAGGCGGTGCCCAGGTGTTCCGGGTACAGGAGGTCTATGACGGGTCGGAACTTTTGGCGGAGTATAAAAACGCAGAGGCCAGAGTCAACAGTGTGCAACGGCCGCTTTGCGGAGAGCATTTCTGGAATCAGGACAAGGCTGTGGCAATCTCGGCGGATACGCCGCGTGCACCGGGACTGAGTGGCGAGATGCAGGAGTGTGGTGTCAATGCCATCGCTTCGATTCCGGTACTGGTCAATCAGAAGATCGCGATGTATGTCTGCATCTATGAATGTACCGAGATGCGTAACTGGAGCGTGGACGATATCCGCTATATGAACGATGCGGTTAAGGTCCTGCAGTCGATCCTGGCACGCCGGATCCAGAAGAATTCGCTGGCAAGCTCCTTTGAGTCGCTGGAAGCGATTTTGGATAATGTCGCGGGTGGTGTCTTTGTCTGGACGGCGGAGAGTGATGAGATGCTCTTTGCCAACCGTTATGTCAGAAGCGTGTTTTCCAAAGAACTGCGTGATCATTCCCTGATGAACGTGTTCGGAAACCGGATCGATCCGGAAAAAGACAACGGCAATTATGAAGTCAACTATATCGAGCGCATGCGCTGGTTTGACTTTTACTATACCAAAATGATCTGGATGGACGGGCGTAAGGCACTGCTTTGCTCCCTCTATGACGTCACGGATAAGAAGAATTATCAGCATAAGATCGAGCAGCAGGCATCGACGGATTATCTGACCGGACTCTACAACCGTATGTGCTGTGAAAAGGATCTGGCCAAGATGGTCGATACCGCGAAGAAAGAGCATACGCGCGGCGCACTGCTGTATATGGATCTGGATGATTTTAAACATATCAACGATGGCCTCGGGCATCAGTACGGCGACGTCCTGCTGACCAGTATCGCACACAGTGTGCAAAAGATCGCGGGGATCGAGAATTCCTGCTATCGAATGGGCGGCGATGAATTCGTCATCATCGTACCGCCGGTAGAATATGACAAGTTAAACGATATCATCGAGCAGATCAAAGCGATCTTTACCAAGCCCTGGTTCTTAAAGGGCGCGGATTATTACTGTACGATGAGTATGGGTATCGTCAATTTCCCTGAGGACAGTGATAAGGTAGAGGAGCTGATCCGTAAAGCGGATATCTCCATGTATGAGGCAAAGAAAGGCGGCAAGAACCGCGTCGCATTCTACGCCGACAGTAGTGACCAGGCCTCCGGCAAGAGACTGGACATGGAAAAAAATATGCGTGAAGCCACGATCCATGGCTGTGATGAGTTTGAAGTATATTATCAGCCGATCATGGACGTATCGGGCGGCGAAGGTGTCTGCTGCGGTGCGGAAGCACTGGTCCGTTGGGACAGTGCGGAAATGGGCTTCATCTCGCCTGCGGACTTTATCCCGCTGGCAGAGTATCTTGGTTTGATCAATCCGATCGGTTCCTATGTGTTAGAGCAGGCCTGCGCGACCTGCAAGGCATGGAATGATGCCGGATTTCCGAATTATAAGGTCAATGTGAATCTCTCGGTTGTGCAGCTGCTGCAACCGGATATCGTGACGATCATTGAGCGGGCGATCCAAAAGACCGGCGTCAATCCGCATAATCTGACACTGGAAGTGACGGAGAACCTGGCAATCAACGATATGCGTCGTATGAAGGACGTACTCGGCAGTATCAAAGGAATGGGCGCCCGTATCGCGCTGGATGACTTTGGTACCGGGTATTCGTCCCTGAGCCATATCAGAGAGATGCCGCTTGATGTCATTAAGGTTGATCAAAGCTTCGTAAAAGACCTGGCTGCGGACAGTTATCCGCAGGCCTTTATCCGAATGGTGACGCAGCTTGCGGCAACACTCGGCATGCAGGTATGCGTGGAGGGCATCGAGACCGGGCGGCAGTACGAGGCACTTGAGGGGCTGAATGTCCGAATGATCCAGGGGTATTATTTTGATATGCCACTGACCAAAGAGGCATTTGAAGCAAAGTACATTGACAGCGCAAAATAAGAGGCGAGCACGGAAGCGAGTATCTTAGGCAGCACTGGACGAATCAAGTAAAAGAAAATGGAGAAGAACATGCAGAAAGTAATCATGGAGCAGGAAATCGGAGCGACATCCTATCCGGGAAGAGGCATCATCATCGGTGTGACGCCGGATCAGAAGAAAGCAGTATGCGCGTATTTTATCATGGGCAGAAGTGAGAACAGCCGTAACCGTGTTTTTGTCGAGGACGGACAGGGCATTCGCACACAGGCCTTTGACCCATCCAAATTAAGTGATCCGAGCCTGATCATTTATGCACCGGTACGTGTACGTAATACGGATATTATCGTGACCAACGGTGATCAGACAGATACGATTTTTGAGCGGATGTGTGAAGGAGATACCTTTGAGCAGGCACTTCGCACCAGAGAGTTCGAGCCGGATGCTCCGAACTTTACACCGCGTATTTCCGGACTGATGCACTTTGACGACGGCAAATTCTGCTATGAGATGTCCATTTTAAAGAGCAACGAAGGCAATCCGGAGTGCTGTGACAGATATCATTTCTCCTATGATCGTCCGATCGCGGGAGAAGGCAGATTTATTCACACGTATATGGGTGACGGCAATCCGTTACCGAGCTTTGAGGGCGAACCGCAGCTCATCGAGATCACGGATAATGACATCGATGCATTCACACAGAAAGTGTGGAACAGCTTAAATGAAGAGAATAAAGTTTCTTTATTCGTCCGTTTTGTAGATATTGAGGCGGATTCCGAGGAATCCAGAATCGTAAATAAGAACGTATAAGGTAACAGAGGAGGAATGAAGAAATGAAAGAACTGGAACTGAAGTATGGGTGTAACCCCAATCAGAAACCGTCCCGTGTCTACATGGAAGACGGTCAGGAGCTGCCGATCACCGTATTAAACGGCAGACCCGGATATATCAACCTTTTGGATGCATTAAACGGTTATCAGCTGGTCAAAGAGCTGAAAACGGCAACCGGTCTGCCGGCTGCAACGTCGTTTAAGCATGTATCTCCCGCAGGTGCAGCAGTCGGTCTGCCGCTTTCTGAGGTGGAGAAGCAGATTTACTGGGTGGATGAGTCCATCGAGCTGACACCGCTTGCCAATGCTTATGCAAGAGCACGTGGCGCAGACAGAATGTCCAGCTTCGGTGATTTCATTTCCTTATCCGATGTTTGCGATAAAGCAACCGCACTGCTGATCAAGAAGGAAGTATCCGACGGTATCATCGCACCGGGATACGATGCGGATGCGCTGGAGATCTTAAAGGCAAAGAAGAAAGGCAACTACTGCGTACTGCAGATGGATGCTTCTTATGTGCCGGCACCGATCGAGCGCAAGCAGGTGTACGGTGTGACCTTCGAGCAGGGCAGAAACGAGCTGAAGGTTGATCGTGAGTTCTTACAGAACATCGTGACCAAAAACAGAAATCTGACAGACGGTGCGATCCGCGATATGATCATTTCGCTGATCACCCTGAAATATACCCAGTCCAATTCCGTATGCTATGTCAAGGACGGCCAGGCGATCGGTATCGGTGCAGGGCAGCAGTCCCGTATCCATTGTACGAGACTGGCAGGCAGCAAGGCGGATAACTGGTATCTGCGTCAGGCACCGCAGGTGCTCTCTCTCCAGTTCGTTGACGGCATCGGCCGTGCGGACCGCGACAATACGATCGATGTTTACATCGGTGAGGAATATGAGGATGTGCTGGCAGAAGGGACCTGGCAGAAACTCTTTAAAGTAAAGCCGCCGGTATTTACCCGTGAGGAAAAGAAGGCATGGCTGGCCGGTAATACCGGTGTCACCCTTGGCTCCGATGCATTCTTCCCGTTTGGGGACAATGTGGAGCGTGCGCATAAGAGCGGTGTGGAATTCATCGTTCAACCGGGTGGATCGATCCGTGATGACAATGTCATTGAAACCTGCGATAAGTACGGTATCGTCATGAGCTTTACCGGCATTCGCCTGTTCCACCATTAAGAAGATTTGAGAGGCAACGAACATGAGTGAAGAAGTGAAGGAGATGGTTTCCGAGGAGGAGGCTCCGATCTCGAGAAACTTTATTGAAAACGCAATCGACCAGGATTTAAAGGAAGGCGTGTATGATCACGTACACACCCGTTTCCCGCCCGAACCCAACGGCTATCTGCACATCGGTCATGCCAAAAGTATTCTGTTAAACTACGGTCTTTCTCAGGAGTACAACGGAAAGTTCAACCTGCGTTTCGATGATACGAATCCGACCAAGGAAAAGAGCGAGTTTGTCGAAGCGATCAAGGCTGACGTGAAGTGGCTGGGCGCAGATTTTGAGGATCGCCTGTTCTTTGCGTCGAACTATTTTGATCAGATGTACGAGAATGCCGTAAAGCTGATTAAGAAGGGCAAGGCGTATGTTTCCGACCTGACGGCAGAGCAGATGCGTGAATATCGCGGTACGCTGACAGAGCCGGGCAAAGAGGATCCGTCGAGAAACCGCAGCGTGGAAGAGAATCTGCGTCTGTTCGAAGAGATGAAGGAAGGCAAATATGCGGACGGTGAAAAGACGCTGCGTGCCAGGATCGATATGGCTTCGCCGAACATCAACATGAGAGATCCGATCATCTATCGTGTGGCACATATGTCACATCAGAACACCGGGGATAAGTGGTGCATTTATCCGATGTACGACTTTGCTCATCCGATCGAGGATGCGGAAGAGAAGATCACACACTCCATCTGTACACTGGAATTCGAGGATCACAGACCGCTCTATGACTGGGTGGTCAAAGAGTGCGAATATGTCAATCCGCCGCGTCAGATCGAGTTCGCAAAGTTATATCTGACCAATGTGGTAACCGGAAAGCGATATATCAAAAAGCTGGTGGAAGACGGCATCGTAGACGGCTGGGATGATCCGAGACTGGTCTCCATCGCGGCACTTCGCCGTCGTGGATTCACTCCGGAATCCATCAAGAAATTCGTGGAGCTTTGCGGTGTATCCAAGTCCAATTCTTCGACCGATTATGCGATGCTCGAGTACTGCATCCGTGAAGATCTGAAGGCAAAGGATGCACGCCGCATGGCAATCCTGCATCCGGTCAAGCTGATCATCGATAATTATCCGGAAGGTCAGAGCGAGACCCTGACGGCAGAGAACAATCTGGAGAATCCGGAGCTGGGCAGCAGAGAGCTGACCTTTAGCAAAGAGCTTTACATCGAGGCGGACGACTTTATGGAAGAGCCGCCGAAGAAATATTTCCGTATGTTCCCGGGCAATGAAGTACGCCTGATGCATGCTTACTTCGTAAAATGCACCGGCTGCGACAAGGACGAGAACGGAAACATCATCGCCGTACATGGCACGTATGATCCGGAATCCCGCGGCGGCAACAGCCCGGATGGCCGTAAAGTCAAGGGCACCATCCACTGGGTAGATGCAAAGAGCGCGATCCGTGCAGAGGTGCGTCTGTACGAAAACATTGTCGATGAGGAAAAAGGCGTTTATAATGAAGATGGGTCTGTCAATGTGAACCCGAATTCATTGACGGTATTAAAGGACTGTGCCCTGGAGGCATCCCTTGCAGGGGTGAAGGCTCCGGAGAGCTTTCAGTTCGTCAGAAACGGTTTCTTCTGTGTGGATTCCAAAGATTCGACACCGGAGCATCCGGTATTTAACCGTATCGTATCCTTAAAGAGCTCCTTCGTATTACCGAAGCAGGGCTAAGTGCGGGAAGGCACAGAGGCGATCGGGGAACCGCGCGGCGAAGGTATATCGGGTGCTGCGCGCACGTAGACAAAAGATTTCGAAGTTAGAAGTGGCCGCGATCTTCGTGGTTTAGGAGGCAAAATATGGCTGATTTACTTTCTGGATTAGGCTCTCTGGGCCTGGGCAATCTGGAAAACATGGATCTGTTTGCAGATGAGAAAAAAGAAGCGGAGGCAAAGGCTGCGGCAAAAGCAGCTCCGCCGAAGGTGGAAGAGAAGGATTTCCTGTTTGATAAGACCTATACCTGTCCGGTATGCGGTAAGGAGTTTAAGTGCAAGACGCTGCGCTCCGGGAAAGCAAGACTTCTCGGTACGGATCAGGATTTCCGTCCGCGCTATGAAAACATCGATCCGCTGAAATACGATATCCTGGTATGTACGACTTGCGGTTATGCCGCACTGCCGAGATACTTCAACTCTCTTGTCAGCGTACAGAGAAAGGCCATTATGGCAAAGATCGGCGCATCCTTCAAAAATCCGTTTAAGGATACCGATGAGACCTATTCCTATGAGGTTGCCTTGGAGCGTTATAAGCTGGCACTGGTCAATACCATCGTAAAGAGCGGTAAGGCGTCCGAGAAGGCTTATATCTGTCTGAAAACCGCATGGCTTCTGCGTGGACATGCAGAGAGCTTAGACCAGGCAGCACCGGATTATGCGGAAAAGAAGAAAGCGCTGGAAGCGCAGGAAAATGAATTCTTAAAGAATGCATTGGACGGCTTTGTGACCGCATCGACCAAGGAAGAATATCCGATGGCCGGTATGGACGAGACCACGGTCGATCTGTTGACAGCAGTGCTGGCAGTTCGCTTTGGTCAGAAAGATCTGGCATCGAGACTGATCTCTTCCATCCTGACCTCTTCTTCGGCAAACAGCCGTATGAAGGATCGTGCAAGAGATCTGCGTGATGAATTTACCAAGAAAGCATAAAGGATCAACAAACGAAACGGCGGTGTACCCAAAGGTACACCGCCGTATTTGATTTCAGGGATGTGACTGCATGCTACATTGCCTCGCTGCCAAGGTGATGCGATGCCGATGTGCTACATTGCTTCGCTGCCAAGGTGCTGCAGGAGCGAAATATAGTTCATGGATTCTTCGTAAAGCATTTCCGCGTTGAAAGAGTGCTCGCGAAGATGATGCAGCATCAGATCGCGCAGGGTCAGACGCAGGATCGTCTGTACCTTTTCGCCCTCCACACCGGGCAGGAACTGATGCATGTTCGGCTGCAGTGCGATCTTTTCCAGCGTCGCATGATATTCATTCTGGCGCTCTTCGATGGCAAGACGTGCCTCGGAGACATTCTCATAGTCTGCTTTGTCAAGGAAGGCAAGCAGATACGGATGGATCTTTAAAACCTGCAGTTTGGCCAGTTCCAACTGACGGTACAGGGTAAACAGATTCATTTCCTTGGGATTGACGGCACCGTCCAGTTCCATAAAGAAATAGCGGACGCTGTAGTCATATAAAAACGTATATAAACCGAGCTTGGATTCGAAATAGTGGAATAATAAGCCCTTACTGATGTGCGCCTCGCGAACGATATCATCGGTGCTCGCAAAGCGATATCCGTAGTCGGCAAACACGGAAAGCGCCGCATTGATGATGCGGTCCTGCTTCTCCTTCTTCAGGTCAAAAAACTTGTCATTCATGGTTGATACCCCCGAAAAATGTACGTAAAACAATCATAGCACAGTAAAATGGTACTGAGCAAGTCAAAAAAGAAGTCTTTTCTTTTGCGGCGAAAGATATTATGATATATACAAGGCTCATGCGTGGGAACGGAGAAAGAAACGTTGCTCCGCATGAATGAGCAATGGATGAAGAAAAGACGTTACGGAGGGTGATTATGGCTAAATTCGGGAAATTTTTATTCTTCTCCGCAGTTGCGGGTGCAGCAGGTGCTGCAGCTTATTATTATTTAAAAGAGCAGAACTATCAGTTCGCACGTCAGAGCGAAGAAGACGATGATTTTGATGACTTTGCGGAGGAAGACTTAGACGATGATGTGACAGAGCGCAGCTATGTGACACTGACACCGGAGAAGGTACAGCAGACGGTGATCAAAGCCGCAGGCGAAGCAAAGGAAGTCGCACAGGTTGCGTTTGAAGGCGCAAAGGCGATCTTTCAGGAAGCAAAAGAGTCTCTGACCGCGAAGGATGAGGATAACTTTTACAGCAATGTGAAAGAGACTGCTGCAAATGCCATGGACGCTGCAGCGGATCTCGCAAAAGATGTTGCTGAAAAAGCGGATGATACCGTAGATCTGTTTGGCAATGAAGCCAAGGAAACCGCTGAGCAGGTGAAGGATCAGGTGGAAGAGTTCTTCGACGATGCGGACGACGAAAATTAAACAACGAGTTGAATCAAGGGGTGCCTATTTCATGGTAGAATGAAATAGGCACTTTTTTGATGGGAGAAATCACATGGCATTATCCTTTATTTTCGGTCCTTCCGGATCCGGTAAAAGTACATATCTGCAGGAGCGGTTTTTAAAAGGCGCACAGGAGAACCCTGCGCAGAAATACTATCTGATCGTGCCGGATCAGTATACGCTCTTAACACAGCAGGAACTGGTAAAGAGAAGCCCAAACGGGGGAATCTTAAACATTGATATCCTGAGCTTTGGACGGCTCTCCTACCGTGTGTTTGAAGAGACAGGCGGGGCAGATATCCCGGTGCTTGATGATACCGGTAAGAACCTGATCCTGCGTGTGATCGCACAGCGCCTGCAGGAAGAGGGAAAACTGGGTGTTCTCGCATCCAGGCTCCACAGACCGGGCTATATCCATGAGGTGAAGTCTGCGTTGTCGGAATTTATGCAGTACGGCATCGGGGTGGCGGATGTCAAAAAGATGGTGGAAGATACCGGGAAACGGAGTACCTTAAGCGGGAAACTAAAGGATCTTGCCTTACTGTATGAAGGATTTGAAGATTATATCAAGGATCACTATATCACCACTGAAGAATCGCTCCAGGTACTGGCAGGACAGATCGGTAAATCGGAAAAACTGCGGGATGCGATCATCGCATTTGACGGCTTTACAGGCTTTACACCGGTGCAGCTCGATGTCGTGCAGGAACTGCTGTTAACGGCAAAGGATGTGTACTTTACATTGACCACGGACCATCGTGAGGATCCGTTTACGGCAGGTGAGGAGCAGGCGCTTTTTTATCTGACGTCTAAAACCGTGCAGTCGCTGATGAAACGCGCGGAAGCAGTCGGGATCGCACACGGGAATGATATCGTGCTGGACGGTACGGTGCATCGTTTTGCACAGAATCCGGAACTGGGACATCTGGAGCAGGCACTGTTTCGCTATCCCGTAAAGACATATCCGAAGAAATTGGAAAAGATCATGTTTCATGAGCTTTCGATGCCGAGAGAAGAGGTGCGGCATTGTGCCAGAGAGATCAAAAAACTGGTACGGACCAGAGGGTATGACTATCGGGATATTGCAGTGGTCTGCGGAAATCTCGAAGGCTATGCATCACACGTGAAAGCAGAATTTGAAAAGCTAGAGATCCCCTGTTTTATCGATCAGACCAACGGGATCATGCTCAATCCGTTTGTTGAATTGATCAGGAGCCTGCTTCGTCTGCGGGAGCAGGACTTCTCTTTTGACAGCGTCAATCATTATCTGCGCAGCGGGATCCCGCAGTGGCCGTTGGACAGAATAGATGCACTGGATAATTATCTCAGAGCCTGCGGTATCCGCGGAAAAAGCCGCTGGAGCCGTATGTTTGACTATCTTCCGGCAGCTTCGGACAAGGAGGAAGCGATGCAGACGCTTGCAGCATTTAATGCAATCAGGCGTTCTCTAATGGACCTTTTGGAACCCCTCTTAAATCTCCCCAAAATGGCGAGTGCATCGCAAAGAACACGTGTCCTTTATGATATTGTGGTGGCAGAGAGTGTGCAGGAAAAACTGCAGGCTTTGAGCGAAGAACTGGAAGCGGCAGGAGATTTGATCCGCGCCAGAGAATACCGCCAGATCTATCCTTACATCATGGAACTGTTTTCCCAGATCGATGAACTGCTCGGAGATCAGCCGTTGGATGATCGGGAATTTGCGGATCTGCTGGATGCGGGATTTTCAGAGATGGAAGTCGGTAATATTCCGGGCAGTATCGACCGTGTGGTCGTCGGAGACATTGAGAGAACGCGTCTGGGCAATACCAGGGTCCTCTTCTTTGTCGGCGTCAATGACGGCAATATCCCCAAACGAACCGATAAAGGCGGCATCATCTCGGATATCGACCGGGATTATCTGGAGCAGTCGGCGTGGGAACTTGCCCCATCGCCGCGCGCGCAGATGTATATCCAGCGTCTCTATTTATATATGAATATGACCAAACCTTCCGATTTGCTCTATGTATCCTGGGTCAGAAGCGGAAATGACGGAAAGGCACTGAGACCGGCCTATCTGGTGGATACCATGAAAGGCCTCTTTCCGCAGATGGAAGTCGTGCATCCGGAAGAGATCGATGAGCTCTACCGGGTGGAAAACCGTGCCGACAGCGAGCAACTGCTGGCGGATGGACTGCGCCGGGCAGCGGAAGGCTCCTGGAGCGAAAAAGAGCAGCAGGAGGTCGCACTCTTGCTCAAAGCCCTTCGGGGAAGCAGGGAGGAGCGTGAGATCAAAGATCTGCTGGAAGCAGCATTTATCCGCTACCGGGAGCTGCCGCTCGATGCCAAACTGGCTTCGGCACTTTACGGCGAACATCCGCAGGGCTCTGTGACGAGACTGGAAGAGTATGCGTCCTGTGGCTATGCCCATTTTTTGAAGTATGGGATGAAACTGCGAGAGCGGGAGGATTTTCGCTTTGAAGCGGCAGATATGGGGACGCTGTTTCATGAGGTACTGGCGGAATTTGCCAAAGAGATCGGAAAGAGAGGCTATCAGTTCCGCGATTTCCCGCTGGCGGAAGGCAAAGAGATCGTACATACCCTGATCGAGCAACAGTCCGCAGGATACGGGAATGGGATCCTGTATGATACGGCACGGAGCAATTACGTGGTGCGCCGCATGGAAAGGATCTTAAATCGGACGATCGAGACGCTGCAGTTCCAGTTCCGGCAGGGGGATTTCGAGCCTGTGGCATTTGAACTGCCGTTTAAGATCACCAATCCGCACATGGAGTTTCGCGGGAAGATCGACAGGCTGGACCGTGCCGGAGGCGATGCGGACGGGTATTTGAGCGTTGTGGATTATAAGTCCGGCAATAAAGCCTTTGACACCACGCTGTTTGCCAACGGGCTGCAGATTCAGCTGCTGACCTATCTGCAGGCGGCGATGCAGCATGAGACAAATCACGAGAATACGATACCGGCAGGCGTTCTGTACTATCACCTGGATGATCCGATGCTAAACGGGAAAGCAGGAGAAGAAGCAGGAGATCTGTCAGAGGAGATCTGTGCACAGCTGCGGTTGAACGGACTGGTCAATGAAGCACCGGAGAGCCTGCAGCACTACGAACATGATCTGACAGAGGCCGGTAAGGTACTGCCGCTTCGACGCAAGAAAGACGGCTCCTGGTATCAGAATGATCTGCTGATCAAAGAGCACGATCTGCGCCTGATGATGTCTTATAACGATCGGATGATCCGGAAACTGTCTGAGGAGATCATGAGCGGAAAGATCCCGCATGATCCGTATGAAGCGGAGAAGTCGGATGCCTGCAAATATTGCCCGTATCAGGCAATCTGCGGGTATGATGCAAAGATTCCGGGATATCAAAAACGGACGTTATCAAAAGAGGACAGAGAACTCTTTTTACAGAAACTACGTGAGGAAGAAGCATGAATTTCACACCTGATCAACAGCGTGTCATCGATACACATCATGAGAATATTCTGGTTGCGGCGGCTGCCGGATCCGGTAAGACTGCGGTACTGGTAGAGCGTATCATCCAAATGATCTGCAGGGAAGACGAGCCTGCGGAGATCGACCGGCTCCTGGTCGTGACCTTTACCAATGCAGCGGCGGCAGAGATGCGCGAGCGGATCGAAAAAGCCATCATGGAGAAACTGAAGGAGACACCGGACAATGTGCACCTGCAGCGACAGGCCACGCTGATCCATCATGCGCAGATCACGACGATCGACAGCTTCTGTTTATATCTTCTACGCAATCATTTTCAGGAAATCGGGTTGGATCCTTCGTTTCGGGTTGCGGATGAAGGTGAGATGAAGCTTTTAAAGCAGGATATCCTGCAGGAACTGCTGGAGGAGCATTTTGCGGCAGGGGAAGAGTCCTTTTTGCACCTGGTGGAATGCTACTGCACCGGAAAGAAAGAGACCGAACTGGAAGAAGCGGTGCTGGATTTGTATCACTATGCGATGAGCTATCCGTGGCCGGAAGAGTGGCTGAGGTTGCATCAGAGCGATGATGAGGTCGCAAACGCCGATGAACTGGCAAAGAGTGATATTATTAAGTTTGGACTTAATTACTTTGACAAGCTTTTTCCGGAGCTGGTAGACCAGCTGGAAACCGCACTTGCGATGTGCAGAGAGCCGGATGGTCCGTATGTCTATGACGAGGTCATCGAAGAAGCCAAAAATGACCTGGAATCCTGCATCGGACAGCACAGTTTTAGCGCACTCCGGGATGCGGCGACTGCGGTTACCTTTAACCGTCTCCCGAGCAAGAAAGATGATGCGATCTCTCCGGCAAAGCGGGAGATGGTCAAGAACTTATGGGATGCGGTGAAAAAGCAGCATAAGGCGATCGTAGAGAAGTACTTTGGCTTAAACGAAGACGGGATCCTGCGCCAGTGCAAGGCGGTGGCGCCGGTCTCGAGGGCGCTTCTTTCCCTGACGATCGAGTTTACCGAAAAGATCGCGGCGGCAAAGCGCAGCCGGAACATCATCGATTTTAGCGATATGGAGCATCTGGCGCTGCAGATCCTTTGCAAAAAGGAAGGCGATCAGATCCTGCCGACCGATACGGCACTGGATTACCGGGACTATTTTACGGAGATCATGATCGATGAATATCAGGACAGCAACCTGGTACAGGAGGCACTGGTGACCTCGATCGCACGGGAGGATAACCTCTTTATGGTGGGCGATGTCAAGCAGAGCATTTACCGTTTCCGTTTGGCAAGGCCGGAGCTGTTTATGGAGAAATATCACAGGTTCTCGACCACCGCAGGACCTGATCGCCGGATCGATCTGCATCAGAATTTTCGTAGTCGTGCCGAGGTCATCGACAGTGTCAATGAGATCTTTCGCCAGCTGATGGGGGAGGCACTGGGCGGCATCGCTTATGATGATGCGGCTGCGCTCTACCGGGGGGCGACTTATCCCGACAATCCGGACCCGGAAGAATTGACAACGGAACTGCTGATCCGGGAGCAGGCAGAGGATGATCGCAGCAAAGCGGCGCAGGAAGCGGAACTGATCGCAGAACGGATTCAAGGAATGATCCACGGGGATCTGCATGTGACCGACAAAGAAACGGGACAATTACGTAAGGTGCGTTACAGCGATATCGTGATCCTGTTGCGGAGTGCGGCATCGGTGGCACCGGAAATGAAAGAAGTGCTGGAAGCGCGCGGAATCCCGTGCTATATCAATGCAAGCGCGGGGTATTTCCGGACATCGGAGATCCGCATCCTGATGGAATTGCTCCGGATCGTGGATAATCCGCAACAGGATCTGCCGCTGTTTGGCGTGTTAAAGTCTGTATTCGGCAAGTTTACCGATGAAGAACTGGCAAAGATCAGGAGCGGCGCAAAACCACGGGAAAAACTCTATGAGAGCCTGAAGTCGTATGATGACGAGATCGCTCTGCAGCAGAAATGTGAGGCCTTTCTTTCGTGGCTCTCGGATCTGCGTGCCAAAAAGAGCTATCTTCCGGTCAGTGAATTTTTGTCCCGGTTGATGAATGCAACGCATTATATCGAATATGTTTCGGCACTGCCGGGAGGCGAGCAGCGCAGAGCCAACGTCCTGATGCTACTTCAAAAAGCAGCGGTCTTTGAACAGACCAGTTTTCACGGACTGTATCACTTTGTCCGTTATATCGATCAGCTGGAGAAGTATGAGGTCGATGACGGCGAAGCATCTACATTGGATGAGAATGCCAATGTGGTGCGTATCATGACGATTCATAAAAGTAAGGGTCTGGAGTTCCCGGTCTGCTTTGTTTCGGGACTCAATCGCGCCATTGTCAACGCAAAGAACAGCACCGGCGTGATCCGGACCGACATGGACCTGGGGGTTGCCATGGATCAGGTCGATCCGCGGGCACGTGTGAAGTACTCGACGCTGAGGAAGGAAATCCTGCAAAGCAAATTGAAGCTGGATACCATGGCAGAAGAGCTTCGCGTGCTCTATGTCGCCTTTACCAGAGCCAAGGAAAAACTGATCATTACAGGCCTGGTCAAGGATTCTGCGAAGTTTGTGACGGACATGTCGCAAATCGGCATCTATTCAGAACATCTGTTACCTTTCTCGTTTCTGATCGCGAGTTCGACGCTTTTGGACTGGGTCGGTGCGGCATTTGCAAGAACGACTGCATTTGAAGAGATCCGGGAAAACTTCGGGTTGATGTCACCGCAGCGCCTGATCCCGATGCATGCCAAAGTCCGCATCGATGGACCGGTTTCGAAAGCGGAACAGGCTTTAAAAGAAGCAGCGCAGATTGTGACGGATGCCGGCACCTTCCTTCGACAGATCGAGACCACACCGGTCAATGCACAGGCGGAAGAAGCCCTCAGAGCGCGCATGGAGTATCATTATCCGAATGCATTGCTCAGTAGTCTTTATGCCAAGACAACGGTATCAGAGTTAAAGATGGCCGGTATGGAAAAACTGTTGGAACACAGCCTCGAAGAAGCGGGAAAGCCACTGTTTGAAACCGAAGAGATCCGTCCGATCCTGCCGCGTTTCCTGCAGGAGAAGGCGCAGGTGACAGGAACCCTGCGCGGTAGTGCGATGCATCGCTTCATGGAACTTGTGAACCTCTGCGGGGATGTAAGCCGCACGGGACTTACCGCACAGCGGGCTGCATTTGAAGCAGCCGGTACACTGAGCCATGAATTTGCGCAGGCGGTAAACCTTGATCAGGTGGAAGCGTTTTTGGGAACGAAGCTGGCGAGCGGCATGCAGCTGGCGGAAGAAGCCGGAACACTGCATCGTGAGCAGCCGTTTGTCATGAGTATTCCGGCCAATCGCCTGCAGGCAGACTATCCCTCCAAAGAGACCGTGCTCGTGCAGGGTATCATCGATGTCTATTATGAGGATGCGGATGGAAATCTGGTCCTTGCAGACTATAAAACGGATCGCGTGGAGCGTCCGGAAGAGCTGATCGAGCGCTATCGCGTGCAGATGGACTATTATGCGGAAGCGCTTGAGAAGATCACCGGAAAGCAGGTGGTGCGAAAGGTGCTCTATTCGTTCCGCCTGGGGAAGGAGATCGACATTGTCTAAGGAGTATTCGCAGGGAACCGGGGCACCCGGAATGCTCCGGATGCGATCGCTGTTGTATCTCGTATTGCTCGGCTGTGCATCCTCGCTGCTGCTCAATGGACTGGCAAGTCTCTTTCAGCTCCCGCAACTGGATGCCGGATATCAGCGTGCGCAGGAAAGCCTTTATGCGGTTCCGCTTTGGCAGGGACTGCTCTATTACGGACTGCTCTTTCCGATCGGGGAAGAGCTGGTCTTTCGCGGCATCGG
>JAILPR010000034.1 GCA_024699355.1 Lachnospiraceae bacterium
TGGATCATCAACTGTTCCAATGTCAAGCCGCACGCGTATTATCTGGATCTGATCGCACGGATCTGGAGAGGTGAAAAAACAGATCGGTTTACCGAAGCGTATTGCCGTTGTTACTATGGAGATGACGCCGGTCAAAAGCTGCAAACGCTATACCGTTTGTGGCCGACGTATAGTCCTGTTTACGGGCCGAATGAGGATGATCATGCCGGCGAGCAATTTGCCAACCATGGGGCTCGTGTTCTGGTCAGTGGACTGATCGCATCCTGCGATCCCGTACATCCGGAAGAGACCCGGGCGGCAGCAGACTGGAAATGGTTTGCGGATAAGCCGATGCTGCGGGAGCAGACAGAAGCATTTTTCAAGGTGATCGAGCCGGCCACAGCGCAATATGGAGCATATCTATCCCGATGCAGAGAAGTCGAAAAGGAATTGCCGTTAGAGAGCAGGCTGCAGGCAGAAGATACCCTGATTTGGCAGGTGGAGTACCTCTATTACAGTTATCTGGGTGCTTACCATAGCTGCAAAGCGTTGCTACAGATCGAGGATCCGCTGGAAGCGTTTTATGAAGCAGGACTTGCCATGCAGGCATTCCAGACGGGCTATGAAATGATGCGCAGCCACGAACATGGGGTCTTTGTGGGATTTTTTGCCAATGACTGCGAGGCGGATATCAGACAATCCGGCTTCGTACTAAAGGGCCTGATGTCCTTTTTGCGCATTCGTGCGGATGGACCGCATTTCTACAAGTGGCAGAGAATGTTTCAGGAAGATGCGGGCGGTGACCGTGTGTTGCTGATCCTGCGGACAAAGAAACACCTGACGGATGATGAATTGTGGCGTCTGATGAACGAAAAGAGAAAATAAAAACCAAATGGAGCAAAAAAGAACGGACGGGTATTGCGTGCCGTTCTTTTCTTTGTATAATAGTTAGTTGGTACTAACGTGAAAGAGGACAAACGCAAAGGAGCGCGGAGTGACAAAGCAGACAACAACGGCATGGGAACAGATGATGGAACCTTCGACCGTGGAGGAGCGTACGGTGTGTAAGCTGGCACTGGGAGAGCATAGCAATGTCTATATGATCCAGTTGTGGGAAGGGATCTACCTATGGGCCAATGCGATCCACCGCGCGCGCTTATCCGATCAGCCCAATGCGTTTGCCAAATATGACTGTCTGCTCTTAAACATTTGCCATAAAGGCAGATGCGAGGTCGAACTGGCGCAGGGCAACTACGTGTATATGTCGCCGGGCATCCTAAATGTCAGCGCGATGGCACCGCGTCCGGAGTATTATTACCCGGGTGGTGTTTATGAGGGCATTGAACTGGTCTGCGATATGAACGTGCTCAAAGAAAATCTTCCCAAGGCGTTTGCCGATCTGGGGGTGACAAGTCAGGATCTGATGAAACTCAAGAGGCAGGGGAACTTGCTTGCCAGAGTCAGTACGGCAGCGTTGCAGGAAGAAGAAAAGCTCTTTGAGATCCTTTGCAGGATCGGCAGCGGGGAGAAGACGCATCCGCGGATCGTCTATGACCTGCGGCTTGCGATCATTTCGCTGATCTATCATCTCATGCACGGGGAAGCGACGATCCTCCATGATGAGACCGCTGTGACCAAAGGGCAGCGCAAGATCGTGACGGATGCGGAAGCGGAACTGACAGCCGATCTGGGCTGCAGGGTGACGGTGGAGCAGGTGGCTGAGCATTTCGGCGTCAGTGTTTCGGCATTTAAGAAATACTTTGTCTCTGTGTATGGCAGACCGGTTTCGCAGTATATGAAAGAGAAACGGATCGAAAAAGCCAAAGAACTGTTGATCGAAAGTTCTGAGAGCATCGGCACGATCTCACTACTGTGCGGCTACGAGCATCAGGGCAAATTCGGTGCGGTCTTTAAAGCGGCAACGGGGAGTTCTCCGCTGGAATATCGGCGGCTTCACAGGGTACCGGGAAAGAGTGTAAGGAGGAAAGATACTAATGAAACTGGGTGAACTATCGGAAACAAAGCGTGCGGTCGTATCGAACCTGAACGGCGATCACCGTTTTATCAGCCGCATCACATCCATCGGTCTGACGCCGGGATGTCAGCTGCAGGTGATCAAGAATGATAAGAACAGA
>JAILPR010000112.1 GCA_024699355.1 Lachnospiraceae bacterium
GGCAACGGTATACGGTGATCCGGCAGTGATCCCGATCACCGAGCAGTGCCCGAAGGGACAGTGCACCAATCCGTACGGTTGGACCAAGTCCATGCTGGAGCAGATCCTGATGGATATGCAGAAGGCAGATCCGGAATGGAACGTACTGCTGCTTCGTTACTTTAATCCGATCGGTGCGCATAAGAGCGGTATGATCGGTGAGAATCCGAACGGGATCCCGAACAACCTGATGCCATATATCACACAGGTTGCTGTCGGCAAACTGCCGCAGCTGAGCGTCTACGGTGATGACTATGATACGCCGGACGGTACGGGCGTCAGAGATTATATCCATGTCGTAGACCTGGCGATCGGTCATGTAAAAGCACTGCAGAAGATCAAAGAAAAAGCCGGTCTGTGCATTTATAACCTGGGCACCGGTCATGGCTATTCCGTATTGGATGTCGTGAAAAACTTTGAAGCGGCAACGGGCGTGAAGATCCCGTATGTCATCAAAGAGCGTCGTGCAGGCGATATCGCAACCTGTTATGCAGATCCTGCAAAAGCAAAGGCTGAACTTGGCTGGGTTGCAGAGCGTGATATGAAAGAGATGTGCGAAGACAGCTGGAGATGGCAGAGCAATAATCCGAACGGCTATGAAGACTAAGGATCTTTACTCTTCAAGAATCTGAAATTCCAAATAATCAAACTCGATTTCGTCGATGAAACTATCCTGACGGAATCGGGTTTTTTTATGTAATTGGAATTCGGAGATGTTGTTGCTAAGCCATACCGGGCGAGAGAGATCGAGCGCATGACAGACTTCATCCAGCGCAGCAAAGACTTTGTGCGTGCGGGTATCTTCTTCCTCACGGATGATAACGACGTCGCGTAGCATATGGTTGTTTTTAAATTCTCTGGCCCAGATCCGCATTGATATCACCCCGATGATTTTGATGAGTTCATTATACGGATGGCGGAGGAAAGATACAAGCGATATGATATAATCAAGATGATGAACGAGGAAACAAAAACACAGACAACTACATACTATTCGGTACCGATCGCGGTGATCATTTTTAACCGTCCGGAAGTGGCAAAGAAGCTTGCGGAAGTCATCCGGCAGGTGCAGCCGGAGAGACTCTATATCATCTCCGATGGTGCAAGGGAAGACCATCCGGGAGAAGATGCACTGGTGCGTGAGACCAGAGAAATCATGGAAGCAGCTGTCAAACCGGAGCATCAGGTGCACATTTATGCAGAGCACAATATGCGCTGCGACCCGCGAATTTCCAGCGGCCTGGATGCCGTATTTGCAGAGGCGCAGGAAGCCGTTATTTTGGAAGATGACTGTATTCCGGATCTGAGCTTTTTCCCGTTTGCACAGGAGATGCTGGAGCGGTATCGTGACAATCCGGAGATTGCGCTCATTGGAGGAAGTTTTCGGACACATTATGTACCGAGGACCAGCTACATTTTTACGGCAAGAACAGCGACCTGGGGATGGGCAACATGGGGAAGTGTTTGGAGAGAGTATCGAACTCATATGATTCAATGGAAGGATGTACGTGAGTCGAAAGAGTGGAGATATGCGTTAAACCGTAAAGCACAAAAATCGTTTATGGTCCAATGGGACCGTTATGCAACTGAACAGGATTTTCCATGGGATGCAGAGTTTTTGCTATATATGTTTTATTACCATAAGGTAGGAATATCACCGAAAATAAATTTGATACGAAATATTGGCACCGGGGCAGATGCGACGCATTACAGTCAGGAGGATGAGATCACGCGTTGGCCGGTTGGAACGTTGGAGTTCCCGTTGGTACATCCAACGTTGATCCAAAGAGACCTGGCGTATGAAAAGGCCAATTTCCGGGAGGGGGAGATCCGCAAGTGGAAATCCCGCTTCCGCAGATATATCTTGCGTCGATCGGAATAAGAGACAGGGAATCAGACGCAGGAATGAAGACATAGAACTTGATGTGAGGAAAACCATTGAACAAGCAACAGACACAACTGTACACATGGATGAAAGCATCCTTATCCTACGTGGTATTTGCCGTATTGGCGGGCGTGATCGCCTATTTTTCACTGATGTCCAATGATCTGGTAAATCACCTGGATGGAATCTGGCATCCTTCCAATTTCATTGCAGGAGATTGGGAAATTTCACTCGGTAGAGGATTGCAGCGATATGCCGACCGGGCAAGGTTTGGTTTGGTCAGCAGTGCCTGGAATTCTGTGCTGGTATTTTTGCTACTCGGAATTGCAGATTATGTTGTGATCGACAAGTTCCAATTAAAACATACGGTTTATGCGTATCTCTTGATCTTTGCAACAATTGCCAATCCGGTGGTTTGTGAAGCAATCACCTACAGTTATATGAGCGTTAACTTTGCCTTGGCATATTTCTTTGCAGTCAGTGC
>JAILPR010000117.1 GCA_024699355.1 Lachnospiraceae bacterium
GATCGATGGCTATATCCGAAATCGATATCTGACCAAAGAAGTGCTCTTTTCCTGTGCACTTGAGATGGTGGCCTTTATGATCCATCCGGCAAATCAGAAGTTATTTATGGTAGATACATCGCCTTCGGGGCGAATCGTCATGGCCGGTATGCGGGAAATCCGGTTGTCGGACAGTGATCTGACCAAGATCAAAAAAGTACGTGAGATCATTTTGGATAATGCGAATGATTTTAAGACGATCCCGGTGCTGGCAAATGAAGTGAAGATCAGTGAACAAAAACTGAAATACGGATTTTTGGAATTATTTAAACAAACGATTTGGGATTTTCAGAACAATGTGAGAATGAGCAAGGCCGTCTGGCTCATTCAGGAAGGAAAGACAAGCTTTGAAGACATTTCAAAGGCAGTCGGCTATCATAGCCAATCTGCCTTTTACAGTGCATTTAAGAATTGGTGTGGAGTGACACCGGGACAACTTAAGAAATCCCTTTTGCAGCATCGTGAGAGCTGATGGGGATCACAAACGGACTTTTTGAGAGAGGATCCGGGATCACAAGACTGTTGATACCGTAAATATCATGGATGGTATCGGCGGTGATGATTTCTTCCGGGGTACCTTCCTTGATCAAATGTCCGTTTTTCATTGCAAAAATATAGTCCGCATATTTGGAGGAAAGATTAATATCATGCAGGACCATCACAATGGTGGTGTGTTTGCAGTGGTTTAATTCTTTTAGCAGATCCAGAATCTCGATCTGATACGCAATATCCAGATAGGTGGTAGGCTCATCCAAAAACAGGATATCGGTTTGCTGTGCCAGTGCAAGCGCGATAAAAACACGCTGTCTCTGTCCCCCGGAGAGCTCTTCGATACTGCGATCTGCCAGATCCGTGATCTCCATGGCAGCCATGGCTTCCTCGATCGCAGCATAGTCTTCGCTTGTCAGGGGGGACATAAACTTCCGGTAAGGGAAGCGTCCTCGCGATACCAGTTCGGCGACTTTGATCCCTTCCGGCGCAACGGACGATTGCGGAAGCAGGCCGATGGTCCTTGCAATGTCTTTGGATTTCATGGTAGGCAGACTTTTCCCATCCAGCATAATATTGCCCTCGGTAGGAGAGAGCAATCTGCAGAATGTCTTTAACAGCGTGGATTTACCGCTTCCGTTGGAGCCGAGGATCACGCTGATCTTTTGGTGAGGAATATGAAGTGTTACGTCGTTTAAGATCGTTTTCTCACCGTAGCCGGCACTTAAATGATCCGCAATAAGGTGGTGATTCTGTTGCATTAGATGCGGCCTCCTTTTTGATTCTGTATGAGCAGATAGATTAAATAGGGTGCGCCCAAAAGTCCGGTGATCACACCAACGGGATATCGGGTGAATAACAGGTTCTGTCCGATAAAGTCTCCGCCCAGGACCAAAAGTGCACCGACCAGAGCAGAGGAGAGAATATTTGCCTGGCTTTTTCCGCAAATTTTGGTAGCGATCGGACCGGATAAAAAGGCAATGGATGAAATCGGACCGGTGATCGCGGTAGCAAAGGCGATGAGCATTACGGAGCAAAGGATCAGTGCGGCCCGGACAATCCGGACACGAACACCGAGGATTATGGCATACTCATCTCCAAGGGTTAGCGACTGCATACCGTGTCTGAGCAATAGGATACAGGTCAGAGAGAAGATGACCACCAGAAACAGAAGCGGCAGGGAGTCTGTGACGATACCATTTAAATTTCCAGTCATCCAGCGCATGGCGGTTGGAACATCATATTCCGCAGCCTTTAAGATCATCCAGTTGATCAGGGCATTAAAAAATGCCTGCATGCCGATCCCGACCAGGATCAGTCTATTTGCGGAAAAACGATCCGTGTAGGAAATCCTGTAAATACAAAAGGCAACCAGAATGCCGGCAAATACCGAAATCACAGAAACGATACCGCGACTCAGATTTAAGAACAAAATGCAATATACAGCAGCAACCGTAGATCCGGTGGATACGCCAATGATATCAGGGCTTGCCAGAGGATTTCGAAGGAGGGTTTGAAAAATATTACCGGCAACGCCAAATGCGATCCCGGAGAGGATCGCGGCAAGCGTTCGCGGAAGGCGAAGCCTGGTAATAAGGTAGGCTCCTTCCTGACTGGTACCCGTAAGGACATGCAGAACCTGATAGATACTGTAGTTTTTCTCGCCAATGGTCAGATTCAGACAGGCGAGGGCACATAGGACCAGCAGAAGGAGACAAAGGGTGGAGACGTATTGTCTTCTTCTTTTTTGGATGCCGATGAAAATAGAGGGTTCCGTTGTCATAAGCTTGCTACCTTGGCCCTTCTGATGATCAGGATAAAAACGGGGGCACCGATGAGTGCGGTCATAATACCGGATTCCAGTTCCCCGGGGCGCCCGAAAATACGGCCCAGAATATCCGAAAGTAACAGTACACTGCTCCCGTAAATTCCGCTTAACAGGATGAGCGGGAAATGATTGCTACCGATCAGCATGCGGATCACATGAGGAACCATGAGGCCGACAAAACTGATGGGACCCGCCATGGCGGTGGTGGTCGCACAGAGGATCACGCCGCAAAGCGCAGCGAGTGCTTTGGTGCGGTTCACATGTAATCCAAGGGAGATCGAAGTCTCCTCAGAGAGCAACAGTGTGTTGAGCTGATCGGAAAGAGACAGGCTCACGATCAGTGCAAGGATAAAGAACGGCAGGATCCATAGGATATCTTCGTTGGATGCACCGCCGATACTTCCTACCTGCCAGAACCGATACGTGGTCATGACACTGGAATCCGGCATGACGATCAGACTGATGATCGAAGAGAGTGCGGTGCTGGTCGCTGCACCGGAGATCGCCAGCTTGATCGGAGAAGGTCCGCCATAACCAAGACTGGCAAGTTTATAGACAAATCCTGTAGTCAGCATGGCGCCGACAAAGGACAGTCCGATGTAAGCCGGTTTGGACTGAATGTGAAAAAAGGCAATACCGGTCACAATGAATAATGCCGCACCGGTATTGACGCCTAAAATACTGGGGTCCGCGATTGGGTTCTTGGTGATGGATTGCATGAGTAGTCCGGAGATCCCAAGAGATGCACCGGCAATCAGTCCAAAGAGCGTTCTCGGAATTCGTGCCCGGACGACATTGACATTATATGCTGACGTGTTACGTGACAGTACCGCATCGATGATATCAGACAGACCTACGGATTTGGTTCCGTAGGTCACTGATAATACAATCGCGATCAATAATAGCAGCATTCCGAAGAATGTCAGCGTAATTGTTTTTTTATTCTGCATCGTAGTTCTTTGCTGCCTCGCTTAATAAGGCTAAATAATCATCAATCGCATAAGGGATTGATAAAATGGACGGTGTTGTAGCAGCAGCAAGTGCTGTGGTGGAATCGATCAGTACAACTGCACCGTTTGCAACGGCAGGAATCTGATTCATCAGAGGATCTGCCTGCATTGCCTCCAGGAGTCCTTCGTCACCGTAAACGACCATGATATCCACATCATTTAACAGATCTGTATTTTCACGGCTGAGGGTTACGGAGAACTCATTGGATTTATCTGCAAGAGAAAGAATGCTCTCCGGAGTCTTAAGCCCCAGGTCATTTAAATACGATGCTCTCGGATCTGCAGGGAGATAAGCATAGAATGTACTCATATCATCCTGGGAGATCCAGAAATAAGCAGCACTTTTGCCCTCCAGTTCCGGATATGCGGAAAGCTTTTCTGCGATCAAAGCATCGGTGGAAGCGACGAGTGCTTCACCTTCTTCTTTCAAGCCCATAGCGGTTGCGTTAATGATGGTCTGTTCACGCCAGTTGGATTTCCAGGCGGTTTCCGGATAAGGTACGACCGGCGCGATCTCGGAAAGCAGTTGATACTCTTCTTCGGTAAATCCGGAATATGCGGCAATGATCAGATCCGGTTCGCAAGCGGCAATCGCTTCATAATCCCAGCCGGTCTCATCATTAAATACATTCGGTTCTGTGACACCCAATGCAGCAAAAGCTTCGTCCGTCCAAAGATGGAGCTTATGCTCCGTCATCAGACCATAGTTTGCAGCAGATACGCCGACCGGTGCAATACCGAGTGCAAGTGCGGTATCCTGATTTGCCCAGGCCAATGAAACGATTCTCTCGGGCTGAGACTCAATGACGGTCTCGCCAAAGGCATGTGTGATCGTGATCGGGAATGTTGCATCGGTTCCGGAAGTCGTCTCAGATTCTCCGGATGCGGCTGTTGCCGTTTCTGCCGTTTCTGCTGTTTCTGATGTTTCGGCTGCGGCCGTTTCAATGGTTGTGTTTTTCGGAGCGGCATCTGCTGCTGCGGCGCCGCATCCAACCAGAGCTGTACTAAGAACCGTAATTGCTGTCATCAGTGTGACCAATTGTTTTTTCATATGAATACTCCTCCTGTGTTTTGACGTTAGACTAAACTAACCAGAGCAAAATGTATCATAGTGCAGTTAGTCACGTCAAATAATATCCCGATTGAGTTGCAAAACGCACCTGATTTAGCAATAAACAAAGTCCTTGCTATTTTTAAAAACAGTTGTACAATTAAATTGTATAAAACCTTATTTTGAAATCCGGTAAAGGAGGATAGGCGAATGATTTATGATTATACTTTGAAGACCGGCAAAGGCGGCGAACTGAACCTGGCAGATTACAAGGGAAAGGTCATCATGGTCGTTAACACAGCGACAGGATGTGGATTTACACCGCAGTATGCGCCGATCGAAGAAATGTATAAGAAGTACCATGACAAGGGACTGGAGATCGTGGATATCCCGTGCAATCAGTTCGGCGCACAGGCACCGGGATCTGATGACGAAATCCATGAGTTCTGTACCCTGCATTACAACACCACCTTCCCACAGATGGCAAAGGCTGATGTCAACGGAGATCAGGAGCTTCCTCTGTATACTTATCTGAAGTCTCAGAAAGGCTTCGAAGGCTTCCAGGAGCATCAGTTCAAGGCACTGCTCGAGAAGATGTTCGCAGAAGCAGATCCGGAATGGGACAAGAAACCTGACATTAAGTGGAACTTCACGAAATTTATCATCGATCGCGAGGGAAATGTCGTAGCAAGATTTGAGCCGACCGCAGACGTGGCAGATGTGGAAGCCTGCATCAACTCGCTGTTGTAATTCAGGCCCTGCATCAATTCCGATCAGAACTTCAAACGGTGATCCGCAAAGTAGCGGATCGCCGTTTTTTGATTGTTTGAGCACTGCCGAAAGGAGCACTGCCGAAAGGAGCACTGTTTGATTGCCTAAGCACTGAAATCAGAAGTGAACGGGCGCATACAAAACGAGTTATAATAGAGCTGTCTGTATCAACAAAGCAGATCGGAAACATTGTGTGAGGGGAATACATGGAAACATCTCGGAAAAAATCATTTCAATACAGCGCATTGCTGACATTATGCAAGCTCTTTCATGTGCAGCGGGTCATGGAACTGCCGCCAAAGAAATCGCATCAGCTCTTTCGAACACTGACCTACAAAGGGGTCGTGATCCCAAAGATGCAGGATGAAAAGATTGCGATCCGTCGGGAAGAGGTACAGGGC
>JAILPR010000121.1 GCA_024699355.1 Lachnospiraceae bacterium
TGCGTAATATACCCTAAGAGAAACAGGTTGATAAAGGTTGCGATGCCGATATAATGCCGGTCAAAGATCAGGGCAAACAACAGCAGCACTGCATTCGTGATCATATAAAGCGTCCCGAACTCGATCGGGATCAGGGCATCCAGGCCAGCCATAAACGACTGAAACGGATCGACGCCAAGGGCTGCGATCTTAAAAATACCAACGCTGATCGCACAGGTAATGACGCCAAAGAGCGACATCGCGATCCGCTTTCCCAACTGTTCTTTCATCTATCTGTCCTCCCAATCGATCAGTGTCGCACGACATGGTGCACCGTCCGCACCGCCGAGATTGATCGGTGCCGCCTGGAGGAAATACACGCCTTCCGGCACCTCTTCAAGCCGGATCCCCTCAAGCAGTACGACCTGTGCACCCAGCAGGGTCAAATGTACCTGCCTTGGCGCATCTTCCGGACCTACGGTCTGTGATTCATTGCCAAAGAGCAGAATTCGATGCGCAGCAAACACCTCTGCTGCTTCATTCGTCAGATACGCCTTTCCCTTCATCAGGATCCGCAGGTGCGCATCACATGCTGCGCCTGACGTACCGGCTTCTCCCGCACGATGCGCATCGCGATAGCCCTGCGCAGCTTCCTTTGCGCGGCGAAGCATCTCTTCGGCATCCTGTGCACTGACGGGGCCGTGATGGGCGGCGACATACGCATATCCGATCCACCGGTCCAGAGAGACTTCATCAATGGTTTTGCCGTCTTTGATAAAATGATACGGCGCATCCACATGCGTTCCGTTATGAGCGCACATGGAAAGCGCCGTCAGATTGCAGACATCGCCGTTGCCGATCCGCTTTAATGCGATCCGCTCCGGTGCCGGATCTCCCGGAAATACCACACAGCCAAATACTTCTTGTGAAATATCATAAATCTTCATAAGCACATCCCTTCTACTCGGAATGTACCATACTACGGCAAGAAAAGAAACAGAAACTTATTGTACCAGTTTTGATAGTTCTTGCTGCAGCAGCTGATTCACAGCACCCGGATCGGCTTTGCCCTGCATTGCTTTCATGGTCTGGCCGACCAGAAATCCGATGGCTTTTTGCTTTCCGCCCAGGTAATCTTCTACCGACTGCGGGTTCTCTGCAAGCACCTTTGCCACGATTTCGGACAATGCGCCGCTATCTGCGACCATCGATAACCCGTGCTCTTCCACATAGCTGACCGGGTCGACATCTTCCGCAAAGATCTGCTCAAAGACCTCTTTGCCGACCGTGCCGTTGATCTTACGATCATCGATCAGTTTGATCAGATCCGCCAGGTGCTTTGGTGTAAAGCGCAGGTCCTCCGGATCCAGTTCATGCTCTTTTAAGAGACGCATCGTCTCGACCATCAGCCAGTTCGATACCTTCTTCGGTGCCGCTCCGAGCGCCACCGTCTCCTCAAACAGATCCGCCATATGCTTGGACTGTGTCAGGATATCGATATCGTATTCCGGAATATCAAATTCCCTGCGATACCGCTCCATCTTTTCCGGTCGAAACTCCGGCTGCTTTGCACGGATCTCTTCCAGCATCTCATCGCTGACACAGATCGGGATCAGATCCGGGTCCGGGAAATAGCGGTAATCCTTCGCATCCTCTTTGCTTCGCATGGTAAAGGATGCTTCTTTGTTGTCATCCCACCGTCTGGTCTCCTGGATGACTTCCTTGCCTTCTTCGATCCGCTCGATCTGACGTCTGCGCTCTCCTTCGATCGCATGTGTGATCGCTTTGAAGGAGTTTAAGTTCTTCATCTCGGTACGCGTACCGAACTCTCCGGTTCCGGTCTTTCGCACGGAAATATTGACATCCGCTCGCATCGATCCTTCCTGCAGTTTGCAGTCGGATGCGCCCAGATACGAGATCAGCATCCGCAGTTTCTCAAGGTACGCGATGACCTCCTCCGCGGAACGCATATCCGGTTCGGAAACGATCTCAATGAGCGGTACGCCCGACCGGTTGTAATCCACCAGCGAACAATCTTCCCATTCATCGTGGATCAATTTGCCCGCATCCTCTTCCATATGGATCTCGTGAATGCGTACCTGTTTGGTACCGCCCGGTGCCTCGATCTCCACATACCCGTTTCTGCAGATCGGCAGATAGAGCTGCGAGATCTGATAGTTCTGCGGGTTATCCGGATAGAAATAGTTCTTCCGGTCAAATTTGGCATATCTGGTGATCGTACAGTTGGTCGCAAGGCCGACGCCGATCGCATATTCAAGCACCGCTTTGTTTAAGACCGGAAGCGCGCCCGGCATACCGGTGCAGACAGGACACGTATGGCTGTTGGGGCTGCCACCGAATGCGGTAGAGCAACCGCAAAAGATTTTGGTTTTGGTCGCCAGCTCGACATGGACTTCCAGGCCGATGACGGTTTCATATCCTTCGTACATTTACGCTTCCTCCTTTCCCGCTGCGCCCGCCGCAGCGCCTGCAGCCGTGGCTGTCGCGCCTGCCG
>JAILPR010000149.1 GCA_024699355.1 Lachnospiraceae bacterium
GGAGCAGTCGGAGCAGCCGACGGTGCCGGATGAGACCATCGTCAATCAGAATGTGCTGTTTATTGCATCCTACGGTTACGACTGGCAACCGACCAGAGAGCAGATCGCGGGTATGGAGAAGATGCTTGATCAGTCAGTCAATCTCCGGGTTGTCTTTATGGACACCAGAAATGTGCCGTATGAACGAGCTGTGGAAGCATTAAAATCAACGCTGGAAGTGGAACTGGAAGCCAACCGGTTTGACTGCATTGTTGCAGGTGATGATGCGGCGCTCCGCTTTATGCTTGAAGAAGGAGAAGCCTATTTTCAGGGCTTGCCGGTGGTTTATCAGGGCATCAATGATCCTGCGCTCGCAGCAGAATATGAAGAGGTGCATCCGCATTCTGCGGGTGTGATCGAGGCCTATTATCCGGAAGAGACGATCCGTTTGGCAGAGCAGATCTCGCCGCAGGCAGAACAGATCGTCGTGATCACGGATCGCTATACGAGCCCCGATTCGATCGGTTTGGAGAGCGATGAACTCAAAACGCTGTTTCCGGAATTGAAGCATGAGATCTTAAATGTGTCGGAGTATAGTGCAGAGGACTTAAAGCTGCAGCTGGCATCGTATGACCGCTCTACCATACTTTGCTATTTAAGTATGCGTGAAACGTTAGACGGTCATGATTACACCTACGGTGAATTCATGAGCATTTTACGAGACTATACCAATACACCGGTATACGGACTGTTTGATATGGGTGTCGGGGACGGTATTTTCGGCGGCTATCTGATCTCACAGCAGGAGATGGGATCGATGTGCGCGCAGATCGTGATGAAGGTCTTAAACCGGGAAGAAATCTCGGACCTGGAACCGGCACAGGTTCCGGCAAAGTATATCTTTGATTATGAACTGCTCCGGAAATATCATGTATCCCCAAATGATCTGCCCAAGAACTATCAGGCGGTAAATAACCCCAGACAGTTTTTGAGCAGATACCGGAGAGCCATTGAAATCATGAGCGTTGTGATCGCGATCCTGTTGATGATCACGTTGGCGATGATCGTGATCTGGCGCCGCGAGAAACATATGCAGGATGTTCTGGAGACAACGCAACGGGAACTCGTGGAAGCAATCGGCCGAAGCGGCCTGTTTGTCTGGGTTTATTATCCGGATGAGAAAAAGGCGGATCTCAGTTATATCGATGCGGATGCGGAAGAAATCCTTCGCCCGCATCTGTCCTATCAACAGGGACAGATCTGGATGCACATGTTCCCGCATAGCATGATCAAAATGAAGTTCATCCATCCGGATGATGCGGAAAAACTGCAGTCCACATACGCACGGATCGATGCAGGCGCAGAGCGGGTGGAATGCGATTATCGTGCGCTCCGCAGCGGAGGCTATACCTGGGAGCATATGATCCTCAACCGCATCCCGACCGGACGTGGCAAACAGCGCGTGGTCGTCGGTACGGCGATGAACATTCAGGAAAAATCCATTTTGCAGGGCGTTGTCGAGAATACCATCAATCACGATTATGACTTTATCGCACTGGTCAACGGCAGCACGGAGCATATGAATATTTTCCAGCGAAATCATCATGCGGAGATCGGTCTTGGCAGATTAAATGTTGATGAGATGATCTTTGATGAACTGCGCGAAGAGCTGATCAATACAATGATCCCGGTCAAGGACCGCGCACACCTCCTCGAAGAGACCAAATTGTCGAGCATTCACCGGGAACTGCAGGAACAGGTGGATTATATCGTTTACTTTGAGACCAAAAGCGGGCGCTATAAACGACAGCGCTATACGTACCTGGATCCGCTGACGAAGGATATGATCGTGACCGAGCGCGATATCACCAATACCGTGAAAAAGGAGCATGAGACCAGCGAACAGCTGCGTAAAGCATTGCAGAAGGCGGAAGATGCGACCAAATCCAAATCTGATTTCTTCTCCAGAGTCAGTCACGATATGAGGACACCGCTCAACGGGATCATCAGTTTTACGGACTTTGCGATGGAAAGTCGCAACGCCAGCGAAAAGCAGGAGTATCTGCAAAAGATCCGGATGTCGAGCGACATCCTGCTGGGACTGATCAATCATACCCTGGAGATTTCGCGTTTTGAGAGCGGCAGTGCCAAACTGGAGATGACCAAGATCAGCGGCAGGCGGCTGCTGGATGACCTTGCCACTGTGATCCGGCCGAATGCCGAGGCAAAGAATCAGGATTTGTATTATGAAACGGATTTCCGGCCGGAAGAAGTCTTTCTGGTGGACAAACTAAGGCTCCAGGAAGTGTGCTTGAATCTCTTATCCAATGCGGTGAAATATACGCCGAGCGGCGGCAAGGTGGAATTTACGGCAATGCATCTTCCGGAAGGAGAGAATCAGAACTACAGGATCGAGATCAAGGTCAAGGACAATGGGATCGGCATCTCCGAAGAGATGCATGAC
>JAILPR010000164.1 GCA_024699355.1 Lachnospiraceae bacterium
GGCATCTCCGGCCTGCTTTTTATCTACCAGAAGTTATGAGCAGTGCAAGGTCGATGTGGCCTATTCCGATACCAATGTCAAACTGATCGGCATCTCCGGCGGGATCAGCTACGGTGCGCTTGGCATGAGCCATCACAGTGCACAGGATATCGCCGCGATGTCTGCCATTCCGAATATGCGTGTTTACCTGCCCAGTGACCGTTTCCAGACCAGACATCTGATCGAAGCGCTCCTGCAGGATGAGAAAGGTGCTTATATCCGTGTCGGACGTAATCCGGTAGAAGATGTCTATACGGAAGAAGATTGTCCGTTTGAAATGGACCATGCAACGGTAGTCTGTGAAGGAAGCGATATTACGATCGTTGCCTGCGGTGAAATGGTTTACCCGGCAAAACAGGCAGCAGCCCTGTTAAAACAGGACGGCATTACAGCGACCGTACTGGATATGTATTGTGTTAAGCCGCTGGATCAGGATGCGATCATTAAGGCAGCATCCAAGACCAGAGCGGTCCTGACGGTAGAAGAGCATTCGCCGTTCGGCGGACTGGGATCCATGGTCAGTCAGGTGGTCGGCGCAAACTGCCCGAAGAAGGTGATCAACATGGCGCTTCCGGATACGCCGGTCATCACCGGAACTTCGCAGGAAGTCTTTGATCACTACGGATTAAATGCGGAAGGCATCGCAAAGAAAGCGAAAGAACTGCTGGCATAGGTAAACCGCGGCGTTGTAACGGATGAGGGGGTATGGCGCCATAAGTCAAAGGAGAGAGACATGAAGTATGTAATCGGCATCGATCAGAGTACGCAGGGAACCAAAGCGCTCCTGTTTGATGAACGGGGGAGTATGGTAAAACGTGTGGATACACCGCATCGCCAGATCATCAATGAGCAGGGCTGGGTATCGCACGATATGGAAGAAGTCCTGCAAAATACGCTGCAGGTGGCCAAAGATGTGGTCCTTGGCGCCGGCATCGACAAAGCGGATGTCGTAGCAGTCGGGATCAGCAATCAGCGCGAGACCAGTGTCCTTTGGGACAAAGAAAGCGGAAAGGCGTTAAACCATGCGATCGTATGGCAATGCTCGCGGGCAGCCGAGATCTGTAAAAGACCAAAGATCGCGGCGGCTGCGGAGATGATCCGGGAGCGGACGGGAATCTTTTTGTCACCGTATTTTCCGGCGGCAAAAATCGCGTGGCTGTTAGAGCATACGGAAGGTGCAAAGGAAAAGGCAGCGGCACATACGATCTGCCACGGCACGGTGGACAGCTTTCTGGTGTATCGCTTATCGCGGGAGCATGTGTACCGGACCGATTACTCCAATGCGTCAAGAACGCAGCTCTTTGATCTGCAGGATCTGACCTGGAATGCGAAGATCTGCGAGCTCTTTGGGATCGATCCCGAAAACATGCCGCAGGTAACGGATTCGGATGGCGATTACGGAACCACCGATCTGGGAGGCTTTTTGGAGCATCCGGTACCGATCCATGCTGCGATGGGAGATTCGCATGCGGCACTCTTCGGACAGGGATGCTTTGAAAGCGGTATGACCAAAGCAACTTACGGTACCGGTTCTTCGGTCATGATGAATGTCGGAGAGAAACCGGTATTTTCACCACATGGCGTGGTTTCCAGCATCGGCTGGGGCATGCAGGGAAAAGTGACGTATGTCCTGGAAGGCAATATCAATTACACCGGCGCGGTCATCAGCTGGTTAAAAGATCAGGTGCAACTGATCTCTTCGGCAAAAGAGACGGCAGCACTGGCCAAAGCGGCGAATCCGGAGGATCGGACCTATTTGGTTCCGGCATTTACGGGACTTGGCGCACCGTACTGGAAAGATGATGCGACCGCGATCCTGACCGGCATGACGAGAACGACCGGAAAGAATGAGATCGTCAAGGCAGCGGTGGAATGTATCGCATATCAGATCGCGGATATCGTTGAGATCATGGGCAAAGATTCCGGTCTGCCGCTTGCACAGCTTCGCGTGGATGGCGGTCCGACCGGCAATGAGTATCTGATGCAGTTTCAGTCGGATCTGCTCAGGATCCCGGTGAGCGTCGCACCGATCGAAGAACTTTCCGGCATGGGTGCCGCTTATGCGGCCGGCATCGGATGCGGTCTGTATCGGAAAGAAGAGATCTTCCGCACAGAAGGACGCACCACCTATACACCGAAAGCGGATGCGAAGGCGGTCGAAGAAAAGAAAGCCGGCTGGAGCAATGCTGTGGCACAAGTGATGGGTGCATAGCACGCCGGCGGCCGGGCGGCGCAGGTGATGCGCATATAAAAGAACAGAACATCAGAGGGGCATCGGTTGGATGGATGCCCCTTTTTGCTTGCACAGCCGGCAGGCGGCAGGCACCGCGGGCGCATTGAGCAGATAGCCGGCACCGCGGGCGCATCCGGCAGGCGGCAGGCACCGCGATACTTGATTTCTCGGGGACATGTTGATACGATGTTTAGCGAACCGGGTTTTCATGTATGGGGGATATCGACATGAAAGAACAACAACGGGATTTTAGTATTCGCCAGCAGATCTTTGCGGCGATGGTACTGGTATCGGTACTGTCGGTCACGATCCTGGGGAGTATTCTGTATTATAATTCCAGAAAAACCATAGAACATGAATATCAAACAGCACACGAGAACAGTCTGCAGGTTGCCAGTAACATCATTGAGATCAGTTTGAACAACATGATCTCCAAGGCTCGTTCGTTCCTGACGGACCGGGAGTTTAAAGGACTTTTGGCCAATGAAAAGCGTGGCAGCACGGAGTTTTTGTATGTGGTCAATCAGCAGCTGACGGAAGTCCTCAACAGCTATATCTCGGGCGAGAATGCACTGCGTGACATCTGCGTGGTCAATATGGAAGGCAATATCTGTTTTGCCAGCCAGAACGATAAGAACCGCGCCAGGATCGCATCCTATTACACGACGGAAGATCTGCTTTCACAGGAGTTTATTGCGGCGGCCAGAGAAGAACAGGGAAAAGAGATCTTTTACGGATACAATGTCCTGTTTGAAGATACGGAAGGGTATGAAGCATTTTCACTGGTCAAAGAGCTGATCGATCCGGACAAGATGGAGCCGATGGGGTACCTGATCATGAACATCAAAAAGCGCACGCTGGATGATGCATTCGGGACCAAGAGCGAAGGATACAGCACGAACAGGTATCTGATCCTGGATCGGAAGGATGCAGGAGGTCGCGGACAAAAACCGGTCTATATTTCGAACATCGAAAGTGAACTGGAGGAGCGCGTGATCCTGGAAGACTATTTTCGGGATACGCCATCCGGCGATTATATTTATACGACATACACCAATGCGGTCAGCGGCTGGGAGATGGTGAATGTCATCGCACGTGAAGAGCTGGCGGAAAAAAGTACCTACATCGGACTGCTCAGCGTTCTGGTCAGTTTGATCCTGGTCGGCGCAAGCAGCTACGTGTCATCTCTGATCGCCACGAGGATCACGCGGCCACTGCGTGTTTTGGAAGATAATATCAAAGAGGTTGCCGATGGAAATTATAAGATCGAAGCGGATTTCGATGACAGCGAGATCGGCAGGATCGGCAATCAGTTTAAGAACATGGTCAACAATAACCTGGAGCTTGAGAACCGGTTATTAAATTCCAAGATCAGTGAGCGGGAGGCGCAGCTATTGCTGTTGCAGTCGCAGATCAACCCGCATTTCCTGTACAATACACTGGATGCACTGTACTTCATGGCAGTCATCCACAATGATGATGAGATCGCGGAACTGGTGCAGGCACTTTCGGATACGTTTAAATTAAGTCTCAATCAGGGCGATAAGATGATCCGTGTCTGCGATGAGATCCATCACATTCAGGCTTATATGAAGATTCAGCAATTCCGTTATCGCGACCGCTTTACGCTGGAATTACACATTGATCCGAACATCGAGCAACAGCAAATGCTCTCGTTACTGTTGCAGCCACTGGTGGAAAACTCCGTCTATCACGGTCTGGAGTCGAGAGCAGGCGATGGCAAGATCATCGTGAGCGGATATCAGGAAGGCGACGGTATGACGTTTTCCGTAGAAGATAACGGAATCGGTATGGAGGATATCACGGTCATCAACCGCGGATACGGGGTACGAAATATCAGAGAGCGTATCCGGTTATTCTATGGGGAACAGTATGACCTGCAGTGCACAAGTATCCCGGGCAAAGGCACGAAGATGGTGATCCACATACCGATGAGGGAAGGGGAACTGTCATGAGACGATTGGTAATTGTAGATGATGAATATATCGTGGTGGAAGGCATCAAGGCGATCATCCAGCGAACAGGAATGGATATCAAGGTCGTCGGCTCTGCGGGAAACGGCAGAGAGGCGCTTGAGACGATCCGGGAGATGCAGCCGGATCTGGTCATTACGGATATCCGGATCCCGTATCTGGACGGACTTTCCCTGATCGAAGAGTGCAGAGAATTTTTGCCGGAGACGGACTATATCGTCATCAGCGGTTATACGGAATTTGAATATGCCAGAAGAGCGCTTCTTCTCGGGGTCAAAGGCTATATCGATAAGCCGGTGACCATCGAGAAATTAAAAGATGTCATCGACCGGATCGGGACAGAGCCACCGAAGGAAAGCGGTGGTCTGCAGGATACGCTTTCGATGCAGCAGAGCCCGTTTGTGCCGCAGCATAAAGAAGA
>JAILPR010000233.1 GCA_024699355.1 Lachnospiraceae bacterium
ATCGTCAACTCCAGCTCATATACTGCCAGTGCCAGCATCTGCAGTGCCAGGATCAGACCGAGCTTTACATTCAGACGCTTGACCTTTTGGTCATAGATCCCGAGTGCGATGCGCTCTTTCTTTTCCCGATAGATCACATACACGATCGATGCCAGAACGGCGATCATATAAAAGCGGAATACAAAATAAAGACCGCTGCGATCTGCTTCCAGATAACAGAAGATCAGATTATTGCCCATACGTGCATTGGTGTACAAATAATACGTCAGCCCGTCCAGGTATAAAAATACCTGCTCGCAAAGTCCGACCGCCACGATCGCGATCTTGACCACGTTTTTGATTGGCCGCTCATACAGCGCATGCACCGCAAACAAAAAGAAGATCGGTGCTGCCGAAACACCGGCGTAGTAGATCTTATAAGCGATCTGTAGCGCATGGATCTCCGTCCCCTGCAATACCCAGATATACCCAACCGTGACTGCGATACAGGATACGCAGGTCAGAAATTTCATATCCCGAAGCAGTCCCATCTTTTGGCCATACACGATAAAGATCGCGACAAACTGCGTCATGATGCAGGCCAGCTGGATCCCGACAATGATTTCATATCCAAAATAACTCATAAACTCCTCATCCCCTAAGCGGCCATGGCCGCCCTCATAAACATAGACTGCTTTATTTTAGCACAGCTCTCCCGTAATCACAAAGAACGGCATGGAGGACTCCATGCCGTTTTGATCGTTGATTTATGCGCTTCTTCCGAAGCCTTTGTTTTCAATGTCTTTGCGCACCCACAGATATGCGATGCCCGTATAGATTCCGGCGCACAGCCACGCAAACGGATCGCACCCTACCGCCAGGTGGAAATTGGTCAGGTAAATCGCCAGTGCCGCACATAACAGCCTTGCCACCAGCTCGACCACGCCGCCAAGCATCGGCAGCATACCATAGCCGCATCCCTGCATCGTATTACGAAATACAAAGATCACGCTGAGCGGTACATAAAAGATCGCACACTGCGTCACGTAAATACGCGCATACGGCAACATCTCAGCGATATTCTCGCCTTCCGAGAAAAAGATGCCCAGCGTACCCGGCAAAAATGCGATGACAATTACCGCACAGATCAGCGAATAGATCAGGTCGGTGATCAGGGCTCCCCGAACGCCTTCCCGGATGCGCTTTAAGTCCATCTTGCCGTAATTTTGTCCTGCATACGAAGCCATCGTCTGTCCCATGGCGATCATGCCCTGGCTGACAAGTCCCTGTACCTTGGATGCCGCAGTGACTGCTGCCACCGCCGTCGATCCGAAGATGTTGATCGCCGACTGCATGATCACGGTTCCGGATGCGGTAATACCAAACTGCAACGCCATCGGAAGTCCGATGGAAAGCTGATGGCGGGCAAAGCCCCGGTGGAATTTCCAGTCCGTACCGCGCGGTGAAAGGATCGGTACCTTACGGTAAATATAGATCAGACACAGCAGCGCCGAAATGGCCTGGCTGACCACCGTCGCTCCGGCCGCACCGCCGACGCCCAGGTGGAAGACCACGATAAATAAGAGGTCCAGCGCCACATTTAAGCATGCGGAAAATACCAGGATATACAGCGGCATCTTGCTGTTTCCGACAGCGCGCAGAAACGCAGAGAACAGGTTATAGTAAACGCTTGCAAAGGTTCCCGCACAAATAATACAAATATACAGATACGCCTGCTCAAAGATATCATCCGGCGTATTCATCATCCCAAGGAGCGGTTTCATCCCCAGAAGGGAGATCACAGTCATCAAAACGACCAGGATCGCCGATAAGGTGATGGCATTCGATACGGAGATGCGCGTCGCGGTGTAATCTTTCGCACCGTATTTCTGACTGGTCAGTACCGTAAAGCCGGTACTCATCCCCGTCGCAAAGCCCAGCACCAGAAACATGATCGTTCCGGTACTGCCCACTGCCGCCAGCGCATCCGATCCGACAAACTGCCCCACGATGATGGTATCTGCCATGTTGTAGAGCTGCTGAAAGATATTTCCGATCAGGAGCGGTAGCGTAAACTTTAAAATGATCGGCAGCGGTCTGCCACTCGTCATATCTGTTTCCATTAATCCTCGTCTTCTGCCCAGGCGATCGCACAGCGTACGGCTCTCTTCCATCCCTTGAGGAGCCCGCTTCTGTCCTCATCCGTCATCGTCGGCTCAAACGTGCGACCCAGCTGCCAGTTCTCGCGGATCTCCTGTTTGTCTTTCCAGTAACCCGTCGCCAGACCTGCCAGATATGCCGCGCCAAGCGCTGTTGTTTCGATACACTTTGGACGGTGTACCGTCACCGATGTGATATCTGCCTGAAACTTCATCAAAAAGTTGTTGGCACTGGCGCCGCCGTCAACCTTCAGTGTGGTCAGCTTCACGCCGGCATCTTCTTCCATGGCGCGGAAAACGTCCATCGACTGATATGCGATGGATTCCAGCGTCGCACGGATGAAATGCTCTTTCCGGCACCCTCTGGTAATGCCGACAACCGTACCTCTTGCATACTGATTCCAATACGGCGCCCCCATACCGGTAAAAGCCGGTACGATATACACGCCTGCGGTATCAAATACCTCGTCTGCGTATTCTTCGGACTGTGCTGCGGATTTGATCATTCGCATGCTGTCGCGCAGCCACTGAATCGATGCGCCTGCCACAAATACGCTTCCTTCCAGCGCATATTCTACCATCTCACTTGTGCTGGCCGCAATAGTCGTTAATAGGCCGTTTGCCGAGCTGATGGCTTCTTTGCCTGTGTTCATCAGGATAAAGGATCCGGTACCGTAGGTGTTTTTCACATCGCCCTTATCAAAGCAGCATTGTCCGAACAACGCAGCCTGCTGGTCACCTGCCGCACCCGCGATCGCGATCCTGCCGCCAACAACATCCCTGTCGGTATATCCGTAGATGCAGCTGGAGGGCTTGACCTCCGGCAACATGCTCTTCGGAATATTGAAAATCCGTAAGATCTCATCGTCCCAGCACAGCTTATGGATATCATAGAGCATCGTACGGCTGGCGTTGGTATAGTCCGTTACATGGACAGCACCCTTGGTCAGATTCCAGATCAGCCAGGTATCTACGGTACCAAAGGCCAGCTCGCCCTTCTCTGCGCGTTCCCTTGCTCCTTCGACATGATCCAGGATCCAGGCGATCTTGCTGGCACTAAAGTAGGCATCCGGCACAAGGCCCGTCTTTGCCTTGATCATCTCGCCGTATCCGTCGGATACGATCTTGTCGATGATGTCCGCGGTTCTGCGGCACTGCCATACGATCGCATTATAAACGGGCTCGCCGGTTTGTTTGTCCCAGACGATCGTCGTCTCACGCTGGTTGGTGATGCCGATGGCGTTGATGTTCTCCGGCGTTGCACCGATGTTTGCCATCGCTTCCATCGCTACCGCAAGCTGTGAGGACCAGATTTCTCTCGGATTGTGCTCCACCCAGCCCGGCTTCGGATAGTACTGCTCGAATTCTTTCTGTGCCATACTGCAGATCCTGCCGGTATGATCAAATAAGATACATCTTGAGCTTGTTGTCCCCTGATCTAATGCCAATACATATTCTTGCTTCCCCATTCGGTTACCCCTTTGCAATATTACTTGTCGCTACGATATCAACTCCTGTGTCCGCTACGTTTTTCAGGATCACATCCCCAATGTGAACCGGTGCTTCCACATGCAGATCGCGCAGTGCTTTGATGCACTCCATGATCTTTTCTTTCGGGATCTCTCCCTGCGTCTTGACCGATGCGGCAGCGCTCTCGCCACCGTCTACGGCTACCGTGGTGGTCACCGTTCGCTGCGGTGCCGTCACTTCTTTTCTGACATAGGCATCGCCGCGCGGACAGTTATTTCCGCTTACGTAAGCGACCTCATTGCCATTCATTTCTACTGTAATGCTACATCCAATCGGACAGCAGATACAAGTCAATTCTCTTGTCATTTACTCCATCTCCATTCTGCACTGTATCACATGCTCTGTTTATTTGTCGCATACGGCACATTATGCTTCGATACAGATTTTCAGCTCGCTGCTCTTCTCGCCCGCCTCACGGACTTCTTCGAGTTTCTTTTTTACCAGGATCACCTGCTCCATTTCACCCGGCGCCATGACGCGCTTCTTTAAGGACTGAAGTTTGGTATCTCCCAGGTAAACCGCCAGATTCTGATCTTTGTATACCGCGCCGACACGGAATCGTACCGTCAGCGTATCGGCCATGGTATCTAAATGAATGGTGCTCGGCACGCTGTAACGCACGCCGCCCTGCGTCACGATCTTTAAATCCGGTGCGTTCTTTTCCGTCCGCTTCTCGCTCAGGAATTTCGCTGCATTCTGCCCTGCGATCGTCGCCTCTCCCGAAACATAATCCACCAGATCATGCACATGCAGGACATTGCCGCAGGCAAAGACGCCAGCCAGATTGGTCTCTAAGCTTTCATCCACAAGCGGTCCGCCTGTAATGGGGCTCATCTCGACACCAAGCTGTCTGGAGAGTTCATTCTCCGGAAGCAAACCGCAGGCAAGCAGCAACGTATCGCAGGTGTAACGCTCTTCCGTTCCCGGGATCGGCGCTCTGTTCTCATCGACCTGTGCGATCGTGACTGCCTCTACACGCTCTTTGCCTTCGATATCCACTACCGTATGGCTCAGCTTGAGCGGGATGCCGTAGTCATCCAGACACTGCACGATATTTCGCTTTAAGCCGCCCGAATACGGCATCAGCTCTGCGACCACTTTGACCTTGGCACCCTCTAAGGTCATACGGCGCGCCATGATCAGTCCGATGTCGCCCGAGCCTAAAATAACAACTTCTTTGCCCGGCATCCGGCCATCGATGTTAACGTAGTGCTGCGCCGTGCCTGCCGTATAAATACCGGCCGGCCGGTATCCGGGGATATTTAAGGCGCCCTTTGGACGCTCTCTGCAGCCCATGGCCAGGATCACTGCCCTGGCATCGATCGTAAAGACACCCTCGCTCCGGTTCATGGCGGTCACTTTCTTGACACCGCTTGCCGCATCATAGGAGATGTCCACCACCATGGTGTTTAACGAACTCGGGATCTTTAATTCGTGCGCTTTTTGGATAAAGCGATCCGCATATTCCGGCCCGGTCAGCTCCTCTTTGAACGTATGCAAACCAAACCCGTTATGGATACACTGGTTTAAAATACCGCCCAGCTTGTTATCTCTCTCTAAGATCCGGATCTCTTCGACCGGGACGCCTGCCTCTGCTGCCGCAACTGCTGCCGCCAGACCTGCAGGACCGCCACCGATGATCACTAATTCTTTTGTTTTCTCAGACATGTTCTTTGTCCTTTCCCACCAGAAATGCGCTCTCTCCTCCACACTTGGTGATCTCTGCTTCATCTACGCCCAACTCTCTTGCCAGAATACCGACGGTCTTTGGCGAGCAGAA
>JAILPR010000150.1 GCA_024699355.1 Lachnospiraceae bacterium
CGGCGCGAAAATAGGGAAACCTCAGAATTCTTGTCGAATTTGCAATAAATAGATGCTATACTAAAGGAAATACGCAGAAAAATGGTCGAAATTGAAATAAATGACCAGGGCCGGAGAATAAGATGAACGAACCGATGGGGAAAATGACAATTTCAGATGTGGCGGAGGCGCTGGGAATCTCGAAGACCACCGTGTCCAGAGCGATTTCCGGAAAGGGCAGGATCGGAAAAGAGACACGCCAAAAGGTCCAGAACTATATTACCGAACATCACTATACACCCAATGTGATCGCAAGAGGACTGGCACAGTCGAAAACCTACAATATCGCACTGGTACTTCCAGGAGATTATTACCTGTCGGAATTGCCGTTTTTCCAGAACTGTATGCTTGGCATCAGCCGTGCGGCGGGAGAAGCGGATTATGATGTTTTGATCTCGATGGTAACGGGGGAGGATCTCTCGCAATTACAGCGCGTTGTGGAATACCGCAAAGTAGACGGGGTGATCTTAAGCAGAACGCTGGTAGAGGATCAGCCGTTGCAGTTTTTGATGCAGCATCATCTGCCCTATGTTGCGATCGGATCGACGCGGGAAAAAAATGTCGTGCAGGTTGATCATGATCATGTCAATGCCTGCCGCGCACTGACCGAACATGTCCTGATGCAGGGATTCCGGCGGATCGCGCTTCTTGGAGGAAACTGTAATCATATCGTTACGCAGCAGCGATACAAAGGATATCAGGAAGCATTGCGACAGGCCGGAATGAAAAAAGAGGCGGGGCCGGTATATTTTGACATCGAGGATGAAGTAACGGTGGAAAAGATTGCCGATGAGCTCATTCATCGTGGTACGGAATGCATTCTCTGCATGGATGATTATATCTGTCTGCGTACCTTGTCGGTGCTGACCAGAAAAGGGGTCCGGGTCCCGAAAGATCTGAAGGTCGCCTCTTTTTATAACAGCCAACTGTTAAAGAACCAGACGCCCGGGATCACGGCGCTGAACTTTAATACGACAGAACTGGGTGAAGCGGCGTGCCGGATGTTGATCCGGATGATGAACGGGGAAGAAGTACCGAAGCATACGCTGCAGGACTATGAGCTTGTGGTCAAAGAGTCGACCAGAGTATAGAGTGAAGTTACAGATGAGGGAAGAAGGAAGTTATGGGAAGAAAAAAGCAGGGGACACTGGAATTTCGATATTACGATCTGCCGCAGAAAGAGCGTGTATTGGCGATGCTTGGCAAGGATTGGATCCGTCCGTACGGTGCCGGGATCAAATATCAGCATTTCCACAATCTGATGGAGATCGGCTATTGCAGATACGGAGACGGGATCTTGAGTCTGGATGCCAGGAATCTCCCTTATGAAGCCAATATGGTCAGCATCATCCCCAAAAATTATCCGCACACGACCAACAGCGAGGCCGGGACGGAGAGCTACTGGGAGTATATTTTTCTGGATCCGGAAGAACTGTTGCGGGAAATTTATCCGGAAAATGAATTCTATCAAAAGAAACTGGCGGAGATCATCAGCAGAGAACCGCGCTTTTTCCATGCGGAAGAGAATCCCCAGCTGGCAGGCCTCGTCAAAGGCATCATGGAAGAGATGCGGATCAAAAAAGAGTATTACATTGAGGCGGTTCACGGAATGCTCAATGCGATCCTGTTTGAAATCGCACGGATTAATGGCGGCGAAGAAGAACAGACGGTTTCGGAAGTGCGCAGAAGCGGCTTAAATTCCATCGCAGAGGCACTTTCTTATATCAGTGTCAATTATGCGGAGCCGATCCGGATCGAGATGCTTGCGGATCTCTGCCATATGAGCGAGACACACTTCAGGCGTCTGTTTACGGAATATATGAAGATGACGCCGGTCGAATACATAAATATGGTGCGGATCCAGATGGCCTGTGAATTTATGAAGCGGTCAAATGCTTCTATGAGTGATATCGCCGTAAAATGCGGATTTACGACGCCTTCAACCTTCAACCGGAATTTCAAACAACTACTTGGAATAACACCGTATCAGTGGAAGAAGAATCCGGAAAATTACGAGAGCCGTCTGCTGGAATTTCATATCTCTGCGACCAAGGGGTGGTAGGAAGATCATGGTCGAATTTGAATATTTCCATACAGAATACAATAACAACGCGGAAACAGGCGTTGCTATAATGTAGAAAAATAAGTAGTATCAACGGCTTGCCGCAGAAGGGGATGAAATGATCTGCGACAGGGATTAGGAGAGACAATGCAGAAATTTTCATACGAACAGGTTCAAAATCCGGCTTATTTTAAAGACGGTGCGATGCGTGCGCATTCCGATCATGTGACCTATGCGACTTGGGAAGAGGAAGCGCGGCAGCAGACCAGCTTTCGCTACAGTCTGGACGGACTGTGGAAGTTTTCTTATGCAAAGAATTACCGGATGGCCATTCCGGGCTTTGAGAAGATGGATTATGATTGCCATCACTGGGATGAGATCCGTGTTCCGGCGCACATTCAGATGGAAGGATATGATAAGCCGGCCTATATCAATGTGCAGTATCCGTGGGACGGACGGGAGCAGATCGAACCGGGTCAGATCCCGGAAGAATATAACCCGGTGGCGAGCTATACCAAATATTTCTATGTGCCGGAGCATATGAAAGGCGAGCGGATCTTTATTTCCTTCCAGGGAGTAGAGAGCGGCTTTGCGCTGTGGCTGAACGGAATATATCTCGGCTACAGTGAAGACAGCTTTACGCCGACTGAATTTGAACTGACAAGTGCTTTGACAGAGGGTGAAAACAAGCTGTCGGTGCAGGTGTTCAAGTGGACCGCGGGCTCCTGGTGTGAGGATCAGGATTTTTACCGGTTTTCCGGTATTTTCAGAAGTGTATATCTGTATATGGTACCGAAGACGCACATTTACGATGTACAGGTACGCACGATCCTGGACGATGCCTATGAGAATGCAGAGCTTCAGCTTTCGATGATCGCCATGGGCAAAGGTGCTGCACGGATCAGCCTCGAGAGAAGCGGAATGCAGATCTTTACCGGGGAGATCGGACTCGATCCGGTGACGGACACGTCGTTTATCGTCAAAAAACCGGATCTGTGGAGCGCGGAAACACCGAATCTGTACGACCTTGCGGTGGAGATCTTTGATGAAAACGGGGCGTTGACGGAATGTTTTGTACAGCACGTTGGATTCCGGAGATTTGAACTGAAGGACGGCGTGATGAAACTGAACGGAAAGCGCATCGTCTTTAAGGGGGTCAACCGTCACGAGTTCAGTTCCCGCACAGGACGCGCGATCCGTAAAGAAGAGGTCCTGCAGGATGTGCTGACGATGAAGCAAAATAACATCAATGCGATCCGGACCAGTCACTATCCGGATGCATCCATGCTATATGATCTTTGCGACCGCTACGGTCTTTATATGATCGCCGAGAACAATCTGGAGACCCACGGTATGTGGGATCCGATCGCCCGAAAGATCGCACCGCTCGAATATTCCCTTCCGGGAGATCGGATGGAGTGGGAGCCGATGCTGCTTGATCGTGTCAATTCCACGTATCAGCGGGATAAAAATCATCCGGCGATCCTGCTGTGGTCTCTGGGCAATGAGTCCTACAGCGGCAAAGTGCTCTATGACATGAGCAAGAGATTCCGCGAGCTGGATGATACGCGCCTGATCCATTATGAAGGCGTCTTCCAGGACCGCAGATATGAAGAAGCCAGTGATGTCGAGAGCCAGATGTATCCGAGTGTGGAGAACATCAAAGCCTTTTTGGCAAAGAAGCGCAATAAGCCGTTTATCTGTTGCGAATATACCCATGCGATGGGAAATTCCTGCGGCGCAATGTATAAATACACGGATCTGACCGATACGGAGGAACTGTATCAGGGTGGATTCATCTGGGATTACATCGACCAGTCGATCTGGAAAAAAGATCGTTACGGGGAAGAATTCCAGGCATACGGCGGCGATTTCGGAGAGCGGCCGACAGACTTTAACTTTAGTGGAAACGGTATTGTCTATGGCGGCAGGAGAGATGCATCTCCCAAGATGGCGTCCGTCAAATACAATTATCAGAACATCGGTATCGAGATCTCGGAAGATCTGAAAGTAACGATCCGAAATAAAAATCTGTTCATCAATACAGCGATCTATCGCAGTTTTGTTACGGTTGCAAGAAACGGTGAGGTGCTGGCAAAGGTTGAATTTGCAACAGATGTCGAGCCGCTTGAGACCAAAGAGTATGTATTACCGGTGCGTCTGCCGGAAATGCCGGGCGAATATACCTATACGGTATCCTTTGTCTTAAAGCAGGAGGAAGCCTGGGCGAGTGCCGGACATGAAGTGGCATTTGGCCAAAAGGTGATCCGGCAGGGACTTGCAGCAGGAGAAGTGCCGGGCGTGCCTTATTACGCACCGGATGTACAGTGTACCCGTAGCGCAAATGAACTGATTGCCGGAAGCGATGCACCAAATCGTGGCAAGAAGATTCAAACGATCAAAGGAAAACTCAATTTTGGCGTCAAGGGAGAAAACTTCGACGTGCTGTTTTCTTATGTGTTCGGAGGAATGGTATCCTATCGCTACGGTGGTGTGGAGCTGATCGAAAATGCGCCGAAGCCAAACTTTTGGAGAGCACCGACGGACAATGACCTGGGCAACCAGATGCCGCAGCGTTATGCGCAGTGGAAAGTTGCCAGCATGTATTGCACACACAAAGGTTATGACGGTTATGCCGGCGTGGAACCGAAGATCGTGGAAGAAGAGGATCACGCGGCAATTACCTATACCTATCAGTTGCCGACCACGCCACATGCGGCCTGCCAACTGACCTATGATGTATACGGCGATGGAACGATCCGGACGACATTGCATTTTGATGCGGTGAAAGGTTTGGGGGACATGCCGGAATTTGGTGTCCTGTTCCAGATGAATGCGGATTATGATCACCTGACCTGGTATGGTCTGGGTCCGCAGGAAACCTATGCGGACAGAACCCAGGGAGCCAAGCTTGGGATCTATCGTGAACTTGTATCAGACGGGATGGCGAAGTATCTGATGCCGCAGGAGTGTGGCAACAAATCCGGCGTCCGTTATGCGAAAGTGACCAATGCGATCGGCAGAGGCCTGCTGTTTTACGGCGAGGAGATGAACTTCTCCGCACTTCCGTATTCGCCGCATGAGGTGGAATTGGCAGGACACCCGTATGAACTGCCTCGGGTACATCACACCTATGTGAGAGCTTCACTTGCACAGATGGGTGTGGCGGGAGATAACAGCTGGGGCGCAAGAACCCATGAGGAATTCCTGTTACCAAAGGAAGAGGAGATGAACTTCACCTTTGCCTTCCGGGGAATCTAAGAGAACTGATCTGACGGCAGTGGCAAAGCATGTTGTCAGCGTATTGTGAACAAACACTATGTAGACCTACAGTCCGGCAGGACTGTAGGTTCTTATAGGCACGGTGAACAACCGGTTGCACTAGCGTAAAACCGGATCATTTAAAGAAAGAGGAGAAAAGATGGATAAGTTTGTAGTCAATATCATCCACCGTCCGGAACTGGCACCGGAATATGCGGAGAAGGTGACGGGAAGTGGAAAAAAGGAAAACATCGGAAGACAGGACCTTCTGGATGAATCGTTGCAGATCTTTGAATTTCAGCAGGAGACGGCACACAAGAACGGCTTAAAGACAACGATCCAGATCACGTATGCATCTCTGTTCTCGCAGACGGTGATCGATCTGGCAAAGAAGCATCACGAGGAATACGGAGATGAGATCGCACTCTCCCTACTGGGTCTTCCCTGCAAGCAGTTTCGGGAAAAATATCAGACCAAGGACTTTTGCATCTGGATGTTTTCTCTGGAAGATAAGAAGTCGATCGTGGATGATGTGTTTGGCAAATTTTATGAGGCATTCGGTTTCTATCCGGAGTCTACCGGCAGTTACTATATGGATGCGGAATTGATCAATTACATCAAAAAGGCGTATCCAACGGTCAAATGTGCGGTCGCGACCTGCTGGGAAGAAGGTCCGAAGGCATATCATACCTGCAATAATTCCTGGTATACCTTTATGGATGGCGGTCCGTGGGCACCGTGGATCCCTTCCAAACAAAATACGCATGCACCGGCAGCCGATGAGCAGGAAGACAGCGGCATCGTTGCGATTCCGCATCTTTCCAGAGACCTTCTGGCCTGCTATGACGGTAACGGCAGTAATTTCGGAACCCATCCGCAGAACGTGTTGCGCGGTATGATCTATGATACAAAGACCTGGGAATTTCCGTATCTGTATAATCTGATCGATCAGTACCGCGACCTGGAGAAATACAATCACGGGTATGCCTATAATATGATGTTTGTGGGACCCGGCTGGCTGAATAAAATGGGTCGCTGGGAGCAGCCGTACGAACTGCTCAAAAAGTCTTACGAAGAGGGCATGGCATATTACGGACAGCTGAAAAAAGAAGGAAAACTGACCGATATGACCATGGCAGAATTTGCGGATTATTATCGCGCAAAGAAGACCTATACCGAGCCGGAATGTGCATTGTGGAGAGATATTTTGTACGGCTCGGATAAGCAGCTGTTCTGGTACTGCGATCCGTTTATGCGTGCCTGCATCAATATGGACCAGGGCGGTGCACTGGTGGATTTACGAAATTATGCGGCGAAGTTAAAGTGGCCGGTAGGGATCGGGACCAAGCATATTACCGATGCCAGTTATCCGTTCCTGATCCAGGAGAAATATCGTGCGGGATACTTTACGCACTATGCAGGCGAAGGAACCGTTCGCAGCTGCAAATTCAGCTATCAGGGAGAAGAAGCGGATCTCTGTCAGTGCAGAACACATGCACATTTCTCGGAACAAACAGAGTTGGTGGATGGTAAAGAAGTCCTGACCAGGATCCTGACACTTGATCCTGTGGAGATTGAGTTTTCCGAACTGCGGTTTAAGGTACAGAGCATCATTTCCTTTACTGAGGGCAGCAGTCGGATCGCAATGACGCGAAAGATCTATGATATGAGTGATCCGTCGGCAAAGATCGGTATCAAGGAGTACATGGTGGCATGCTACGGTACCACGGAATACTCTGAGGATATGAGTCATGTGACGCTGGGTCTGGAAAAAGACCATGAGCAGAAGCTGATCGCATATCAGTATAAAAACAGAGAAGAAGCGCTCGAAGGCGCCACAAGTGCCTGGGCGATCATCCCGGAGATCGAGACGAAGGTTTCGATGTCAACCGATCGGGCGTGTGCGACCGGACACATTGTGGAAGGATATGCATTTTCACCGATGTTTACACTTAGTTATACCGAAGAAATCGGAGATCAGGAGGAGATGACGACATGGCTCAAGCTGGAAAAGGAAAATTAAATTTTCGCTGCCCGTCCTGCTTTATGCGAGACTTGGACATCGATATGTTTTATGATAAAGAAAAGAAAGAGTATTATTGCATCCGCTGCCAGTATCGCGGTACAGAGGAAGATGTGCTGGCCAAAAATGAAATGGCACGCTTTCGCTACGGAGATATGATGCACCGGATCACGAAGTTTGATTTTGAGTAATCGGAGATGTCCGAACGATGTAGGAGAGTAGCATGGCTAAATTCGCATATGGCGTAGACCTGGGCTGGGCAAGCCAGCTTGAAGCACAGGGCTACCACTGGGTGAATGGCAAAGGGGAGGCAGTGGACCCATATGAAGAAGCAAAAAACATGGGGGCAAATGCGGCGCGGTTTCGGGTGTTTGTAAACCCGCCGAAGGGAGCCTATTGGCAAAAACGAGACGGCTCGGTCTGTATGCTGGGCTTTTGCGATATTGAAAGTGTCTGCGAACAGGCCCGGCGTGCAAAGGCGCATGGGATGGAGATCATGATCGATCTTCATTACAGCGATCACTTTGCAGACCCGCAGTATCAGGAAATCCCGGCAGACTGGCTGACGGATGATGAAAAAACCTTATGTGAAAAGATCAAAGCACATACGTTAGACGTGTTGACGGCCCTCAAAGAAGCCGGCATCACGCCCAGATGGGTACAGGTAGGCAATGAGATCAATCCGGGGATCCTGCTTCCGAAAGGAAGTTTGCAGGAGGCACCTGAGACACTGGTGAAGTTTTTGAATGCCGGTTATGAGGCCGTTAAAGCATTTGATGAGAAGATCCTGGTGGTGACACATCTGGCGGGCGCGCAGATGAAAGATGAGTGTGAAAGCTTTCTGGAGAATTTTTTTGCGCATGACGGAAAGACAGATATCCTGGGCTTTTCTTATTATCCGTACTGGTTTGGCAATGTGCACCGGCCGGAGGCGGTCGCGGAGAATCTGCAGCGTTATCACAGGGTCTACCAAAAGCCGGTCCTGATCGCGGAGATCGGAGAAGCGGCGAAGGAAGAGGAAAAGACCTACCGGATCATTCGAGATATCGTAGCGATCATGAAAGAGATCTCGGGAGAGGAAGAGAGTGGCGTCTTTTACTGGGAACCGGAAGTGAGCGGTGATGAAGTTGTGGATGGTTATCCGCTGGGCGCCTCCCGCATGATCGGCGAGAAAACGCTCTGTTATACCAAGGCACTTGAGGCTTATCGGGACAGTGAGAAGACGGATTGATTTAGAGAAACCTAAAACAAAGGCGGTTGCTTGTCGAAAAGCAGCCGCCTTTTTTGGATATTTTTCAAATATTTTTCGATATATAAAAATAAAAGAATCTGATAAAATGGTGGTGTAGGTTATTAGCATGTACTAACCCGCAGAAATGCGTGGCTTTTGGGGCCGCCGGAATGCGGTAGAGAAGGAGGTAACATGAAGAAATATCAATTTTGGTTTTGCACCGGATCTCAGGATCTGTATGGTGATGAGTGCCTGAAAAAAGTAGCGGCACACTCGCAGAAAATGGTAGAGGAGCTGAATAAGACCGGAAAGTTCCCGTTCGAACTGGTCTGGAAGCCGACACTGTTAAGTCAGGAGCATATCCGTCGCACCTTAAATGAGGCGAATATGGACGAGAATTGTGCAGGCGTGATCACCTGGATGCACACCTTTTCTCCGGCCAAAATGTGGATCCTGGGCTTAAAAGAATTCCGTAAGCCGCTGTGCCATCTGCATACGCAGTTTAATGAGGAACTTCCGTACGATACCATTGACATGGACTTTATGAATGAGAACCAGTCGGCGCACGGTGATCGTGAATACGGACATATCGTCAGCCGCATGGGGATCGAACGAAAGATCATTGTCGGACACTGGAGTAATGAGCGTGTACAGGATCAGCTTGCTTCCTGGATGCGTACCGCAATCGGCGTGATCGAGTCAAGCCATATCCGTGTTTGCCGTTTTGGAGATAACATGAACAATGTTGCCGTAACCGAAGGCGACAAAGTGGAAGCACAGATGAAGTTCGGCTGGGAGATCGATCATTACTGTGTCAACGATCTCGTGGAATATGTGGATGCCGTTCCGAAGGGAGAGGTCGATGCTCTTGTGGAAGAATACTACAGTAAGTATGACGTTATCGATGAGGGACGTGATTTAGAGGAATTTAAAAGACATGTCACGGTTCAGGCGCAGCAGGAGATCGGTATTGAGAAGTTCCTGAAAGAAAGAAATTATCATGCGATCGTAACACACTTCGGTATGCTGGGCGGCTTAAAGCAGCTTCCGGGTCTTTCCATTCAGCGATTGATGGAGAAGGGCTATGGCTTTGGTGCAGAAGGTGACTGGAAGGTTGCAGCCATGGTTCGCCTGATGAAGCTGATGACGGCGGATATCCCGAATGCCAAGGGCTCTTCGATGTTAGAGGACTACACCTATAATCTGGTACCGGGGAAAGAAGCAATCCTGCAGGCACATATGCTGGAGGTTTGTCCGTCGATCGCGGACGGTAAGATCGGCATGAAGGTTTGCCCGCTGAGCATGGGAAGTCGAGAAGATCCGGCAAGACTGGTATTTACGGCCAAAGAAGGTCCGGGCGTTGCGACATCGCTGGTAGATCTGGGAGATCGGTTCCGCCTGTTGATCAATGCCGTAGACTGCAAGAAAGTGGAAAAACCGATGCCGAAGCTTCCGGTCGGAACCGCATACTGGACACCACAGCCGAATCTGGAGATTGGCGCAACTGCATGGATCCTTGCAGGCGGCGCACACCACACTGCATTCTCTTATGATCTGAGCGTAGAGCAGATGGTGGACTGGGCAGATGCAATGGGCATCGAAAGCGTGGTCATTGATCGCAATACCACGGTAAAAGACTTTAAAAACGAGCTTAGATGGAATAGTATGTATTATAAGTTCAAGTAATCAAACAGTTACAGAGAGGAAGGGAACATGTTAGAGGAATTAAAGAAACGCGTTTATGAAGCCAATATTTTGCTTCCGAAATATCAACTGGTGACCTTTACCTGGGGAAATGTCAGTGAGATCGATCGTGAGAGCGGCCTGTTTGCGATCAAACCAAGCGGCGTGGATTACGACAGACTGACGCCGGATGACATGGTCATTGTCGATCTGGATGGGAATAAAGTAGAAGGAAAATATAACCCTTCCTCCGATACCCCGACGCATGTAGAGCTGTATAAGGCGTTCAAAGAGCTTGGCGGCATCGTGCATACACATTCCTCCTATGCAACCAGCTGGGCGCAGGCAGGACGGAGCATCCCGTGCTACGGAACGACGCATGCCGACTATATCTACGGAGAAGTACCGTGCGTACGTTGCCTGAATAAAGAAGAGATCGATGGTGCGTATGAAAAAAATACCGGACTGCTGATCGTGGATGATTTCCGTGCAAACAAGCGCGACGTATCTGCTGTACCGGCAGTGCTTTGCAAAAATCATGGTGTCTTTACCTGGGGCAAAGACGGGCATGAAGCGGTGCACAATGCCGTTGTTGTAGAAGAAGTCGCAAAGATGGCATTCCGCACGGAACTCATCAATCCGCAGGTTGCACCGGCACCGCAGGAGCTTCAGGATAAGCATTATTTCAGAAAGCACGGCGCCAATGCATATTATGGTCAGATCGGGATCTAAGACAGTTGCATTTTGACATTTCCCTGAGATACACGTAGGATAGGGTTATGAAAAAACGTCATTATACCATCGCGATCATGATCATGTTGCCGATTCTGGTGTTTGAACTGATGGCAGGCTACCTGCTGATCCGGAACGGTGCATTACAAAATTTCAACTTCAACTTTTCCCTGTTCGGCGACAGTGACGGCTCTGTCATTGACCAAATGAAACAGGAAGTGGTTAAGGAGGCTGTGGAGCAGGCCATTGCCACCGAACTGGGAGAAGATGTGGATATCGATGAACTGCAGGAGCAGATGTCGGAAGATGATGCGAAGCAGGTCGATGAACTGTTGGAAAAATACTCCGACAGCTCCTATATTCAAACCGTTGTAGAGACGGTTACCGAAAAGGGACAGTCCCTGGAAGAATCCGTAGAGACCTTAAAAGGAACCGTGGACAGCGAGGATCTGGAAGCACTGAAAGAACTGTATGAGAAGTATGGATCTTCCATTCTGGATACGGTGACGAATTGAAAAATTCGTCAAATGTTTCTTTGCGAAAGTGCTTGACGAAGGTCCAAAAATAATGTAATATAACTTTTGCTGTGACAAGGACAGCAATCGAAGCGTGGCTCAGTTTGGTAGAGCGCTGCGTTCGGGACGCAGAGGTCGTGGGTTCGAATCCCGTCGCTTCGACGTAAGGCAGGTACGAAAGTACCTGCCTTTTTTTTGTTGCCATGGACCGGGAGGCAAATTTGCCGGGAATCAAATTGTTCTATTCTTCGAACATCCGATGTACAGCGGTTTTCGGCTGTATTTTTATGGATATTTTAACAAGAGATAGAATCTGTAAAAATAATAAATTATGCAATTCGGAGAAAATGTCAAAAAAATAACGAAGTTCATTGAAAATCATAAATTCAATGATATAATCTGTTTACTTTATTGAGGTAGGGGGTGCGACTGACAATTTAGAGAAAGGAATACACTATGAAAAGAAACAGAAAACTGGTTGCATCGATTTTATTAATTTCATCTATTGCGGCGATCATTATGGCCTCCGTGATCACGGCGATCGGGATCTTTTATACCAGAGAAGCATATTATGATTCATTTGCCGAGGAACTTCATGCAGCGGCGCTGATGATCGAAGACGAGATTTCCCATGAGTGGAAAGGGAACTGGTCCGTCAGCGAAGAAAACCGGCTGATGAAGGGCAGCTATGATATTTATGATTCCTATTTAATGCAGTTGGATGATCTGCATGAATCTACAGGAATTCATTTTACCATCTTTTACGGAGATACCCGTTATCTGACATCCATGGTAGACAGTCAGACCGGCCTCCGTATGGAAGGGACCAAGGCGTCGGAGGAAGTC
>JAILPR010000245.1 GCA_024699355.1 Lachnospiraceae bacterium
AATGAACCATGCGATGGATTCAATCAATGAAGTTGCCGGACAATCCGCACAGGATGTGGTATCGATCGCAGATAAGAGTACTTCAACGGTATCTGCACTTGATAAGGCACGTGATCGTATCCAGCAGAATGTAACGGATGCAGATAGCCTTGAAGAGATCGTCAATCGATTCGTACTGTAATAATTTTAGAGAAACAGGTCGTGATATCACGACCTGTCAGACATTAGACAAAGCGGTCTTGAGAGTTATGCTCTCAAGACCTTTTTTCTTTTGTTGCGATAAAAATAATTTTGCTAAATATAATTGAATCTAGTATAATTTAAAACTGTGCGAAAAACTGATGGAAGATATGATAAACACGGTAGAAATAAAGCAGATTATGGAGAAATGGAATGGAATATCAAGTACAAAAAGACAAAATTGAACAGGCATATCAAGATTACATGATATTCATGGAGCAGCATAGAAACGATTATGCAGCTGTAGCTGTTCGAACGATCGTAGAAATTGTTGTTAATTCATATGCGGATTATTTCCTTCCAATGGGTTATAAAGGACCGGAAGTAACCATTATGGAGAAGATTACGGCGCTTGAAAAGTGTGAGGCGTTTCGGGGGGATCAAATTTCTTCATTACATTTGTTGAGAAAAATCGGAAATGCAGGTGCACATCAGGGAAAGGAGTTTGAATTAACAGATTTATCTATTAAAAATGCGCAAGCAGTAATTGAGGATGTTATTGCAATATGGAAAAGCTGGATTGAAGATCAGCAAAAGGCGACACAGTCCTGGAAAAGTAAAGAATCTACTTTGAATAGAGGATATATAGATACCTCTATTACACCTTTAAAGAAAGTAGTTTCTTTAATTGCATTGCTGTTTTTTTTATCGATGATCGTATATGCGACAAAAGATAAAATGATCGAAATGTTATCGAATCCCAGACATTATGACACCACGAGAATATGGGTGCGCTATCTGTGTTATGCCGGATTTCTGCTTATTGCTGTAAAAGTCAGAAGGTATGGAATCGTACAACGCATAGTATGCGATTTGGGCGTAGTATACTTTTTGATTCCTCGAATCTATTTGGCACTATATTCTATCGTAAATGGTTATATTGTTAGTTTTTTTGCATATCTGTTATTGACTGCTGCAATCTTTTTTCTTTATTTGTTTGTCTGCATTGCAGTCAAAGAAACGAACAAATCTGAGGGGCTGAAAGGATATCAATATTAAAGTAGGGAGATCGACAAGGATGTATTTAGCTCATTTTGCAAAGAGGTTATTTCGTAAAGGAAATATTACACTGATTATTTATTTTTTTCTTAACTTTTTTGTAATCAGTGGATTATTTCATTTACTGTTTCAGATTATTTTTGCCGGAGAAGATAAAGTCCCTTATTGGATGTCGCTGATCATTGGATGTGTGTTATATCTGTTTTCGGTTTTGATTGCTCTTTCTCCGGTTGGAGAATTTATGTTACGCCTTCAATTGGGATGTCATAAAATAAAACGTTTGGATCATCAACAGTATTTGGCTCCTATTTTTAAGGAAGTATATACAAGAGCAAAGTCAGTGGATCCCTCGATCCCGGATGATGTTGAGTTATTTATCAATGACTCGAAATATCCCAATGCATTTGCAACAGGACAAAAAACAATCTGTATAACGTCGGGAATGCTAAAAGTTCCCGTAAAAGAATTTAAAGCTGTATTGGCGCATGAATTTGGCCATATTTCACATAAGGATACGGATATTATTTTGGTAATTTCTGTCGGAAATATGATCATGAATGCGGTCTTTCTTGCAATACAGGCAGCGTACCTTTTTATCTTTGGATTCCTGAAAGTAATCTCCATGCTGGCGGGCACAAAAGGAACGAAAGACGACATGCTGGCAGAAGGAATGCGCTGGGCATATACGCTGGCGATGGCTTTTTTGGATTTCTTAATGTGGCTTTGGTCAAAAATAGGACAATTATTGGTCCTGAATTCGAGTCGCGCTGCAGAGTATGAGGCGGATGAGTTTTCTCAAATATTAGGATACGAAGAAGGGCTTATCAAATTTCTGGATGAAAATGAGGATGTGAAGTCGAAAGGGTTATTCGCAATATTATCGCGCAGCCATCCTCGAAATGATGATCGAATCGCAATGTTACAGAGTCGATCTGAAAATGCTCTGATATCTGCGTATCTGCCAAAAGAGGATGCAGTTGTAACTGAGCAGCCGGAAGTGCAAACTACGGCGGCGATGACAAGTTTTTCCGGCAGTCCGATGATGGCGGCTGCTGTTAGTCCTGTTAGGGATGGTAAGGTAGAAAGTGATCACTCTTTTTATGCAGAGACAGAGCGCGAAGAAAAAAGTGTGGGCGATGGTACGGAAATAGTTGCTGATCATAGGCAGTCACCAGTAATGAATGATGTTTCCCATGCTAAAGATAAGCAGGCGGTATATCTGGGAATCATTGCGGTTATGGGGGTTTTGCTGCTTGTAGCGGTTGGTGCTTTGGCCTATATTGCAATACGCAATAGCACGCCGGTAAACGAAAGCGATCAGGTAGTTGCGCAGGTAAATACGAACAATCAAAGTGCAACTGTAACGGAAATCATAGAAGAAAGTGCAGTAGTATCGGAAGAGAATACCGGCGCAGTAGAAGCGTCTGTTATTGAAACAGAAGCAGCAGAAGTAATTCCGGAAGTGGTAGTATCGGAAGAAACGATCGTTGAAGAAATCATAAACGGACAGGATCCGGGAAATCCGAATGCAGCTGATGTATTAGAAATATTACATATAGATCCAAACACGATAGAAGATTTTAGTGTGACAACAGATCTTAATAACTATGAGTATTATGCAACAGAGATTCCTGATTTGTGTTTTTATTACCCGGCATGTCTTTTCAATAATGCTGTCATAAAAGAAGGAATTCCGTATTCGATCGGTGTTGCACAAAAAGAAGTCATCATGACGGGAACGGAAGGATCGTCTATCGAGTATATATGTATTCATAATGATCAGACAGATTTGAACAGCGCTTTCGATTCCGCATATAACGAATTTACGTCATATGTCATTGGCGTAGGGGATATCTATCATAAGTTGGGTGAAACTTCCGGAACAGTGGTATTTACCGGTTTTACTGACGAGACTATGACCATGTTGGAATATACGCTGATGCGAGTTACAAGTGATAAGACGATGGTTATGCGCGCACATTTCCCGAATTATACGGATGAACTGGACAAATCTTATAAATATTATTATGCGGAGTGCCTGTATCGGGGATGCGGTTTTACAAACAGTTCCAAAAGTATGAGAACATATGAAGAGTATATGAAGGAATATTAAAAAACGGACACTTTACATTTTGAATGAAATTAGGTATAATACTCATTTGTCGGATCGGTACGCGAAGGACCGATACGTAAGATAATTGCATAAGAACTGAGGTTTTATTGGAAACGAACACATGCTTTTTTGCAGGCGATAACGAACAACACATTGTTTGATTATGCGCAGCAGATGACACACAAAGAGCATGGAGGTACGTATGCCGAAAACCAAATTTCAAACAATTATTTTTACGATTCTGATGACCTTTTTCATGGTTTATGTAATGATCTGTTATAACATTGCATTAAACCTTGGGGGAATGAGCAATCAGGTCTTCCTGATGGCTTTTGGTGAATTGAAGATCATGTGGCCGATCGCATTTCTTCTGGATTTTTTCCTGTTTGCGAAGCCGGCCGAGAAACTTGCATTTCGCATGGTGACGCCGGAGGATCGTCCGATCTTTATGATTCTGGCGATTTCATCGATGACGGTATGTTTGATGTGTCCGGCGATGAGTTTTGCCGCGACATTGCTGTTTAAGAATCCGGGAAGCGAAGTGATCGCCGTTTGGCTGCAAACGACGGCTCTGAATTTCCCGATGGCGTTTTTCTGGCAGATCTTTTTCTGCGGACCGCTCGTAAGACACATTTTCGGTGTGCTCTTCAGAGCGAAGAAATAAGCCCCTTCGCAAGCTTTATGAGGCGTGGGGATAGTATGATGCAAATCATATAAAAGGGTATGAATAGGTGTAAAGCGGAGCGTGTGCGAGAGCATGCGCTCTTGTCTTATGCAGAGGTAGGAATGAAAACACATCAAATGACAGAAGGCCCGATCGCGAGGACGATCCTGCTTTATTCGATTCCGCTGATCCTGGGGAATCTGTTACAACAACTGTATAATGCGGCAGATTCCCTGATCGTAGGGAATTTTGTCGGAGACCGCGCACTGGCTGCGGTCGGTGCGAGCGGCAATCTGATCTTTGTACTGATCGCGCTTTATCTGGGGGCATCTTCCGGGGCGGGGATCATCATCGCACAGCTCTACGGCAGCAGGGACCGGGAGAGACTTGGGATCGCGGTGCACACGACGATCACACTGGCACTGATTTTGGGAACCGTGATCATGATCGCCGGGATCTTTGTTGCACCGGCACTGCTTTCCGTACTCGGGACACCGACCGAGGTGATGCCTCAGGCGATCCTGTATCTGCGGATCTTTTTCGGCGGCATGATCTTTAATGTCGTATATAACATGGCGGCGGGAATCTTAAATGCCGTTGGCAATTCGCGCAGATCACTGGTGTATCTGGGCGTTGCCTCCATCACCAATATCCTGCTGGATCTGCTGCTCGTGGCAGGAATGAAGCTCGGCATCGCGGGTGCGGCGATCGCAACAGACTTAAGCCAGCTGCTCTCAGCGATCCTGGTGTTGCGATTTTTGCAAAAGACAAGCGAAGACTACCGGGTATCGATCAAAGATCTGCATCTGAATGTGCCGATGGCGGTCAGGATCATGCAGGTCGGCATCCCGACGGCAATCCAGAATGCGGTGATCGGCCTGTCCAACCTCTTTATCCAGGCAGGAGTCAACAGCTACGGAACGGCAGCGGTGGCGGGCTTTACAGCCTATATGAAAGTCGATGGGTTCAACATCATGCCGATCATGAGCTTTTCGCTGGCCGCCACGACCTTTACCGGACAAAACCTCGGGGCCGGAAAATGCGACCGGGTCAAAAAAGGCATGCGCACCGTCGTCCTGATGGGACTGATCTATACCGCCTGTATGACGGGGATCATGCTGCTGTTTGCACAGTCGATCATCGGCTGGTTCAGCAACGATCCGGAGGTGATCGCCTACGGCGTGATCGCAGTTTGGAGCCTGGCACCGTTTTATACGCTGCTGAGTCTTATTCACGATCTGGCGGGGATGATCCGCGGGACGGGACATACGGTGGAGCCGATGCTGATCATTCTCTTTTCGCTCTGCCTGTTCCGGATCTTTTGGATCCACCTGATCGCACCGCGCTTCGGGAGCATTTGGGGCGTGCTGTATACCTATCCGTCGTCCTTCCTCGTCGGGGCGATTCTGATGAGCCTGTATGCGTGGAAAGGCCGCTGGAAAACAGCGCTGAACGTTGAGGAAACCTGAGGTTTGGAGTATGCTAATAGGGAACGCTGAAATGGACAGCGTGAAAACCACCGAACGGAGGAACTATGTTTCGGATAATTGCAAACTGCAGTGAATTCGACTGCGATAAATTGATCGAGAGACTCTTTGATATGGTAAAGCAAATGGATGAACAGGGAATGCTGGACAAGCTCCCGGGGGGGATGAAACTGCCGCCCTTTGTGAATGCCAAAATGCTGACCATGCTTCCGGGATCGCAGAAACTGGCGCTGATTTCAAAGGGGTTGACACAGGAGAAAGGACGGATGCTGCCGGTACTGCAGCGCCTTTTGGGCGGTGTGCTTGGCAACGTCTCGATCCGTGATTTTGATATTCAAACAGAGGTCGCGCCGGATGCACTGGTGCAGTTTCGACTGGATGTTGCGAAACTGGATGCCGATCAGGCCATTGATCTGCTGATCGCCAATGTGATGCAGGAGAAGGACATCCCGGAGATCTTAGGGGAGCATTACGATGCGCAGCTGTCGATGGAAAACATCGGATTTTACATGCACGGACAGCCGGAAGAGACCAAAGAATATCTGGTGGTCCGCACGATGAGCGTGGGCAGGGCAAAGCTCATGGCATATCTGGAAAAGATGGCACAGACACAGGAAGTGCAGATGAAGATCAGCAGCATGAAATTCATGATCAAAGAAACGGAGTAACGTATGAAAATATCAACCAAGGGACGGTATGCGATCTATGTCATGCTGGATCTGGGAGAACACCTCGGAGAAGACTATATTTCGTTAAAAGACATCGCAGAGCGACAGGGGATTTCCATGAAATATCTGGAAAGCATCGTGGCGATGCTCAATAAAGCGGGCCTGGTGGATTCCCTGCGCGGCAAAAACGGCGGTTATCGTCTAAACCGTCCGACCAGCCAGTATCCGATCGGCGAAGTGATCAAACTGACCGAAGGTCCGCTGGCACCGGTTGCGTGCCTCAGCGAAGGGACAGACCACGTCAAATGTGCCAAGGCATCCGAGTGCATGACGTTGCCGATGTGGCTCAATCTCGATCTGCTGATCGATCAGTATCTGTCGCATGTAACCCTGGCGGATCTGCTCGAGCACCGGGTCAAACCGCTGGGAAAAGATGCACTCAGCCTGTAGAAGAGAGAGCAACGGAGGGCGCATATGAGCAAAGCACTGATTGCGATGAGCGGCGGCGTCGACTCATCGATGGCAGCGGCACTGATGCAGGAGGCCGGTTATGAATGCATCGGCGTCACCATGCATCTGTATGACCACCCGGAGGCAGAGACGATTTCGGCAAAATCATGCTGTTCCAAAAAGGAAACCGAGGATGCCTGCGCGATCTGCGAAAAGCTCGGGATGGAGTACCGGGTCGTTGACTTTACAAGAGAATTTCGCTGTAAAGTCATGGCACAGTTTGTCGATGCGTATGTGCAGGGACAGACACCCAACCCCTGCATTGAATGTAATAAACATTTAAAATTTGATCATTTATATCAGACGGCCAAAGAACTTGGCTGCGACAAGATCGCAACCGGACATTATGCGCGGGTGCGGCAAAATATGCAGAACGGGCGCTTTGAGCTCCTTCGCGGCACAGACCCGACCAAGGACCAGAGCTATGTGCTCTACGGTCTGACGCAGGAGCAGCTTTCGCATACACTCTTTCCGCTGGGAGAGCTTTCCAAGAGCAGGGTGCGCGAACTTGCCGGGGAGCGGGGCTTTGTCAATGCGCATAAAGCGGACAGCCAGGATATCTGCTTCGTGCCGGACGGACATTACGAGCGCTTTATTGAACAGTTCCTTGGGAAAAAACTTCCGGAAGGAAACTTTGTGACAAAGGATGGACAGATCCTTGGCCGCCACAAAGGCCTGATCTACTACACGGTCGGACAGCGCAAGGGCCTTGGCATCGCGGCACAGTATCCGCTGTATGTCAAAGAACTTCGCCCGGAGACGAATGAAGTGGTGCTCTGCGAGCATGAGGAGCTTTTTTCCGATACCCTGATCGCAAAGCACTTTAACTGGGGATCGATCGCACAGCCGAAGGAGCAGATCAGAGCGCAGGCAAAGGTACGTTATCGTCATACGGCGCAGCCCTGCAGCGCACAGGTGCTGGAAGATGGGAGTGTCCGCGTGACATTTGACGAGCCGCAGCGTGCGATCACCAAAGGCCAATCGGTAGTGCTCTATGATGGTGATCTGGTGCTGGGCGGGGGCGTGATCACAGACGTGCCGGAGTGATAGGCAGGTTACAGATGCCGGCAAAGGTCGCCGATGACGTAAGAGATGCCGGATGGGGCATCAGACGGAGGAGGAAACGATGGGAATTTATCAAAATGTGACAGAACTGATCGGCAATACGCCGCTGATGGAACTGTGTAACTATGAAAAGCAGGAGGGGCTGAACGCAAGAGTCCTTGCCAAGCTGGAGTCCTTTAATCCGGCAGGCAGTGCCAAGGATCGTGTGGCCTGGGCGATCATCCGGGGAGCCATGGCATCCGGGAAACTGACCAAAGAGACGACGATCATCGAGCCGACCTCCGGCAATACCGGGATCGGACTTGCCTCGGTTGCGGCATCGCTTGGTCTGCGCCTCATCATTACCATGCCGGAGACGATGTCTGCGGAGCGCAAAACCCTGATGAAAGCCTACGGGGCAGAGCTCGTCCTGACAGATGGCAGTAAGGGCATGCAGGGCGCGATCGATAAAGCCGAGGAACTTGCGGGAGAGATCCCCAACAGCATGATCGCGGGACAGTTCGTTAATCCCGTAAACTGTCAGGCGCACAGAGAGACCACGGGTCCGGAGATCTGGAAGGATACCGACGGAAATGTGGATGTGTTTGTCGCCGGGGTCGGAACCGGCGGGACACTGACCGGTGTCGGAGAATATCTGAAAAGCAAAAATCCGAAGATCCGCATTGTTGCCGTAGAACCGGCAACCTCGGCGGTGCTTTCCGGGAAAGAAGCCGGTGCGCATGAGATCCAGGGGATCGGTGCGGGCTTTATCCCGGAGATCTTAAATACCTCGCTGTATGACGAGGTGATCCCGGTGGAAAATGAAGATGCCTTTGCCTGCGCAAGGACAGTCGGCTACGCGGAAGGCGTGCTGGTCGGGATTTCCGGCGGCGCAGCAATTTGGGCGGCGACGGAGCTTGCAAAGCGTCCGGAATATGCAGGCAAGACCATTGTGGTCCTTTTGCCGGATTCGGGAGACCGTTATTTATCCACCAAACTTTATGACGTATAGAAACACCAAAAGCACGGCGAGCGCCGTGCTTTTTTCGTTGTGTGATATTTGCTTCTGCGCCGTGCAGCCTCAGGCTGCGGCGCGCAGTTTGGGGCCGTGCCGCACTCCTGTGCAGACTGCGCCGCGCAGCCCCGGACCGCCGCCCGATTTAGTGCTGCATGAACCGGATATTGGCCTTACGGTACTGCAGCGGCGTCATGGTGGTGGCGCGCTTAAAGGCACGGTCAAAATAGGTGACGTTTCCGTAGCCGAGCTGGGCGGCGATATCCGTAACGCTGTTGCCGGGATCACGCAGCAGGAGCTGGGCTTTTTGGACACGCAGATAATTCTGATATTCATTGACGGTAAATCCGGTCACCGCCTTAAAGTTGTTGGTCAGCTTGGAGCGGCAGACGAAATGGATCTCCGCCAGTTCATCGATGGTGATGTTCTCACCGCAGTGCTCCTCTAAATAGATGCAGACATCCCGCACCAGCGGATATTTGGCGAAGCGATTGCCCTGCCCGTGAAAATCACGTGGCTCGGAAAGTTTTTTCTGCTCCTCGTAACTGTGCAGAAACAGCAACAGGATCTGGGCGCAGAACTGTTTGACGAGCAGCGGGGTCATGGCTTCGTCGTTTCGCAGGTAATAGTAGACCGGTTCGACTGCGCGTGTGATCAGTTTCCAGTTCTCCGGCGTAAAGGTGGTGATGCGGGTCTCCGTGGTGATATGCTTGGCGGTGGAATCAAAACCGAGCGTTTTTAAAATCGGCAGGAAGGTCGCTTCATCAAACTGCATCAACAGACGGTGCTGGTAAGGCTGTGCTTCATCGATGAGTCCGGTCCGGTGGATCGTATTGGCCGGGATCAGGATCCCGGTATGCTCGGAGAGGTCGTAGTAATCCTGCTCGACATAATAGCGCGTCCCGCCGCCGATCATCAGATAAAGTTCTACGGTGTTGTGCATGTGCCGCGAATGCATGACCGGAATATTCCGTTCCAGTTCCTCAATGCTGACAGAATCGATCGATCCGCGAAAGATCAAGTGCTCCTGCCTGTTCTCTTCAATTGCCATAAAGTTCTCCTTTTTACACAGTAAACGGGTTGTTTTTCCCTTTTCCCTATACATAATATACACCATTTCATGTCCAAAAGGATAAGTTTTTCTAATTTAGATACTGATTAGTGAGATTTTGATAATTAAAATCAGTATAGTGTGGATATCGAAATGAAACAAAGGCGTTTGAAATTAGAAACCAGAAGAAGAAAGTATATATTGCTTTGAAGTATTTTAGATGGTTCTTAAAGAAACGCGGAGGTACAAGTATGAAATATGCCAATAACAAAGTATCAGATATCCAAATCGCTTATATTGGTGGCGGCTCGAGAGGCTGGGCCTGGACCTTTATGACGGATTTAGCACTCGATGAGCAGGTGAGCGGTACCATCCGTCTCTATGACATCGATGAGAAAGCCGCTGAAAACAATGAGATCATCGGCAATCATCTGATGCAGAGAGCAGATGCAAAGGGCGACTGGAAATTCGAGGTTCGTCACTCTTTGGAAGATGTCCTGACCGGTGCGGATTTCGTTGTCATTTCCATTTTGCCGGGCACGTTTGATGAGATGGCTGTGGATGTCCATCTGCCGGAGCGGCTTGGCATTTATCAGTCGGTTGGCGATACGGCAGGACCGGGTGGCGTGATCCGTTCCATTCGTACCATCCCGATGTTTGTGGAGATCGCAAAGGCGATCGCCAAATATGCTCCGAAGGCATGGGTCATCAACTATACCAATCCGATGAGCCTTTGTGTCAAGACACTGTACTATGTGTTCCCGGAGATCAAAGCATTCGGATGCTGCCATGAAGTATTCGGCACACAGAAAGTATTAAAGGGCATTTACGAAAAGAGCACGGGAGAGCATGTGGAAGATTTCCACGATATCCATGTCAACGTACTCGGGATCAACCACTTTACCTGGTTCTCCAGTGCATCCTACAAGGGAATCGATTTATTCCCGGTATATCGTGATTATATCGATCAGCATTTTGATGAAGGCTTTACGCTGGAAGGCGAGAACTGGCTCAACCGTTCCTTTGCCTGCAAGCACCGCCTGAAAATGGATCTGTTCCGCAGATACGGATGGATCGCAGCGGCAGGTGACAGACATCTGGCAGAGTTCATGCCGGGCGATGAGTACTTAAAAGATCCGGCAACCGTAGAAAGCTGGGATTACGGTTTGACAACGGTAGAGTGGCGTAAAGGTGATCTGGAAAAGAGACTCGAGCGCAGCAAGAAACTGGCAGCGGGCGAGGAAAAGATCGAATTGAAGCCGACCGGCGAGGAAGGCATCCTGCTCATCAAAGCACTTTGCGGTCTGACAAGAGTAGTCAGCAATGTCAACATTCCGAACACCGGCTTACAGATTTCCAATCTGCCGGCAGATGCGGTTGTGGAGACCAATGCTGTATTTGAACGGGATCAGATCCATCCGCTGCTCGCTGGAGACATCAAAGAAGACATCCTGGAACTGGTAAAACCGCATGTGGAGATCCACGATCTGACACTGCGCGGTACCCTGATGCAGGATCGCGATCTGATCAAGAAAGCATTCCTGATGGATCCGAATGTGAAAGCACACCACCTGTCGGATGCAGATGTCTGCAAACTGGCAGATGACATGATCGATCAGACCAAAACATATTTACCGCAGGGGTGGTAAGGTCTGTTTTTAGGGAAGGTGAAGCATCCGCCAAAAGCGGAATGCCGATATGAAACGTTATCTTCCGCATAGTGCGGTTGATATAGAAACTCAAGTAAAAAGGGAGGCAAAGAAAAACATGAAGTTCAAAAAAGTATGTGCATGTGTACTTGCAGCTTCAATGGTAATGTCTTTGGCAGCATGCGGAAGCGCAGCTGAAGAGACAGCACCGGCAGCAGAGACAACTGCTGCAGCAGCAGAAGACACAGCAGACGAGGCAGCAGCAGAGACACCGGCAGCAGAGACGACTGCAGCAGCAGACGAGAGCGGTTATCCGGATTACAGCGGTGTGACCATCCGTTTCGCATGGTGGGGTTCTCAGCCGCGTCACGATGCAACCATTAAGGTTATCGAGCAGTACGAAGCACTGACCGGTCTGAATATCGAGTATGAGTACTATGATTTCAGCGGTTACTTCACACAGCTGGATACCCTGGTAGCAGCAGATGATGTTTGGGATGTATTCCAGATGGGTAACAACTGGGCTACTTACTATGATGCAATCGAGCCGTTAAATGAGTACATCGATGGTGGTGCGATCGATACTTCTAACATCAATGCACCGCTGATGCAGGTAACACAGGATTACGACGGAAATCAGATGGGTATCTCATTAGGTACCAACTGCCGTTGTATCGCTTACAACCCGGCACTGTTTGAAGAAGCAGGTGTTCCGGAACCTACAGATAACTGGACATGGGATGATTTCGCAAATGCTTGTCTGCAGATCCACGAGAAGACAGGTGCTTACGGTATGGATAAGTTAGAGTACTTCACTCTGCTTGGTTCTTACTGCACACAGATGGGTGAAGGTTACAACTTCTTCTCCATGGATGGTTCTGATTTCTCCTTCAACGATGATACATCCGCAATTGCTCAGATGTTCGATACTTTCGCAGAGCTGGAAGCTGCAGGCGCAGTTGCTGACCCGGGCGTACAGGCTGAGATCGTTGATGAGCAGGCTGACTACATCTGCACAGGTGAGTCCGCAATGCTTCTGATCCCGTCCAACAAGTTCGTTGCATTAAACGAGGCGGTTCAGGATGGTATCGAATTAAAGCTCGCACTTCTTCCGAGACTGTATGCTGATGGCCAGTCCGGTATGCTGGTAAGATCTTCTCAGATGCTTTGCATGTCTGCAGCAAGTGAGCAGAAGGAAGCAGCAGCAAGCTTCATGGATTACATGATCAACAGCACAGAAGCAAACGAGATCTTAAACGGTGAGCGTGGTGTTCCGATCAACACAACCGTTCGTGAAGATTTAGCTTCCAAGTCTGATGAGATCACAGCAGAAGTTTATGAGTTTATCGATAAGGTATCCAGCATTGAGGATACAGCAAATACCACAAACGCTGAGCCGGATGCTCAGACAGAGCTTAGCCAGGTACTGCAGCAGTACTTCGAAGCAATGTTTGCGGGCGACTATGCTTCCGGTCAGGAATGCGCAGATGCATTCTATGAAGAAGCAAAGACCATTTTTGCTTCTTATCAATAAGCGGATCTACTGATCAACTTAACGGATCTACATAGAGAGGGCCGGACCGCACGGTCCGGTCCTCTTTTATGAAAAAAGCAACTTAGGATGCAAGAGGTGAGCACTTTATGGCAAAGACTATGAACAAATCGGCTGAAACGAGTGGGAGAAGTTCGTTTTCCAAATTCATGAACAATGATAATACAGTCGGTTATATTTTCGCAGCACCGTTTATTATCGGCTTTTTGGCATTCACACTCATTCCGATGTGTATATCTTTCTACTATTCGTTCACGAATTATAAGATTACCAAAGCGCCGACTTGGGCCGGTCTGAACAATTACATCACATTACTGGGGGACGAGCATTTCTGGAATTCCATTAAGGTCACATTCGAATACGTACTGTTCGGTGTACCGTCCAAACTGATCGCAGCACTTTTGATCGCAATGCTTCTGACACATGCAAAGCGTATGCAGGGCTTCTATCGTGCGGTTTACTATATTCCGTCTCTGATCGGTGGTTCTGTAGCCGTTGCACTGGTATGGAAGCAGATGTTCTCATCCACAGGCCCGATCGTCAGTATGATCCAGGCGCTCGGTGCTGAGGATTTCAACTTCTTCGGAAGTACACAATACGCATTTATTCCATTGGTTATCGGCAATGCCTGGCAGTTTGGTTCTTCCATGCTGATCTTTGCAGCCGGTTTGAAGCAGATTCCGAAAGATTATTATGAATCTGCAATGATCGACGGCGCCGGTGCGGTAAAGAGATTTTTCTCCATTACCCTGCCTTGCCTGTCACCGATTATTCTCTTTAACCTGATCATGCAGTTGATCTCAGGCTTTATGACCTTTACGAGTGCCTTCATCATCACCGAAGGTGGTCCGAATGAGGCAACCAACTATATCTCACTGTATATCTACAACAATGCATTCTCTTATCACAAGATGGGATATGCCTGTGCATTGTCCTGGGTAATGCTTGTTATCATCACGGTCGTAACACTGGTGGTATTTAAGACATCCAACAAGTGGGTATTCTACGAATCAGAGCAATAAGAAAGCCGCTGAGCGTAAACTTGGCAGATCGGAAAATGGAGAATCTATGAAAGCAAAAAGATTAACGGGAAATATAATTTATCATGCATGTATCCTGGGTCTGGGCTATCTGATGATCTATCCGGTACTCTGGATGATCTTCGGTTCCTTAAAAACCAACCAGGAAATTCTGCAAAACACCTACCAGCTGCTTCCGACGCAGTGGCTGTGGGAAAACTATTCCACAGGCTGGAGCGGATTCGGCGGTACGACATTTGCAACCTTCTTTAAGAATTCAATCGTGATCTCCACCATCGCGACGATCGGTACGGTTCTTTCCTGTACCCTGATCGCATATGCGCTGGCGAGAATCAATTTCAAAGGTAGAAAAGTATGGTTCAACATCATGATCATGACCATGCTCCTGCCGGGTCAGGTCATCATGATCCCGCAGTACCTGATCTATAGAAGACTCGGTTGGGTCGGCACGATCCTTCCGCTGACACTCATTAAGTTTTTCGGACAGCCGTTCTTCATCTATATGATGATGCAGTTCGTCAAAGGACTTCCGCGTGACCTCGATGAGGCCGCAGCGATCGATGGCTGCAGCAAGTATTCGACATTCAGCCGGATCATCCTGCCGCTGCTTGGACCTTCTATCATCACCACGATCGTAATCCAGTTCTACTGGGTATGGGATGATTTCATGGGCCCGTTACTGTATTTGAACAGACCGACCAGCTACACCGTTTCCTATGCGATCAAGTTGTTCGCCGATGCGACTTCCACGACAGCATACGGACCGATGTTTGCGATGTCGACATTATCTCTGATCCCGGTATTTACGATCTTTTTGATCTTTAACCGGTACTTGATGGATGGTGTTACCGCAGGTAGTATCAAGGGATAAGCAGAAATGAGATGCACAGGCACTGCAGGCGCGGTGACCTGTGCATTCAAATGAAAGAGAACGGAGAGAAACGACGTATGATAGATCGAGAAGCGTTGATCTGCAGACACAATCCCACCTTGCACTCTGCAGATACAACATCACCACTCACGATCGGGAATGGGGAACTGGCATTTACGGCAGACATCACCGGCATGCAGACTTTGTACCGGAAATACAAAGAAGAGCATATGCCGCTTTGCACGCTCTCACAATGGGGGTGGCATACATCGCCCGTATCCAAAGAGCGATATGCATATCACAGGGGAGATCTTGTGGAGACGGCGTATGATTCCCCGAGGGGAACCGTACACTATCCGATCGAGGCGGCACCCGGAAACGAAGAGGTGTATCACTGGCTCAGACAAAATCCGCATCGCCTCAATCTGGTCCGGATCGGCTTTGCGGATTATGACAGACAGCAAAGCACGGAATGGAAGGAAGAAGAACTTTCCGACATGTCGCAGATCCTGCACATGGAGCAGGGCATCTTAGAGAGCAGTTTTGTGCGGGGAGGAGAGCAGTATCATGTGGAGAGTATCTGTCACGGAAGCCGTGATCTGCTGCAGTTCCATATTTCCTCCAAAGCATTTGAAAGCGGGGCGGCGGTGCTGATCGCATTTCCGTACGGATCACCGGATATTTCCGCATCCGACTGGGACAAACCTCAGGCACACCAGACCATCTGGGATGGCGAGCGCAGTACCTTTACCCGCATCCTGGACCATGACCGCTATGAGATCACGATCTCCTGCAAGGAGAGAACCGATTTTATCCCGCTCGAAGATGAGCATCACTACTGCCTGAAGCCGCAGCACGGCGATGAACTGCATCTGATGGTTGCATTCCAGAAACTGACGCCGTTTGCGGAGGATGGTACACTCCAAAAAGATCGCGATGATTTTACCGAGCTGAGCGAGCAACTGCTTCCCGAGTATGAAGAGGGCAAGCAGGAGACCGTGGAGAGCTGGAAGCAGTTCTGGCACAAGATCGGTATGGTCGATCTGCATGAGTCGAGTGATCCGCGGGCAATGGAACTGGAGCGCCGGATCGTGCTGTCCGAGTATCTGATGCGGATCAATTCCTCCGGCAGCAGACCGCCGCAGGAGACAGGACTGACCTGTAACAGCTGGTACGGCAAGTTCCATATGGAAATGTATTTCTGGCATGAGGCCTGGCTTCCGCTCTGGGGTGGAAGCGATCTGCTCATGCCGAGCCTTGACTGGTGCCTTGCACAGTTGCCGAAGGCACGCGAGAATGCGGCAAGGAACGGATACAAGGGTGCACGCTGGCCGAAGATGATCGCGGATGACGCGGAAGATTCCCCGTCTCCGATCGCACCGCTCCTGATCTGGCAGCAGCCGCATATCATTTACATGATCTATCTGGCGTACCATGTAACCGGAGATGTATCGATCCTGCAAAAATACCGTGCACTGATCACGGAATCTGCAGACTTTATGGTGGATTTTGCACAGCAAAACGCAGAGGGCTTTTATGAGCTTCCAAGTCCGGTGATCCCGGTACAGGAGTGTCATGATCCCCGCAAGACGGCCAATCCGACCTTTGAGGTGGAGTACTGGCGCGTGACGCTCCTTCAGGCGGCGCAGATGCTGTCTGTTCTGGGAGAAACTATGCCGCAGGCATATCTTTCCGTTGCAGAGCACATGATCCCGTCGCCACAGGCGGATGGCAAATATCTGGCCTGCACGGGACGCACGGATACCTTCACCGATTATGCCAAGGACCATCCGTCGATGCTGATGGCGTACGGCGTGATCGATTCCGGCAGAATGGATGAGCAGGTGGTCGAACGTACGCTGGATCAGGTTTGTGACTTCTGGGATGAGCAGTCCTTATGGGGCTGGGATTTTGCAGTCATGGCCATGACCGCGACACGCCTCTCCCAGCCGGAGCGTGCCATCGATCTGATCCTGAAAGATACAATGAAGAACGTCTATGTGACCAGCGGGAACAACCGTCAGGTCAGCCGCGACGATCTGCCGCTGTATCTGCCGGGCAACGGCTCACTGCTTTTGGCGGTAGCTGCGATGTGCGCAGGATTTGAAGGGTGTACGACAAAACTTCCGGGCTTCCCCAAAGACGGTACCTGGAAGGTGACATATGAAGGGATCACACCGATCCCGTAAAGGAGTAAAGAGGGTAGATGGAACAACTGAGAATCAGCGAAAATCATCGATATCTGATGCAGGGAGATCATCCGTTTTTCTGGCTTGGAGATACGGCATGGCTGATGCTGCAGAAGTTAAATAAAGAAGAAACGATCACGTATTTACGCAACCGGAAAGAAAAAGGCTACAACGTTATCCAGACGGTCCTGATGCATATCCTGCCGGGCAAAGAGAGCGAAAGCAGCCTGGCACCGGGTGTCAAAGATGTGACCAAAGAAGAATACTGGCTCTATGTGGATGAGATCTTAAAGCTGGCAGAGGAGATGGGCATGTACATCGGCCTCTTGCCCTGCTGGGGTTCGATCGTCAAGGACGGCACGATGAACCTGGACAACATCGATGAATATGCGCATAAGATCGGCAAACGCTTTCAGGAGCGAACGAACATCATCTGGATCCTGGGCGGTGACGTCAGAGGATCGGACGGGTACGATGTGTTTAACCGTGAGGCGGAAATTTTGCGCAGCTATAATCCGGAGCGTCTGATGACCTATCATCCGTTCGGACGCACCAGCTCCTCTCTGTGGTTCCATGATCAGAAGTGGCTTGATTTTAACATGTTCCAGTCGGGACATCGCAGATACGATCAGGCGAGCCTTGGCGAGTGGGATGACAATGCGATGAAAGAGGACTTCTACGGCGAAGACTGCTGGAAGTACATCGAGCGCGACCACGGGTATCCCGTGATGAAGCCGGTTATCGACGGAGAGCCGAGCTATGAGGCCATTCCGAAGGGACTGCACAATCCGCGCAACGGCTTCTGGGAAGCCAAGGATGTGCGCAGATATGCCTACTGGAATCTGTTTGAAGGCGCTGCGGGCCATACCTACGGCAGCAACGCGATCATGCAGTTCTATAACGAGTATCCGCAGCCGGGCGCTTACGGCGTCAGAGAGAGCTGGCTGGATGCGATGCATCATCCGGGTGCCGGACAGATGCAGTATTTAAAGCGCCTCTTTGAGAGCGTGGATTTTGTCAACGGTGTGCCAAGAGATGACCTCTTAACCTATGGTCAAAAAGAGCGCTACCACAGAATTGCCGTCTTTGCAGGAGATGACTACCTCTTCGCCTATACCTACTCCGGCGATGAGTTTGGGTTAAACTTAAAAGACTATGCGGACAAGACCATGGATGTGTACTGGATGAATCCGCAGGATGGTACCGAGAGCTACGTGACGACCTTATGCGGCGTCGAAAAGTATGTTGCAAAGCCGGTGCGTCGCAGAGAAGATGTCTCGAATGACTGGGTATTGATCTTAAGGAAAGCTTAAAAATCGACTGAAGTAATTGGGGAATTACAATTGGAATAAGAACGCGTCGGACATATTGCCGGACGCGTTCTTCGGGTTACAAAAAGATCCTGCTGCAGGGGCAAATCCCGCTACAGGAAACAGATCCTGCTGCAGGGGCAAATCCCGCTACAGGAAACAGATCCTGCCGCAGGGGCAAATCCTGCTACAGGAAACAGATCCCGCCGCAGGGGATGCGGTAAGATGAGAAGTACAGGCGCAGGGCGTCTGGGTAAGGAGCGTTATGGGCGTACAAGGACAGAAAGCATATTTTCACGGGGCAGCGCAGGCGACACCTGCGGGTAATGTTGATGTATCGGGAAACGGCCGCTGGAAGATCTGGCAGGATGCCGGGACGAGGATCGATGCACCGATCCTTGGCAACGGAGACATGCTGGCCGCACTGGCAGGAGATGCACACTATCCCCAGTTCTGGCTGACCACGAATGATTTCTGGCAGATGGAAAGTGCTGCGAACTGGGAATTTTTTCATGACAATGCCGTCGCAAAAGTCGATCCGCCCATGTCGCTGGGCGCACCGAAGCCCCTGGGAAGACTGGTCTTTGAAGTGCCGGCCTTTGCACCGGATGCGGATGCGCAGGGCGCAGGTAGCGCGACAGACGGATTCGCGGCAGGCACCGTGCAGGATGCCGATGTTGAGATCACGCAGGACTTTGAGAGTGCGACCACGCAGGCCATCTATCGAAAGGGCGATACGGAGCTTTGCATGGAAAGTTATGTGGCGGCTGAGGAGAACACCCTGATCGTAACCGTGTGTGCGTCAACAGATCTGGAGCTGCAGGCACATTTTTACTTCCCGGATGAAGTCGGCAGAGGGTGTGACGTGCTGGTCGACAGCAACGGCACCGGCAGAGGAAGCGCATCGGATGACATGTTCATCGGCATGGTCGGGGGACGGGCGGTGCAGGTCTGCGAGAGCCGCGGCGGAGTCCTCTATGGCAGCAGGAGCTATGCAGAGCAGGTCGATACGACGACGCAGCTGTGCTTTGCGGCGGGCATGCTCGGGAAGATGATCCCGGATGAGGCACCGGGCGGTCCCTGCGCAGAGCTATCTGCCAAAGCCAGAGCACTGCCGGGCACGCAGGACTTTCTGCCGGAGGACAGAAGCCTTTGCTGGACCTTATCAGCGGGCAAGAAAGAGACGATCATCATCTCGCTGCGGAGCCGAGCCAAAACCTCCCGTCCGCTGGAGTATGCCTATTCGCGGACCGCATGGATGAGCCACGGCGATCTGATAAGCATTCGTCAGATGCATCTATCGTGGTGGCAGGCGTTCTGGGCGACTTCGGAAATCACGCTGGATGATCCGGTGATCGAGCAGCGGTATTATTTATCCCTATATATGATGGGCTCCTTATCCCGTGATCCGGATTATCCGCCGAATATCCTGGGGATCTGTACGCATGACCGTATGGCATGGAATGGCAATTACAAGATCAATTACAATCATCAGACACCGTATCTGGGACTGATGGTCGCGGGGCACTTCGCGCAGTCCGATCCGCATGATGCGCCGTATCTGGATCTGCTGACGCTGGCACAGGAGATGAGCAAGCGCCTCTTGCATCACGACGGAGCGTACTATCCGCTGGGACTTGGTCCGCACGGGTGCGTCAGTGAGGCACTGTTATTACATATGAAATCACCGGCGGTGCATGGGGCACTGAATATGCTGCAGCGCTACTTTTTGACCGAAGATGAAGCGTATGCCCGCAGGGTGTATCCGTTCCTGAAAAGTGTTGCGACCTTCTGGGAGCAGGACCTGGTGGAGCGGGATGGCATCTATCATGTCGTGGGGGATGGCATGCATGAGCGCGTATCGCGTCAGGTGCGGGAAGAAGGACTGCCGGAAGATCCGGTCAATACGCTGGGATATTTGCGGACCTTCTTTGCACAGCTCCCGCTGATCGCAGAGCGCCTGCAGATGGATGCGGAAAAGGTATCGCAGTGGAGACACATCGCGATGCATCTGGCGCCGTTCCCGGTGGGAACGATCCGTGAGATCACCGATAATCCGACACTTTGGGCAGAGGCGGATGTGCCGCTGACAGAGCTGATCCCGGAGGAGATGCTCGATGTGCCGGTCTACTATGATGAAGGCAGGGGCGGCAAATGGTCTCTGCACTTCCCGGGCAATGTCATGCAGATCTATCCGGCAGGAGCGATCGGACTGGGCTCGGAGGAAGAGGAGAAAAGGATCGCTTATCATACCGTTCAGATCCACGCGCTGATGGAAGATGCGCTGGCAGCCCGAAAAGTCGACGGGAAAGAGACGATGGCGGCGGCAGAAGATCTGCAGGCACAGGATCCGCACTTCCATAAGAGCGGGGCGTGGAATGCGACCAACTTAGGATGTCTTTTCTTCCCGGCGGCGGCAAGGATCGGCTATGATCCCGACTGCATCTGGAAGGAATTAAAGGATGTGATCCTGCACAGAGGACTGCCGAACGGATATCTCAAGGGCAATCCGCACGGCATCGAACAGCTCAACACCGTACCGTGTACCATTCATGAAATGATGCTGCAAAGCCACGAGGGAGTCCTCCGGATCTTTCCGGTATGGCCAAGAGAGCATCATCCGAATGCAAGCTTTAGTGCACTTCGCGCATACGGTGCCATGGAAGTATCCGCCACGTTAACGGGCGGAGAGGTCGAGAGCGTGCAGGTGCGCAGTAAGCAGGGACATATGGTCAAACTGATCAATCCGTGGAGCGGTCAGAAAGTTCGCGTGACCTTCGAATACAGCGGCAAGAGCGAGGTTTTATGCGGAGAAATGCTGCAGATCCCGGTACATGTCGGCGAGATCATCGACGTGCGTCCCGAGCGGTAAAGAATCGACATACGTTAGTTTAGAATACGCATTGATTGTACAGGTAAAGTGCGATATTCTACGGGGGTAGGAGGTGTGATATGGGGTTAATCACAAAGATCAATGAGAAGGGAGCGCTGTTCACGGATCGTGAAAACGGCCGCTACCTGATGGTGGAACCGTTGCGGGAGGATATCATCCGCGTGCGGTTCTCGAGAAAAGAACTTCAGGAGCTGCCATCGCTGATCATCGATGCGCAGGTCAAAAACAGCGATGCGACCTTTACGGTGACGGAAAAACAGGTGATGCAGGATGGAAAAACCTGCAGCATCAGCGTATTAAACGCGGGGGATCTGATCGCCGAAGTCAATGAAGAAAACGGGCGTATCGAGTGGTTTTTAAAGGCACATACGGAGAAGCCGGTACTCAAAGAAGGAGAGCGTACCTTAACCGAGATCCCGGTCTATCAGTATACGACCAACGGAGAAAAACCGATCGTCAACCGCGTCAAGACGGTAGACGGCGAGCGTAACTTTATTCAGAACCTGGAGAAAAAGGAAGTCCGCAAGGCATATCGCGGCAAATACTACATCGAGTTTCAGGGCGAGGAAGGCATCTACGGCTTTGGACAGGCGGAAGAGGGCGTCTTTAATCTGCGCCATCATACGCAGTATTTATATCAGCACAACATGCGCATCCCGATGCCGATGTGCTACTGCGATGCCGGTTACGGGATCCTCTTTGACTGCACATCGCTGATGACCTGGAATGATGATATCAACGGCTCTTATCTGTTCATGGATACCATCGACCAGATGGAGTACTACGTGATCGCAGGTCCATCACCGGATGACGTCATCGACGGCTTCCGCTATCTGACGGGCCGCGCGGGAATGCTGCCGAAGTGGGCGGATGGGTATGTGCAGTCCAAGGAGCAGTACTATTCTTCCGATGAATTATATGAAGTGGTCAAGCATTATCGCGACCTGAACGTTCCGCTGGATCTGGTCGTACAGGACTGGAACAGCTGGGCGCCGGGACAGTGGGGTGAAAAAAAGCTCGACCCGGCACGTTATGCCAATCAAAAAGAACGCAACGAAGACATCCACAAGCTGCATGCGCATACGATGGTCTCGATCTGGCCGAATATGAATTCCACCACGTCGGATCATGCGCAGTTCATGGAACAGGGATACATGCTCAATGATCTGGGTACCTACAATGCCTTTGAAGAACAGGCCAGAGACCTTTACTGGAAGCAGGCAAAAGAGGGCCTCTTTGAACAGGGATTCGACAGCTGGTGGTGTGACTCCACGGAGCCTTTTACCGGTCCGGACTGGAACGGCGAAGAAAAGAGAGAGCCCTGGGAGCGGTATCACCTGGTGGGGGAAGAACACAAAAAGTTCCTCGATCCGGGGAAAGCCAATGCCTTTGCACTGATGCATGCAAAGGGCATCTATGAACATCAGAAACATGATTATCCGGAGAAGCGTGTGCTGAATCTGACCAGATCCGGTTATGCTTCCGGACAGAAATACGGCGCGATGCTTTGGTCGGGCGATACCTATGCTTCGTGGGATACGCTGCGTAAGCAGATTGTGGAAGGCCTGAACATGAGCATTTCCGGATATCCGTTCTGGACGCTGGACATCGGCGGCTTCTTTACCATTTGGAAAGAATGGACCAGAAGAGGGTGCTCCTGCAACAACGATCCGACGCCGAAGTGGTTCTGGCGAGGCGACTATGAGGACGGTGTCGCGGATGCCGGCTACCGTGAACTCTATGTCAGATGGATCGAGTTTGGCTGCTTTTTACCGATGTTCCGCTCGCACGGCACGGATACGCCGCGTGAGAT
>JAILPR010000280.1 GCA_024699355.1 Lachnospiraceae bacterium
GCCGATCCTCTGTATGTGCGTATGAAATTGATACGCCGGTTGCAGATTGCGCACTCCTCATTACGCGTCTGCGACGTGATATGACATTAGTTGTTCTTCTCTGCTTCCTGCATCTTCATCGCACGAACCTTGCAGGAGAGACCAAACAGGTTGATGAAGCCTTCTGCATCGTGATGATCATAGAGATCACCGGTGGTGAAGGAAGCGATGCTTTCGTTGTAGAGAGAGTACGGAGATGTCGTGCCGGCTTTGATGATGTTGCCCTTGTAAAGTTTGAACTTTACTTCACCGGTGACATACTTCTGTGTGCTTTCGATAAATGCCTGTACAGCTTCACGAAGCGGGGTGAACCACTTGCCTTCGTAAACGATCTGTGCCAGCTTGTTGCCCATATCAGCCTTTAATGCATAGGTGTCACGATCCAGGATCAGTTCCTCAAGCTGCTGATGTGCTTCGTAGAGGATGGTACCGCCCGGAGTCTCGTAAACGCCACGGCTCTTCATACCAACGACACGGTTCTCAACAATATCGATGATGCCGACACCGTGCTTGCCGCCAAGTTCATTCAGGGTACGGATGATATCGGATACCTTCATGGCTTTGCCGTTTACGGTCTTCGGAACGCCTGCTTCGAAGGTCATGGTGACATATTCGCCTTCATCCGGTGCTTTCTCGGGTGTCGTGCCCAGGACCAGAAGATGCTCGAAGTTCGGCTCATTTGCCGGATCTTCCAGCTCTAAGCCTTCATGGCTGATGTGCCATAAATTACGATCACGGCTGTAGCTGGTGTCTGCGGAGAACGGCAGGTGAATGCCGTGTGCCTGACAGTATGCGATCTCATCTTCACGGGACTGCATGGTCCACTTCTCATTACGCCATGCAGCGATGATCTTTAAATCCGGAGCCAGAGCCTTGATACCCAGCTCAAAACGGATCTGATCATTACCCTTACCGGTTGCACCGTGGCAGATCGCGGTAGCACCTTCTTTGCGGGCGATCTCAACGAGACGCTTTGCGATGCAAGGACGTGCCATGGATGTACCCAGGAGATATTTGTTCTCATATACGGCATGTGCCTGTACACACGGAACAACATATTCATCGACAAACTCATCGGTGATATCTTCAATATATAATTTGGAAGCGCCGCAGGAGAGTGCTCTCTCCTCGAGACCGTCGAGCTCTTCGCCCTGACCGCAGTCTGCGCAGACGCAGATGACTTCATAATCAAAATTCTCTTTCAGCCACGGAATGATCGCTGTGGTATCCAGACCGCCTGAATATGCTAAGATTACTTTTTCTTTTGCCATGTTCGTTCTCCTTTGGTTTCGTAGATCTGTTCATTCATAAGACCGATGCCGGTGCGCATCGTCTAATCTCATGTTCTGAAACACACTATACACCCGGTATTTTGAAAAGGCAAGCATAAAATACAAAAAATATGAAAAAATATACACGATTGGGTTGAAAATACCCCTAGTTTAATGTATAGTTATGCAGTCGGATGCTATTTTATGCATCAAGGGCTGCATAAACACAGCACGGAAACGATGCGTGATTCCTATAGAAGAAACACGAAAATCGGAGTACACTGAAAACAGATTATGTATAAAGGAGCGCCTCAAATGATTAAGGTAGGGATTATCGGGGCAACCGGATATGCGGGAGCGGAGATCGTCAGGATCTTAATGCAGCATCCGCAGGCAGAGGTTGTCTGGTATGGATCAAGAAGCTATGTCGATCAGAAGTATGCGGAAGTATACCGCAACTTTTTTGAGATCATCGAGAATGTCTGTGAGGGAGATGACCTGACAGAGATGGCAAAGAAGGTGGATGTCATCTTTACGGCGACGCCGCAGGGATTCCTCGCGGGAGTGTTGACGGAAGAGATCCTGGAGCAGGTCAAGATCGTGGATCTGAGTGCGGATTATCGATTAAAAGATGTCGCGGTATATGAGAAGTGGTACGGCATCGAGCACAAGTCTCCGCAGTTCTTAAAAGAGGCGGTCTACGGCCTTTGCGAGATCAACAGAGAGCTGGTAAAGAAGGCACGTCTGGTCGCCAATCCGGGCTGTTACACGACTTGCTCGATCTTAACCGCATATCCGCTTGTGAAGGAAGGTTTGATCGATCCGATGAGCCTGATCGTGGATGCCAAGAGCGGTACCTCCGGAGCGGGCAGAGGGGCCAAGATCCCGAACCTGTTCTGCGAAGTCAACGAGAGCATCAAACCGTACGGTGTGGCAACGCACCGCCATACGCCGGAGATCGAAGAGCAGCTGGGCTATGCCTGCGGCAGCGATGTGGTGATCAACTTCACACCGCATCTGGTACCGATGAACAGAGGCATCCTGGCAACCGAATATGCGACATTAAAGCCGGTGAAACGTCCGGACGGAACGACGGGGCTGCCGACGGAGGAGATGATCCGCGCAGCGTATAAGAAATACTATGCGGACGAATATTTTGTCCGTGTACTGCCAAAGGGCAGCTGGCCGGAGACCAGATGGGTCGAGGGCAGTAACTTTGTCGATATCGGCTTTACCATCGATGAGCGGACCGGCCGCGTGATCATGTGCGGTGCGCTCGATAATCTGGTGAAGGGTGCTGCGGGACAGGCAGTGCAGAATATGAATCTGCTGTTTGGACTGCCGGAAAATACGGGGCTGACCATGATGCCGGTATTTCCGTAAATCGCGGTGCGGCAGTAAAACGTATGAGGCAAAGCACAGGCGGTGCGGCAATCAAAGGTATGTGGCATGACGCGTAAGAGGCGCGATATGACAACAACGGGAAGCTTAGGAGGACGTAACATGTTAATGGATCATCCGCAGGATATGGATGCAGTGTTAAAGAAAGCGGAGGTGCTGATCGAGGCACTTCCTTATATTCAGAAATTCAATCGTAAGATCATCGTCGTGAAGTACGGCGGCAGTGCCATGAGCAATGACGAATTAAAGAAAAATGTCATTCAGGACTGTACGCTGTTAAAACTGGTCGGCTTTAAGCCGATCATCGTACACGGCGGCGGCAAAGAGATCAGCCGCTGGGTATCCAAGGCCAGCAGCAAGGAGCCGGAGTTCGTCAACGGCCTGCGGGTAACGGATGCCGAGACGATGGAGATCGCCGAGATGGTGTTAAATAAGGTCAACAAGAGTCTGGTCAGCATGGTGCAGGAGCTGGGCGTGAATGCAGCAGGTATCAGCGGCAAGGACGGCGGCCTTCTTCATGTGGAGAAAAAATATTCCAACGGCCAGGATATCGGCTTCGTCGGTGATGTGACCAAGGTCGATCCGAAGATCATCTATGATCTGCTGGAGAAAGACTTTTTACCGATCATCGCACCGATCGGGATGGACGATCAGTATCAGACGTATAACATCAATGCGGATGATGCGGCCTGCGCGATCGCCAAGGCAGTCGGCGCAGACAAGCTGGTGTTCCTCACGGATATCGAGGGTCTGTATAAGGACATCAACGACAAGTCGACCTTTATCAGCCGCCTGTCCGCATCTCAGGCAGAGGAGCTGATCGGGAGCGGCGTGATCGGGGGCGGAATGTTGCCGAAGATCAGCAACTGTACCTCAGCGATCAAAAACGGCGTCAACCGCGTCCATATTCTGGATGGCCGTATCGCACATTGTCTGCTGCTGGAGATCTTTACCAACCAGGGTATCGGTACAGCGATCGTCAAAGATGAGGAAATGAACGACTAGGCAGTCGGAGAGCAGAAACAGGAAAGAAGCTGGAGGAAACGCGATGAGTATGAAAGAATATATCGACAGTGCGGAGAAGGATCTGCTGCATACCTATAACCGGTATCAGATCGTCTTTGACCACGGCGATGGATTATATCTGTATGATCTGGATGGCAAGAAGTATCTGGATTTCTTTGCGGGGATCGCGGTATTTGCCCTGGGACATCATTATCCGGGCTACGATGAAGCGTTAAAAGACCAGATCGATCATCTGATCCATACATCCAATTACTATTACAATGTGCCGGCAGTCGAAGCGGCGCGCAAATTAAAGAAGCTCTCCGGTATGGACAGAGTCTTTTTTACCAACAGCGGCGCGGAGTCGATCGAGGGTGCCTTAAAGGCGGCAAGAAAATATGCATTCCGCAAGGATGGCAGGACCGATCACGAGATCATCGCGATGAATCATTCCTTCCACGGTCGTACCTTCGGTGCACTGTCCGTAACCGGCAATGCACATTATCGTGAAGCGTTTGAGCCGATGATCGGCAATATCAAATTTGCCGGGATGAATGATATCGAGAGCGTCAAAGCACTCATCAACGATAAGACCTGCGCGATCCTCTTTGAGACCGTACAGGGCGAGGGCGGGATCTATCCGGCGACGAAAGAATTTATGGAGGAGATCCGCAAGATCTGTGATGAAAAAGACATCCTGCTGATCCTGGATGAGATCCAGTGCGGCGTGGGCCGTACCGGAAGTTTCTATGCATGGCAGCAGTACGGCGTGCGTCCGGACATCATGACCACAGCCAAGGCGCTTGGGTGCGGTGTTCCGGTCGGCGCATTTTTGATGACGGAGAAGGTCGGTCAGGCGTCGCTGGAAGCCGGCGATCACGGTACGACTTATGGCGGAAATCCGCTGGCCTGTGCAGCCATCAGCAAGGTCATGGATATCTTTGAAGCGGACGATATCGTCGGCCATGTGCAGAAGATCACTCCGTATCTGGAGGAGAAACTGGATGCGCTGGCGGCAAAGTATGACTTTATCAAAGAGCGCAGAGGCCTTGGCCTGATGCAGGGGCTCGAGTGCACGATCCCGGTCGGCCCGATCATCAACCACTGCCTGGAGCATGGCCTGGTGCTGATCAATGCCGGAACCAATATCCTGCGTTTCGTGCCGCCGCTGGTGATCGAAAAAGAGCATGTCGATGAGATGATCGAAAAGCTGGATGCAGCACTGGCAGAGAGCGCAGAAGCGTAAGCGCAGCAGCGCTTACAAAGCAAGTGTACCCGAACACAACGCAGATGAAGAAAGCCCCGTGAGGAGTGTATCCTCACAGGGCTTTTTGTCAGTTTACGGTCGGCGATGATCAGATTTTGAATTCGCCGATGATGTCTGCCAGCGACTTGGAAGAATCGCTGATCGAAGAGCCGGTGCTCTTTAAATCGTGAACGCCGTTGGTCACGGTGGTCGTGGTGCTGGTCAGCTCCTGTGCGGTTGCCGCATTCTCTTCGGATACGGAAGCTAAGGAAGTGATCAGTTCGTTGACATTGGTAATATTGGATTCCAGCGTACTGTTCACATGGTTGAGGGCAGCCACACTGTTATTGACGCTTTGGATGTTATCAACGATCGCATCAAAGCTTGCTTTGGTATTTTCAACGGAAACTTTCTGCTCTTCCACATACTGGCTGACCAGTTTACTCTGGTTGGTTGCACTGTCGGCACTTGCCAGGAGTTCTTCGATCATCTGGTTGATGGTCTGTGCGGAATTTGCAGACTGCTCGGCAAGCTGTCTGATCTCATCGGCAACAACGGCAAAGCCGCGGCCTGCTTCTCCTGCTCTGGCAGCTTCGATGGAAGCATTTAAGGACAGAAGGTTGGTCTGGGATGCGATGTCGGTGATCAGAGAAGAAGCATCCCCGATTCTCTTGGTACGCTCATCAATACCGGTAATGGCATCAAAGATATTATTGAATGCGTTGACATTCTTGGTGGTGATCTCGCTTAATTCATCGACAGTCTTCATACCGTCATTGGAGATGTTGACGATATCCTTGCAAGCGCTATCAAGCGTATTGGTACTGTCGACACTTTCCTGCATGACATCGGAAAGCTCTTCCATGCTGGCGGAGATGTGCTCGACATCTTCTGCCTGTACGGTAGCGGTACGAGCCAGTTCGCCGACTGCGTGATCGATCTGTTCCATAGAGTCGGAAGACTGCTCGGTATTGGATGCCATAAATTCACTGGAAGCAGCCAGTTCCTGAGAGGACGCCTGAAGGGTGGAGATGATGCCCTGCAGCTGGTTTCTGAGAAGCGCAGCTGCACGTGTCAGACGACCGATCTCATCGGCGTTGTCATTTTCTTTGATCTCCACAGAGAGATCTTTGTTGGCAATGGCTTCCACATTTTCCGTAACATTTGATACCGCAACGCGGATATAACGGATCAGATAGAGGCAGAAAAGACCGATGAGGACAAAGACGATCATCACAACGACACTGACGCTGATGATGGTGCCGGTAATGCGGCTTTCGAGCGCTGCTTTCTGCTCTTCCGCATAGACTTCGACCATGTCCTGCATGGAGTTGATATCATCACGTGCGACTTCGAATAAGGCGTTCTGCTCATAGTAACTGCCGGAACTCTTGATCGGATCGTATGCATTTTTCCATGCATCGTAATCGGTATAGAAGGCAGTCAGATAATCATTGACGCTGACACCGTCCATGGAGAAGCGGCCGACGTCCGGGTACTGTTCGATCAATGCGGCAACGGCATTGATGCCATCGAGCGTCTGCTGTGCGTTACTGTTAAAATCCTCCATGTAGGCATCCAGGGTTTCCTGATCCTGAGAAAGTCTGCCGGCTTTGTACTGTACTTCGGCATAGGCGGTCTGATAGAAATCACGGTCTGCCGTTAAGAGTTTGGAATTGATCGCGTAGAGCTGATCGTAAAACAACTCTTCTGTTTCGCGCATGGTATTAGCTGTCATGGTGCTTAAGATCGATACTGCAATGACAAAAAATACGGCCAACGGAAGGACCATGAGGACGAGTTTTGTACGAATGCTGAGCTTTTTCATGTAATTGTTCCTCCTAAAGGGTTAGTCTGTTTCTCTTGCCTGATTAAATCGTGAAATTGCTTTACGAAAAAACGACAAAATATTCATTACTTTTATTATAGTGTGACATATATAGAAATGCTAATAAAAATTTGCTAAAAACAGTCGTTTTTTTAAGAAAATTGCACAGAAGAGGAAGAATATGATCCCGGGGTAAGAAGTGTTTGATAGATTCGGGACTTCATTATACAATGAGAACGTGTGAACCGATGCGAAAAGCGGCATCGGCTGCATAGGAAACAAGCTGTAAAGAAGAGGAATTTATGAGTATTCGGAAAAGTATGTTGATCGCTGTGCTCTCTATGCTGATGGCAGTGGTGATCACCGTGGCGCTCGTACAGGTGGGTCTGGCGATCAGCACAGACGTGGTCGGTACGGAAGAAGAGGCAGAAGTACAAAAAGCAAAACAGACCTTATATCTCTGGTATACGGATGAGGCGCTGACGGATTATCTGACGGCGACTTCGGTCAGGTATCTCGAGGAAACCCAGGTCCGTATCGTGCCGGTCTTAAAGAGTGGTAAAGAGTATCTGGACGAGATCAATACCGCATCGATGCAGGATGAAGAGATGCCGGATCTGTTCCTTATCACCAATGATTCGTTGGAACAGGCATATCTGGCGGGGCTGGCAAGTGCGCTGCCGATCAATAACGTGGTGAATTCCACGCATTTTGCGGATACTGCGATCCATGCGGTGACGTATCAGGGACACCTGGTGGCTTATCCGTTCTATTATGATACGAGTGCGCTGTTATACAACAAGACCTATCTGACCGATTATGCTGCGGCTCAGCTGCAAAGCGAAGCAGACGTCGCTGCTGGCGAAGAGGCGCAGGCGCAGGCAGAGGCCGGGGTGCAGGAAGAGGCGCAGGCAGAGACCGGGACGCAGGAGAGTGAGAGCTTTTCGCAGGAGCAGATCCTTGCGCGGATGCAGGAGAGTTTGCCGTCGACGTTTGAGGCGCTTGCCACATTCGCGGATACGTATGAGACACCGGACGGGGTGGAGGATATTTTCCGCTGGGATGTGACCAACATCCTCTATAACTACGCGTTTCTCGGCGCTTACATGAACGTGGGCGGGGAGTGCGGCGATGACGTGACGCAGATCGATATCTATAATACGGATGCGGTGAACGCGCTTACAATGTTCCAGCAGATGAATCAGTTCTATTCGATCGATGCGGATCTGGTCAGCTATGAAGGGATCCTGGAGGATTTTATCGGCGGTAAATTTGTCTTTACCATCGCGGGAACCGATGCGGTGGCAACGTTGGAGAAGGCCAAAGCCGACGGTGTATTTGACGGCGAGTACGGCGTGATCAAACTGCCGAACCTGACAGAGACGCTGTTATCACGGCCGCTCTCGATCACAACGGCAGTTGCGGTCAACGGCTATTCGGCACAGAAATCGGCAGCCAATGCCTTTGCGTCCTATCTGGTCACGACAGGGGCGGAGAATCTCTATACCTATACCGGCAGAGCGGCAGCCGACACAACCTGTGCAGTGCCCTACGAAGCGCTGGAGGAGTTTATGGCGGCCTATGAAAGCTCCGTATCCATGCCGAAAATGATGGCGACCAGCAATCTCTGGCTTCGCCTTGAAGTGGGCTTCAGAGAGATCTGGGGCGGTGCCGATGTCGATGAAACTCTGCGAAAGATCGCGGAGAAAGTGACAGCGACCATCAGTGAATAAAATCCTGCGAAAGCAGAGAAGTTGTCTTGAAAAAGCGCAGTGTTTTCGTTAGAATAAAAAGGAATTGCGTGGGGGCTTCTTCCGATCGGAAGGAGTAGCAATGAAATCATTTTTTATTCAACGAAACGTGCGCTTTTTTGCGTGGATGGGGATTTGGGTATGGATAGCATGTCTTCTGACGGCATGTGGAGAACGTGGCAGAGATCTTGCACAGATCACCGCCGAAGAATCCACCATCGGTGACACGGAAGAGACCAGCTTATCTACAGACACGACGGAAGTCTTATCGGTGACCGGAACGGCATCGAATCAGGAACGATCATCCACGAATCAAGAGAAACAAACGACAGAAAGCGAAACGAAGCGCTGTGTGGTACATGTTTGCGGTGCGGTAGCATCTCCGGGCGTTTATGAACTGGAGGCAGATGCGCGGGCCGGCGATGCGGTTCTGGCAGCAGGCGGTTTGCTTGCGGATGCGGAGGAATGTGCCATCAATCTGGCGGCACCGCTAACCGACGGCATGCAGCTGTGGATCCCGACGAAGGAAGAAGCGGCAGCAGGGAGGATTTCCGGCAGCGGAAAGAACGCAGGCAGCCAATGTGACGCAGGCGGACAGGGAAACGATGCAGGCACAGGAGCGCAGAACAGTATGGATGCGGATGGCAGGATCAACATCAACACCGCATCGCGTGAGGAACTTTGCACCTTGCCCGGGATCGGAGAGACGCGTGCGGAGAGCATCATCGCTTATCGCACGGAGCATGGCGCGTTTCAGAGTATTGAGGAGATCAAGCAGGTTTCAGGGATCAAAGACGGCACGTATGCGCAGATTTGTGAACTGATTTGTATTTAGAAAAGAGAGTGGGAAGATGGCTTACAGAGTTTTGGTAGTCGATGATGAAAAGCTGATCGTTAAGGGAATCCGGTTCTCCCTGGAACAGGATGACATGGAAGTGGACTGTGCCTATGACGGTGAAGAAGCGCTTGAAAAAGCAAAGAACAATACCTATGACATTATTTTGCTTGATGTAATGCTGCCCAAACTGACCGGATTCGAAGTCTGCCAGGCCATCCGTGAGTTTAGCTATGTGCCGATCATCATGCTCACTGCCAAAGGGGATGATATGGATAAGATCCTTGGGCTCGAGTACGGCGCAGATGACTATATCACCAAGCCGTTTAACATCCTTGAAGTCAAAGCCAGGATCAAAGCGATCATCCGCCGTACCAGACAAAAAGAGCTTCCGCAGACACAGGAAAATGTCCTGACCAGCGGAGAGATGACGTTAAATCGCGAAGAGCGCAGAGTCACCATCAGCGGCAGGGAGATCGACCTGACGACCAAAGAATTCGAGGTATTGGAGCTTTTGATGTTACATCCCAACAAGGTCTACAGCCGCGATGATCTGTTAAAGAGCATCTGGGGTGCGGATTATCCGGGTGATGCCAGAACCGTGGATGTCCATGTCAGAAGGCTGCGCGAGAAGATCGAGGCGAATCCGAGCGAGCCGAAGTATGTGCACACCAAGTGGGGCATGGGATATTTTTTCAAAGGCTGATAAGGTTAGGAAACAGAAATGCTGAAACATGTGCAGGCGCTCCTGCAGAAACTGAATCTGCGGGAATTGTTGCATAAATTAAAAACTCTGAGAAGTTTGCAGATGAGAATTTTCGTGCTTCTGGTCATCGTCGGAACGGTTCCGACGTTCATCACCAGGATCGCGATCGTCGGCAATTATGAGTCGCGTGCCGTAACGGTGCGTACTTCCGAAGTGCAGACGCAGATGAGAATCATTGCAAACCATCTGATCACGTACAGTTACTTAAGCGACACCTCCTCAGCGGTCATCAATGCCGAACTTGAGGAGTTGTCCAATCTTTATGATGGTCGTGTTCTGATCATCAACGATCACCTGAAAATTGTCAAAGATACGTATGGCATGAGCGAAGGCAAGACGATCACTTCGGAAGAGGTCATCAAGTGCTTTTCAGGCTCCGGCGTAACACACTATGATGATGTCAACGGCTTCATCGAAATGACGCTGCCGATCACACAGACTGTGACCGTGGCGGATGTCGATGCAGAGAGCGGGGCGCAGACAGAGCAGGAGATGGTCATTGGCGCGATCCTGGTCAGTATCTCCACGGACAGTGTTGTCACGACCATGGAGATCCTGAACAATAAGGCGGCCATTTTGCAGATCATCATGGTGCTGGTCATCGTCATCATGGCGTGGTTTTTATCCAGAATGCTGGTCATGCCGTTTAACAAAGTCACCAGGGCCATCAATGAGGTCAAGGGCGGCTTTTCCGATGAAGCGATCGATGTTCCGGATTATGTGGAAACGGTGCATATCGTTGATGCGTTTAATCAGCTGCTGGGGCGGATGAAGACGCTGGATGACAGCCGTCAGGAGTTTGTATCCAATGTCTCGCATGAGTTAAAGACGCCGATCACCTCGATGAAGGTGCTGGCCGATTCGCTGCTGGCACAGGAAGATGTTCCGGCGGAACTGTATCGGGAATTTATGGAGGACATCGCGCAGGAGATCGACCGTGAAAACAAGATCATCACAGATCTGCTCTCACTGGTGAAGATGGATAAAACCGTCTCGGCGATGAACATCACGGAAGTGGATATCAATGAGCTGACGGAGCTGGTATGTAAGAGGCTTCGTCCGATCGCCAGAAAGCGTAACATTGAAGTAACCTTTGAAAGTATCCGTCCGGTCAGGGCGAGCGTGGATGAAGTCAAGATCACGCTGATCCTCTCGAACCTGGTGGAGAATGCGATCAAATACAATAAAGAAAACGGTTTTGTAAAGATCACGTTGGATGCCGATCATCAGAACTTTACCGTAAAGGTGCAGGATGGCGGGATCGGGATCCCGGAGGAGTCGCTGGGGCAGATCTATGAGCGATTCTACCGCGTGGATAAATCACATTCCAGAGAGATCGGTGGTACGGGACTGGGACTTGCCATTACCCGGAGTGCAGTGCTGATGCACAGAGGCTCGATCGATGTAGAGAGTGTGCCGGAGGAAGGAACGACCTTTACGGTAAAGATTCCGTTAAAGTATGTTGCAGGATAAGATGAAACAACGAAACAACGTATGGAAAAAACTGATATGGATCGCACTATTGGCGGTGGGAATGTTCCTGCTTGGCGGCTGCGAGAAGCAGGCGCAGGAGGATCTTTTGACGTATCATATTTTTTATGTGGCAAAAGATTACAGTAAGGTCGAGGCTGTCGATTATCAGACAGCGACGGATCCGTCGGATACCGAAACGCTCTTGCAGGAACTGATGATCCAAATGATGAATCCGCCGGAGAAGCGTGTCAATCTGATCGCACCGCTCGGCGGACAGATGCATCCGAATCACTTTAGCTTAAGCGATGAGAAGATGAATCTCGATTTTAATGAGAGCTATAAGGATTTAGAGGTGATCCCGGAAGTGCTCTACCGCTCGGCGATCGTCAGGACACTGACGCAGATCGAGGGCGTGACGGTAGTGACGTTCTCTGTGAACGGTGATGCACTGACTGACAGTGACGGCAATCCGATCGGAGCGATGACAGCAGAGTCCTTTATCAACAATGCCGGGAACGAGATCAGTACCTATGAAAAGACCAAACTGCATTTGTATTTTGCCAATGCGGCGGGAGATGCGCTGATCGAGATCGACAGGGAGGTTGTCTATAACAGTAATATTTCCCTGGAACGACAGGTGGTGGAAGAGCTGATCAAAGGACCGAACAACGATGAAAGTTATCCGACGATCAATCCGGAGACCAGTGTCCTGTCCGTGACGACCAGAGACGGTGTCTGCTATGTCAATCTTTCGCAGGCATTTTTGTCACAGCCGTACAGTGTCGATTCGGAGGTGACGATCTACTCGATCGTGGATTCGTTATCCGAGCTGACCAACATCAATAAAGTACAGATTTCGGTTGAAGGTGAAACATCGGTGACCTATCATGATACGATCGATCTGAGTACGATCTTTGAGCGAAATCTGGATATCGTTGAGTAGTGTAGTTTATGTATGATCTATGCCGGGGCAGCATGGCCCCGGCGATTTCCAACCTTGTCCCATTCGGGACAACAGGCCTGTGATCGCAGGCAGAATTTCCAAATCATCGGGCAAGAGTGCCCAAAGGAGTTTTTATGAAACAAGTTCATATCGTACGCCCTCTTTGCGTGGTTTCCCTCGTCTTTGTCCTGACGGTGATGATCGCAGAATGGATCATTGTGCCCAAGGAGCCGATCCTGCCGTTTGCAGACGGCGTGTGGGTGCAGGTAGAGGGCGAAGTAGAGCGTGCCGGGAGCGGGCAGATGCAGCT
>JAILPR010000038.1 GCA_024699355.1 Lachnospiraceae bacterium
TGGAGAGAACTGGAAGCCTGCAGAAAGATCGATAACGGCAGCACGATGACGCGCAGATATCTGCGTGAAGTCGAGATGATGCTCGAACCGGTCGAGGGGGGCGAGAGTAAGACCATTCGCAAATCCGACCAGCCGGTGGAATATCATCGCGGCAATGAGATGATCATTCAGCCGTTTGAGATGCATGATGCCAGAAACGTCAGTTTCTCCTCGATCCTGTATATGATCCTGGGACTGGCGATCGGTGTGGCGATCACATTTTTCCTGATCCTTCCGGCAAGGATCCAGTCTGCCAAGGCAGAAGTCAATGAGCAGCTGATCAGCGTCAGCGAACAGCTCTCGGCACGTTCTGCGGATGTGGAAGAATTAGAGCAAAAGGTCAAGAGTCTGGAGAACAGCAATACGGATCTGCAGGCACAGGTGCAGGCTTATGTCGGCACGGACGGAACACTTCAGTCCATGAATGATCTGCTGGAAGCAGCGAACCTCTATCTGACCAATCCGGAAGATGTCGCAAGTGTCGGCGAGATGCTTGAGGACATCCATAATGAAGTGACCATCGAGGATACCGCGGCGGAGTTCCAGTCGGTATATCAGACGTTGATGAGCCTCGTATCACCGATCCTTTCCGTACAATATCTGGAGGAAGGAATCGAATATTACAACGACGAAAACTATGTCGAAGCGATCAATTCTCTGCTTCGCGCATACTTCTATGATTCCGCCAATATCGATATCGTCTACAATCTGGCAGACGCATATTATCGAAATGAGGATACGGATCATGCAGCGATCTACTATCAGCAGGTCGTAGAAAACTTCTCCGGAACGCAGCGTGCATCCCGTGCGCAGTCGATCCTTGAGGAGCTTGGCGTGGCAGTCACAACAGACTGATCCACTTAACGTGTGAGGCAGTCACAGCGGACTGATCCGCATGGGCGGATGCTCAGTTTAAGGAGCAGACTATGCCCCGGATAATACAGAGTCAGGTGAAGAAAAGACATGGAGATTCAGGCAAACAGAATGGATCTGGGCTTTTTAAAGCACCAGAGTGAATACGAGGAAGCAGCACTTAGGGTCCTTCGATCCGGCTGGTACATCCTCGGCAAAGAAGATGAAGCATTTGAAAAAGAGTTCGGAGAGTATCACGGCTGTTACTGCGCAGGTCTTGCCAGCGGTCTGGATGCCCTTTGGATCGGTATTAAGATGCTGGGCATCGGCGAGGGCGATGAAGTCATCGTCCAGGGCAATACCTACATCGCCAGTGTGATGGGAATCTCCATCAACGGTGCGACACCGGTATTTACGGAACCGGATGAATATGCGCAGATCGACGTGGAGAAGATTGAAGAGAAGATCACCCCGCGCACCAAGGCGCTGATGGTCGTTCATCTCTACGGCCATGTCTGTGATATGACGCGTGTGCAGGAAATCTGCAAGAAGCATCACCTCTACCTGATCGAAGACTGTGCGCAGGCGCATGGGGCGACATGGAGAGGCCAGAAGGTCGGGACCTTTGGAGATATCGGCTGCTTTAGTTTTTATCCGACCAAAAACATCGGTGCCTTCGGGGATGCCGGTGCGGTGATCTCCCATTCCAAAGAGATCATCGATCAGGCGAAAGTGTATCGTAATTACGGATCGCGCAAGCACTATTACAATGAAGTGGTCGGCGCCAATTCCAGACTCGATGAGATGCAGGCAGCTCTCCTCCGGGTGCGTATGAAATACATTGATGAGATCACCGCAGAGCGGAAAGCACTGGCTGCGGCATACGAGAAGGGACTGCACAATCCGAAGGTGCGTATGATCACGCAGCGTCCGGAGAGCAGCAGCGTATGGCATCAGGTGGTCATCCTGGTAGAGGAACGCGACCGGATGATCGAGTATCTGGCAGAGCGAGGGATCAAGACCATTATCCACTATCCGATCCCACCGCATTTATCAGAGGCGTATGCGTATCTGAACGTGGCAAAGGGAAGTCTCCCGATCACGGAGAAGTATGCAAATTCCGTGATCTCTATCCCGCTGTATTGCGGAATGACAAAGCAGGAGCAGGACTACGTGATCGATGCGATCAACAGTTTTGCGTAAAGACACTTGGAGCGAGACATGCAATTAACAGAACAGTATAAAATCATCGACTTTCGCGAGTGCGGAGACGAGCGCGGAAATCTGGTGGTCGTAGAGGGACATCAGGATATTCCGTTTGATATTCAGAGAATTTTTTATATCTACGGATCGGATGCGACGGTCGTTCGCGGCAGTCATGCCAACCTGAATTCGCAGTTTGTCCTGATCAATGTCAGCGGCACCAGCAAAGTCAAGGTCACCAATGGTACGGATACCGAGATCATCAACCTGGATCGCCCGAGAATGGGGCTGTTTTTAGACAGGATGGTCTGGAAAGAAATGTATGAATTCTCTGCGGATTCGGTACTTTTGGTTCTGGCCAGCGAGCATTACGATGAGCACGAATATGTGCGTGATTATAACGAATACTTAACGATGATGCAGGATGGCGTAAATGAGTAAGATATCAATCGTGGTTCCGGTCTATTATAACTCGGATACCCTGGAAGATTTATATGCGGATATGAAGGAGAAGATCCTGACGCAGCTCGGAGACTATGAAATTGTCTTTGTAGATGACGGTTCGGGCGATAACTCCTGGGAGATCATGAATAAGCTTCGTGCGCAGGATGACCGTATCGTTTGCGTGAAACTGTCCCGGAACTTCGGAGAGCATGCAGCGCTTCTGGCGGGCTTGAATGTCTGCACCGGTGACTGTGCAGTGACCAAACAGGCAGATCTGCAGGAAGACTCCACACTGATCCTGGAGATGTATGAGAGCTGGAAAAAAGGCAACAAGGTGGTCCTTGCGGTTCGCAAAGAGCGGCAGGAAAATCCGGTCAAAGTCTTTTTTGCAAACTGCTATTATGCACTGATCCGCAGGTTTGTAAATAAAAATATGCCGGCCGGCGGCTGTGATTGCTACCTGGTCGATCGAAGAGCCATCGAAGTATTAAAACTGATGGACGAAAAGAATTCGTCACTGACCTTGCAGGTGATGTGGCTGGGCTTTCAGACTGACATGATCTATTTTGTCCGGAAGGATCGTGAAAAAGGCGTATCCCGCTGGACTTTGGCCAAGAAGGTCAAACTGGTCATGGACTCCCTGATGAGCTTTTCCTACATGCCGCTTCGGGTCATGAGCTATGTCGGTGTCATCTTTAATCTGCTGGCACTGGTATTGCTGATCGAAGTGCTGGTGGAGAAATTTACGGTCGGAACACCGATCGTGGGCTGGGCATCCTTAATGTGTGTCCTGCTGTGCGGACTGGGCATGATCATGGTCATGCTGGGACTGCTGGGAGAATATATTTGGAGGACATTGGACGCATCCAGAAGCCGTCCGCCGTTTATCATCGATGAAGTCGAGAAAAACAACACTACAGATCTTTAAACGTATTTGTGTGATCCTGAGCATTTTAGCAGCTGTTAAAATGCTCTTTTTTGCATACGGATTGGATGAAGAATATCAGATCGTGATGTCCTATCGCAGTGTGACGATGGACAGTCTCTTTGGCACGATGTGGGAGCCGCACCAAAGTTCCGCCTTTTTATGTGCGCTGTTGATGAAACCGTATCTGGCACTCTTCGGGACGAGCGGGATCGTCCTGTACCTGCGTGCGGCAGGCACACTGATCCATTTGAGAATCAGCATCCTGTTGTATCGTACGCTGTGTAAGATCGTGCAGAGAGAGTATGCCTGGTTCCTGGCACTGATTTATGTAAACACGATTCCGAAACAGATCATCACTCCGGAGTTTGGCATCATGCAGGTGTGGTTCTTTACCCTGCTGATGATCAGCCTGTGGAATTTCGCCGCGGCACTAAAGCAGCCGTCCGGCGGCGCCGTGCACCTGATCCTGCTGGGACTCTGGATGTCGCTGGAAGTATTATCCTATCCATCCTGCATCCTGCTGGCACCGTTTGTGCTGTTGGTCATCCTTTGGATTTCCCATCGAAAGATATGGGATGGCCTTTTGTTTGTCGGGACCTGTGCCGTATGCGGGATAAGTTATGTAACCCTGATCCTGCAGAAGATCACGGTTACAGAGTTTGTAAATAACCTGTCGAATATCGTCGGCGGTGATGTGACGCATCAGAGTACGCTTCTGACCAAGCTGCAAAGTGCGGGGCTCTCGCTTGGGAAAATTGCGCTGCTTTTGGCCCTCATCTGCGGCATCAGTATGGTCTCTTATCTGATCTG
>JAILPR010000139.1 GCA_024699355.1 Lachnospiraceae bacterium
TACGTATGGATCGCATATGCGGTCATTGCGGAGAAGTATACACACAATGCCGAGTTACAGGTAGAAACGATCAGACTGTTGATAAAGCCGTTAAAGATCGGGATCGTACCGTTGACCAGATTTGCCCAGTTATCCAGCAAATGTGTACTTGGAAGAACGGTAAATCCTCTGGTCATCTCACCGTGTGATCTGGTAGAGTTGATCAGCAAAATATAGAACCAGATCAGGCACAAAAAAGTGAAAAAGATCAATACAATATATGAAATTGCTCTGCGGACTCCCACCGGGAGGCCATGTGTTTTCTGCTGTGCACTTTCCATGAATATTCCTCCCTTTTAGTCTTCTTTACGACTGTTGATCTTAAATACAATGATGCTCAGCAAGCCTGTCACGATAAACAGGAAGACGGATAAGGCACCGCCCATACCGAAGTTCTTGCTGGTCAGATACTGGTTCAAGTTCATGATCATGGTCATGGTCGAATTGGTCGGTGTACCACGTCCGTTGGTCAAAATCTGCGGAACATCGTACATCTGCAGACCACCGATCAGTGAGGTGATCATGACATAGACCAGGATCGGTCGAAGCAGCGGCATGGTAACTCTGAAAAAGATCTGAGACGCCGTTGCACCGTCAACCTCTGCGGCCTCATACAGCGCGGTATCGATACCGAGCATACCTGCCAGGAGCAGGATCGTGGTATTACCAAACCACATCAAAAAGTTCATCAGCATGATGAGCCCTCTGGATGCAGCCACACTGTTCATGAATTTAAACGGTTCCGAGAAAACATGGAGACTGATCAGGATCTGATTGATCGGACCTGCATCCGAGAACAATGCAAAAAACAGCATTGCAAATGCGGAAGCCATGATCAGGTTCGGCATGTAGATCACGGTCTTAAAGAATCTTTGACCTTTGATTCGAAGGCTCGGATCCGAAAACCAGTATGCTAAGAGCAGCGCGATCACAATCTGCGGAATGAAGCCACCGATCCACATGATCAGCGTATTCTTGAGATAAATCCAGATCTCCGGTGCAGAAAGTAACTTCACGTAATTATCGATTCCGATAAATGTTGGTCCGATCTCCGACAGTCCCGACCAGTAGTTTTCAAAGAAACTGTTGTAGATCGTCGTCAGTAGCGGAATCAGACTAAAAATCGTATATACCAAAAAGAATGGTATCAGGAATATATAGCCCCATTTATTAAATCGGACAACATTCGATGTCTTTTTCTTGTTCATGTATCATTCCTCCGAATACTTCGGGTTAAGTATCTTAAGTAAAATCTCTGAAAAAGATTGCCTGCCGAAACCTCCGGCAGGCAATCAGCTACAGGATCATCCTGCTTTGTCTGTAAGTCAATGCTTAGAAAACTAAGCCTTTGGATCTGACACGTCTGCTTAGTGTGTTAAATCCGGATATCTTGTCTCAGCTGCGGTGTAGAATGCTGCGAGTGCTTCATCGATGGTTGCATAGTTGCCGTTGATGTACTCACCCATTGCTGTCTGGAAATCACCGAGCAGACCCTGATCATAAGCTGTCAGGTTTGCCATATCGATGTTGTCTGCGCCTGCACAGAACATTGCCAGAGCGTTCTGTCCGCCGAGTACTGCGTTTGAGTAAGAAGTATCAGCTGCAAGAGCTTCCATAACCGGTCTGTTGTTTACGAAGTCGTTATCCTGAAGAACAATTTCCTTCATTATTTCCGGATCACAGGTCATCTTCTTCATGATATCTGCTACCAGATCCGCATTATCCGTACCTGCTGCTGCGCAGATCCAGGTACCGCCCCAATAGAAGCCCTGAGGACCTTCGATCGCGCCCCAGCGTCCTGCATTTGCTACAGAACCTTCTACATCAGCTGCCATACAGAAGTCGATCAGCCAAGCCGGTCCAAAGTATGCAAATACTTTACCGTCCGGATAGAAGCCCTTATTCCAGTCTTCTGTCCACTGACCGAAGGTATCGCAATAACCCGCTTCATAAAGTGCCTTGGAATCTTCTACCCACTTGATCAGGTTGTCATCGATCTGGATCTTGTTGCCGTCTACCCAAGGAAGACTTGCATTGTTCTGATATACTCTGAAGGTATCAGCGCAAGAAGAAATCACATGATAACCGGCATCCTTTAAGGTGCCTGCAGACTCTGTGAACTTATCCCAATCGGAGAAATAAGCCTGTACTGCATCCGGATCTTCTGTTCCGAATACTTCCGCAGCGATATCTCTGTTGTAGATCATAACGCCCGGGCATCCCTGCCAGGAAGTACCTTTGATCACGCCCTTGGAATCGGTAACAACGTCCTGTGTATAGGTATACTGATCTTTCAGATCATCATCGGTAATACCGAGATCTTTGATGGACAGTGTGTAGTCTGTATCGGTGTACTTAACAGCATAGTCAGCCTCAACCAGGAACAGGTCAACCTTCTCATCTGCTTTTGCCTTCTCCTGTGCCAGCAGCAGCTCATCAAGTCTGTTCTGATAAGCATTTTCTTCATTCGGTGTGATCAGCCAGTTTACGGTAACATCACCGATCTTACCTGTTGTTCCGTCTACAACCTCATATCCCGGATAATGATCCTCAAGACGAGACTTAAACTCCTCGTTCCATGCGCTGATGTTCAGCACTTTACCGTTTGAAGAGCTCTTTGCAGATGAACCGCAAGCAGATAACAGTGTTGCTGCCATCGTTGCTGTCAAAGCTACACAAACCAACTTTTTATTCATATCGCTTTTTCCTCCCTTTGTGTGAAAAAGTTTGTAGTATTTCAAAATGGGTTCTCCCATTTTTGATCAAGAGTTACAGTTCTTTGAATCTTTGTCTGCATCCCGAAGCATCAGGCCTTGTCTAATTTTCCGACCGATTTGCCCGGAACCAGTTTTCCGTCGACCACCACCTGCTCGATCAGTGTCGATCTCGGGTTGGTGATCAGGGCGATCAGCTTTTCGGCTGCCAGTGCGCCGATGGTTTCCGTATCCTGTTCGAATGTCGTCAGTGGCGGATTTAACCAGCTTGCGATAGCGATGTTGTCATATCCTGCGATCGAAATATCTTCCGGGATCCGTAAACCTGCTTCCCGGATCGCATTCATGCCGCCGACCGCGGAGAAATCATCCGGAAGTAAGATACAGGTCGGTCGATCCTTTAGTTCGAGGATTTCCTTCGTCGCCCGGTAGGTCCCTTCCGTATCACGGTAGGGTGCCTGCTTCACATAGGCTTCCGGAACTTCAAGTCCGAAGCTTTCCATCGTCCGGTAAAAACTGGATAGACGGTTCTGTGTAACCGCGGAATCCGCACCGTGGATGTATGCGATCTTGCGATGTCCCTGTTCGTAACAGTAGGTCACCAGTTCTTTGATGCCCTGGATGTTATTGGAAATGACGGCGATGCGATTGTTAAACATGTGATCGATCGTCACGATCGGGATATTGCTCTTGATGAGCTCCTCCACATTCGGATCGTAAAAATTCACACAGGCAATGATGACGCCGTCAAAGCCTCTGTATCTGGAATGTGCCAGATACGACATTTCATTGTTGTTACTGATAAAGGTGATATCGAATCCGCTCTCTTCGGCTTTGCGCTTAAAGCTGTCGAGAACGTAAGAGAAGTAATCATGGCGAAGGCCGCTCTGTGCATCATCCACAAACAAAACGCCGATATTCTTTGTAATATTGGTCTTGAGTGCTTTGGCTGCAGAGTTGGGAAAATATCCCATCTTATCCGCGACCGCTCTGATATGCTCTTTGGTTTCTTTTCCAATATCACTCTGATCGTTCAGCGCCTTGCTGACCGTCGCCACGGAGACCCCGCACGCAGAAGCGATATCTTTCATTGCAACCATCTTTCTGGCCATTGGATACCTCTCAAAGTTCCTTAATCGTTTTCGTATCTTTACGATACAACATTTTATACATGAGTGCAATACTTTTTCGAAAAAATTTATGCACATTCACCACCACTTTTTAAAAAAACATGAATATTGCGCTATTCTTTCGTAGTTTAAGATATTTATTTTTTATAAATTGCCCTTAAGTAAGTAAAACGTTTTCGGATTTTCGTCTCATAAATCATTGCAATATTTCGTAATTCTCTATATAATTCAGTCAAAGATTTCACTTAATCGTTTTAGTAGATAATCGTTTTCGAGTGCTGTCTTTCCCTAAAGGGGCTTCTCCCCGGCAGGGCATGTTTATTATTTCGGGAGGTTTCTATGAAATTCGGATATTTTGATGATGCACATCGTGAATATGTCATCACCACACCCAAGACACCGCTTCCGTGGATCAACTACTTAGGTAACCGCGATTTCTTTTCACTCATTTCCAATACCTGCGGTGGCTATTCCTTTTATAAGGATGCAAAGCTTCTGCGCCTGACCAGATATCGCTACAACAATGTTCCTTATGACAACAACGGTAAATACTTCTATATCAAGGACGGCGAGAGTATCTGGAATCCGGGATGGCAGCCCGTCAAAGCACAGCTCGATTCCTATGAGTGCCGTCACGGCCTTGGCTACAGCAAGTTCTCCGGGACCAAAGATCAGGTACGTGCCGATCTGTTAACCTTCGTCCCGATGAATGACACCTGTGAGCTGACGCAGCTGACGCTTACCAACACCTCCGATCAGACCAAAGATCTGACCCTCTTTTCTTATGTAGAGTGGTGCCTTTGGAATGCGGATGATGATATGAAGAATTTCCAGCGTAACTTAAGCACCGGCGAAGTCGAGATCGAAGGATCGACGCTCTATCACAAAACAGAGTACCGTGAGCGTCGTAATCACTACGCGCTCTACAGCGTAAATGCACCGATCGACGGATTCGATACGAGCCGCGATGCGTTCCTGGGTGCCTATAACGGACCGGAGCATCCGGATGCGGTCTTTGCCGGGAAATGTACAGGTTCCGTGGCAAGCGGCTGGTCCCCGATCGCGGCGCATGAGATCCATGTATCGTTACAGAAAGGTGAGTCGCGCTCATTCATTTTTGTTCTGGGCTACATCGAAGTGGCAGAAGACCAAAAATGGGAGGCCCCGGGCATCATCAACAAAGCGCCGGCACATACGCTGCTCGCCAAATATCAGAGCGCAACGGATGTGAAAAAAGCGTTTGATGAATTGCAGCACTACTGGGATGATCTGTTGGGCATCTACCATGTGGATTCTTCCAATGACCGCGTCAACCGCATGGTCAACATCTGGAATCAGTACCAGTGCATGATCACCTTTAATATGTCGCGTTCCGCTTCCTACTATGAATCCGGTATCGGCCGTGGTATGGGCTTCCGTGATTCCTGCCAGGATCTGCTCGGTTTCGTC
>JAILPR010000062.1 GCA_024699355.1 Lachnospiraceae bacterium
CGTATGGATCTCAAGCGCATCGATCTTTTCCACATATTTGGAGATTTCTTCCTCCTGTGAATATTTTTCCAGCGCCGTATTCATCTCAATGATCGGTTTGGCAAAAATCCGCTGTGCGATCAGATTGGCGATCACCGTCAAGGGAACGATCAGGTTCAACAGCATCAGCATCAACTTGATATCAAATACCCAGAAGTTCAGGTCCATGATCAGATTGGTCTGATCGCTTGCTTTATCCAGCGACACCTCGCCGTTCTCCACCCCCATACTGCTGTTAAACAGTGTCTCCCACTGCTTTAACAGATCTTTGTTGACTTGCACTTCCTCTGTGCTCTCTGCGCTTTCCGTCGATATGATATTCATATTCGGGATCAGAAAATTTGCAAACGTCACCGTCATCATGCCCAGAAATATCGCTTCCGAAACGATGATCGTCATCAGTTTTCCGCTCACGCGATAACGATGCTTGCGAATGGTTTCCCATACTGACGTTACTTCCTGTTCTGCCCGATAAAACCCTCTCTCCGGGAAGTACGGGATCAGATTCTCCGGCAGATGACGATAAAAGAGATACACCACGATGCAGCCAAACAACAGCTGCGGCAAGATCAATGTCATTCCAAGGAGACCTCCGATCAGTGAAAAGTCATCAAAGGTCTTGCGTGCGATCAGTCCATAAAGGAAGTAATAAAGACTGCCGATCATCACGCATAGGATCAGGAAATAGCAGAGCATCCGCTTTTTGGTCCGAAAGAACCCCTGCGCAACACCGTAGGAACCAAGTAACACGGTGACCATCAGTAGTGTCGCTGTATACGCCGTATCGGGATTGTAAATGAACTGCAGCAAAAAAATCACGCCATAACAGCTGATCCCAGTGACAAAGCCGTATACGCAGCTGGTAAAAAACAGGGGCAGCAAAAACGTCAACGTCAGCACTCTGGTCTCGGAGTCTCCCTGCAGATTGGACGATAAGCCGAGCAGATGAAATGTCAACAGGATGGTAACGATCACCGCCACAGAACGTATCGACTCACGGATCCGGATCTCCCGCGGCATTTTCTTACGTCTCTCCTGCTCTGCTTTCCAGTCTTCCACATACAGACGGTTCATCTCGCGCTGTGTATCGATCTCTTCCTGCAATCCTTTTTGCAGTTCCTGCTGTAACGCGGTTTTTTGTCGCCGTTCATGTTTCTTCATGTCCTCACCTCATAAAATCAAAAAAGGAGCATAAACATCGTTTATACTCCCCTGCTTACAGGTCGTGCGGATAACAGGATTTGAACCTGCACGGTCGCCCACTGGAACCTAAATCCAGCGCGTCTGCCAATTCCGCCATATCCGCTTAATCATTCATCCCCCGCAAAGGTGTATGTCCTCCTTTTTATTATATCGAAGGAACCTTGCGGGAACAAATGAAGATCTTATGAACTTGCTAAAGAACTTATGAAGATATAAAAAATCCCAAAACATCGCAAATGCGACTTCTGGGATTTCAAACAATGAGCCACTGGGGACTCGAACCCCAGACAACTTGATTAAAAGTCAAGTGCTCTACCACCTGAGCTAGTGGCCCATAAAGCTGGGCTAACCAGATTCGAACTGGTGAATGCAGGAGTCAAAGTCCTGTGCCTTACCGCTTGGCGATAGCCCAATATTTTGACACATCATACATCCGCTTGCGCGAGTCTGACATCAATATACCCTTACGTACAGGGTGGGTAGAGGGACTCGAACCCTCGATCTCCAGAACCACAATCTGGCGCGTTAACCAACTACGCCATACCCACCATATGGGATGTTTCCCAAGTGTGCCCGAAGGGATTCGAACCCCCGACCCACGGCTTAGAAGGCCGTTGCTCTATCCAGCTGAGCTACGGACACAAACATCGTAACTGCATTCACTTCCCTTTTGAAAAAAGCATGGAAACGAACTTTAGCGACTTTGCAATCTTATCATACACCTCACTAAAATGCAAGGCTTTCTTTCTCAGTAATTCAAATTTTATCGAAAACCTATGGAGAAAGGATCACTCGCCAGGCTTCCGTCAGACGTTCGAGGCTCCAGGCGGCATTGGCCGGGCTGGTTGAAGGCAGGCAGATCGCGGCTCTGTGGACCTTTTCCTGCGTATAGCGCTGATAGTGTTCTGCCGCTTTCTTTCCATTGACATAGATCTGTCTGATCGGTGCCGTATCCAGGATCACGGACAGGTCATTGGCCACGACATTGCGAATCGAACTGTCCGAGGAGCCGATGATCTCACAGGAATGAATGACATCCCAGGCTGCGATGTGATGCGTGATCAAAAAATCATGACGCTCCGGGACCGTCATCGGCACCGGTGTCTCATACAGCGCCGCCATCACTTTCCAGAAACGGTTCTGCGGATGACCGTAAAAGTACATCATCTCCCGCGACTTTACCGACGGGAAACTTCCCAGGATCAAAATCTGCGATTCTTTGTCAAAGGTCGGCGGGATCGGATGCACGATCATGCTCCGCGCCGAAGACTTCTGCGGCATAGCGCCTCCTTTCACACCGATTTTTGGGTACAAAAAAAGCAGGTGATGGGAATCGAACCCACGTATCCAGCTTGGAAGGCTGGTGTTCTACCATTGAACTACACCTGCATAATCATCATGAGTCGGGGTGACAGGATTCGAACCTGCGACTTCCTGGTCCCAAACCAGGCGCTCTAGCCAAACTGAGCCACACCCCGATTGACCAAGTTGCAAAAACAGATTACTGTAATCACTTAGCCCGTTTTTCACGACGCAAGTGTTATTATAAAGTAGCAATTTGCTCCTGTCAACCAATTTTTTGTTGTTTTTTAACCGAAGAAATCGCGGTCAATATAACGGATCGCATAAGAGACCTGACCATTCTCAAATGTGATGATCGCATAGGAAGGAAGTCGTCCCTCCTGTCGCGGATAGGAAAGCGATCCCGGATTTAATGCAGTGATCGCACTGCCTTCATCGAGCACCGGTCTGTGTGTATGACCGTAGATCACGATATCATACCCTCTGGCATAAGCTTCCTGCTTGATAAAGTCTGTATTGGCCGATACATACATCGTATGACCGTGCGTCACCAGAATGCGATGTCCCCGGATCTCTAAAGACGCCTCTCTGTCCAGATCACTGAAAAAATCATTGTTGCCGCAGACGATCACGGAATTGCACTTCAGGATCTCACGGTTCAGATTCTCAAACATCAATTCCTGACCTTCGATATCTCCGCAGTGAATCACCAGATCCATCGGCTTGATCTTCTCGATCAGTTTTTCATATAGGTCCAAATGACCATGGGTGTCGCTCACTACCAGTATTTTCATAGATACCTCTGAAGTTCGTGATACATCTTGCGCAGTGCCTCGCCGCGGTGGCTGATGGCATTCTTTTCATCGGGTGTCAGTTCTGCCGAATAGCGCTGAAACTGCGGCAGATACAGGATCGGATCATAGCCGAAGCCATTCTCCCCCTTCTCCTCGTAGCCGATGATGCCTTCCATCGTCCCTTCCGTGACAAGCTCTGTCCCATCGGGCAGGATCGCAGCGATCGCGCAGGCAAACCGGGCGCTGCGACGATCCTCAGGTACGCCGGAAAGACGCTCGATCAGGTTTGCATTTTTGACATGATATGAAGTGTCATATCCAAGATATCTGGCCGAATAAACGCCCGGCTCTCCGTTTAATGCATCGATGATCAGCCCGGAATCATCCGCGATCACGATATACTCCGTCAGTGCATGCACCGCACGTGCCTTGATCAGCGCATTCTCCGCAAATGTTGCGCCGTTCTCTTCCGGATCGGAATCGATCCCTTCTTCTTTCATTGTGACCACGTCAAGATCCAGATCCCGAAAGATCTCACGGATCTCACGTGCTTTATTTTGATTTCCCGTTGCTACTACGATTTTCACTCTGTCTCCTATCGGCGGCCTCACTCCTGCAAGGTCGCAAGTTCCTGCGTAATCGTTGATGCGATCGCCGTAGCGATCACCGTCTGATAATTATCCTGCTGCAGAAGTTTTGCCTCCTGTGCGTTACTTAAGTAGCCCAGGCACAGATCACAGCCTGGGATCGAAACCTGCTTCAGCAGACTCTCTTCACCACAATCTCCGATGCCGTTCGCCTTGCCGTTGACTGCCGTCACCGTACTTCGAAGGAGCTGATCCGCAAGCGTGGCATTGTCATACCATGGCATAAAAAATGCGGCATTGTACGTTGCACTCATTCCCAGGATCGATGCATCCTCCGCCTCGGCAAAGCTCAGCCTCAGATACAGATTGGCCGGGGCATGCGTCGTCAAAAACAGTACATCACTATCCTCGATCACTTCATCGGTCGCAATGGTAAATACCTGCACGCCGGACTCGGAAAGCTGTTCCTTGACTTTGGTCGCGATCGCATGCGCCACCTGCCCGGCCTGCTCTCCTGCCGTTGTCCGGTCATCGATCACCACAACCGCATCATACTGCTCCGAAGGTCTGGCCATCGTGATCTGCAGAGTATTGCCCGTTACATGGCTCGTACATTCGTAGATATCTTCAAAGCTTAAGTAAATATACAGTTTTCCACCGTATTTGATATAGAATGCATTCTGCAGGGCATCGACATTGCCGCTGATCTCCTGCGACTTGTAAAACTCCGTGGATGCACCGTCCAGTTCGATCCTCAGTCCGCGATAGACTTCGATGCTTTGGATCGCAATCGAGGTTGCTTTCACTTCACTCTCGATCGGAATATACAGGATCCCGGTCTCGGTATTCTTCGCGGCAATCCCGATCTGCTGATCCGTTGAAAGCTGTTCCGAAGACGAGACACTGGTCTGTGCTTCATCTGCGATGACCACAACTTTATGCGCACTCATATAAAAAATCACAGCCATGGACGATGCCGCAAACAAAATTGCGATCACACTTGTCCAGCGTAGTAATCGTTCCATTTCTTATCCGTTTTCCGGGCGAGGACGCTTCGGCGGCTTCGGCCCCATATACTGGTAAAAATAGGTTTTCATCATGCCGTTGTAGATCTTACGGTTCTTATCGGCCTTTTTGCCAAGATCCCGCTCTGCCTGTTCATACGAGGTGATCAGATACATGGACCAGGCATCAAGTTCCTGATAGCGCTCTCCAAGTGCCTGATACAGTGCCGGCAGATCTTTCTTATCTTCCAGACGCTCACCGTACGGCGGATTGGTGATGATGAAGCCATACTTCTTGGCATGGGAAAGTTTGGCAACCTCGCGCTGCTGGAAATGGATCAGGTGATCCACGCCCGCCAGTCTGGCATTTTCTCTTGCCATCGCGATGCAGGACGGATCGATGTCATATCCCTGAATGTCCGTTTCCACATCATCTTTGACCAGCGATACCGCTTCCTGACCTGCTTCGTACCAAAGCTTCTTTGGCAGGAAATTACTCCATGCCTCCGCGGTAAATTCACGGTTCATCCCCGGTGCGATATGCGCCGCCATCAGCGCCGCTTCGATCGGGATCGTCCCGCTGCCGCAGAACGGATCCAGTAAAATGCGGTCCGCATGCCACGGTGTCAACATGATCAGTGCTGCTGCCAGATTCTCGGCGATCGGTGCTTTCGGTGTCAGCTTCCGGTATCCGCGCTTATGCAGTGATTCCCCGGTCGTATCTAAGCCGACCACCACTTCGTCATTCTTCAAAAAGACGCGGACGGGATATTTTTCCCCATCCTCCTGAAACCAGCTGACATGGTAAAAACTCTTCATCCGCTCTACCATCGCTTTTTTCATGATGGACTGGATGTCGGAGGGGCTAAAGAGCTTGCTCTTGACGCTGGCTGCCTTGGTCACCCAAAACTTGCCGTTCTCCGGGACATACTCCTCCCAGGCGATCTCTCTGGTTCCCTGGAACAGTTCCTCAAAGGTGGTCGCGCGGAAACGCCCTACCTGGATCAGCACACGCTCTGCGGTGCGCAGAAAGATGTTGGCACGGCAGATTGCCTCCGGGCCGCCGCGAAAGATCACGCGTCCATCCTCTACCTGCACGATCTCATATCCCAGATCCAGTACTTCTTTTTTCAGGACCGCTTCCAGGCCGAAATGGCACGGTGCGATCAGTGTTACTTCATTTTTCATTCTAACTTCCTATCGATTAAAACAACTAAAAACATCTTACGAAACCGCCATTTTGATGTCAAGAACAGGCGCCTGCCTGCGGCGGCGTTGCGCTTGTCCGCGGCGACGTTGCGCCTGCCTGCGGCGGCGTTGCACTTGCCTACGGCGGCATTGCGCTTGTGGCCGGGCAACGGCATGGTGCCAAAGATGCCGGTAATAAAAAAGGCTCCAGAGCAAAAACTCTGAAGCCTCGCTGTGAGTGACAAGATTCGAACTCGCGGCCTTTTGGTCCGTAGCCAAACGCTCTATCCAGCTGAGCTACACTCACATATCATACTGATGAAAGCCTGAGCGGCTCTCATCAGTACCTTTCTATCTTATCATGAAACTTTGAATTGTCAAGCAACAATTTTACAATTATCAAAGCATTCACTTTTCCGAATCAGTGGAACAGATAAATGTAGTAATGATCCCCGTTTTCATGATATTTTCCCGGATCCGGATTTCCGAATTCCGTCACATAAAGCTGACTGGAACCGATCTTCATCCACTTTTCCTTCTTTACATTCTCATTGTATTCATTCTGCATGATCTTTTCATACAGTGCATCGCCGTCCGGTGATACATACCGGAGCGCCTGATGGATTACATCGCATTCCTGCTCGTCAATGTATCCGGGGATTGCAAGCCCCCAGCTGGAGGTTCCGCCGGAAATCCTGCCGATGATGTCATCATACGCCGTCAGGTTGTACTGCAGGATCCAGTAATCGTCCACTCCAAAGGCCCTGGAACTGCTGATGGAGTCCTCAAACAGGACCAGGGAAGATTCGCCGTTGGCAATCGCGTATGTCACCAGATTCTCATCCGTCATCTCGGACATGGCCATGCCTGTCTTGGTCGGATTTGCCACCTGATCATAGGCTGCAATATAAGCATTGAGCGCAGCATCGTTCACGTCGATGCTCGTTCTCTTCGCCGTTGCCAGCGGTACCTGCCCTGCCGTATCGGAAGGGATCACATTGTGAAGCGCTGCCATGTCAAGGCCTGCGTTATTGGCTCTAAACCAATACCGCTCTCCAAAGTT
>JAILPR010000110.1 GCA_024699355.1 Lachnospiraceae bacterium
TGTCGGCTCAAATTCAATCCCCTGCGCACAGCATGCCGTTGCATCCTGAATAATGCAGGCATAGTAGTATTTTTCCGTCGCTTCATCCAAAAAGATCGACATCAGGCCGCTCATCCTGATCGTCTTCCCGACATATGCATCTGGAGAGACCATCATGTTATAGACTTCGGAATACACCATGGTACTGGAGAGGGTCGTCAGATCCACATCGACACTCCCATCTCCTGTGCTCCCGCCATTCGCTACTGCCTGCGCATCGCTATCCGCCTGTGCGCCGCCTGTTTCCTGCGCTTCTCCATTTGCCGCCTGCGCATCGCCTGTTTCCTGTGTCTCTTCTGCTTCCTGCTCCTTGCCTGTCGTAGTGCCACCTCGCATTTGATCGAGCGTTTGCGCCGCCGCATCTGCTGCTTCCATCTGTGAGGTCAGCACATCACTGACACCGTTTGACTGATCGATCCGTGAAGCCGATCCGCCATCGCTCCCGCACCCCACGAGGATCAGAAGCGCAAGGGCCAGGATGCCCATCCAATGTCTCATTTTCATGCTCTGACACCTCCGCTGATCCATCCGATCACACAGCAAATGGCAAACGCTGCCACATCTGCTGCTACAATGGTCGATCCGACCGGCGTTCCTGCCAGGATCGAAATGACCATACCCACAAATGCACAACATACCGAAAGCACCGCCGAGCATACCGTTACGTTGCGGAAACTCCGAAAAATACGCATTGCAGATAATGCTGGAAAGATGACCAGGGCCGAGATCAACAGCGATCCTACCAGATTCATCGCCAGCACGATGATCACCGCAATGACGATCGCGATCAGCAGGTTATAGCGTTCCGCCTTGGTTCCCGTGGCTTTTGCAAAGTTTTCATCAAAGGTTACCGCAAAGATCTTTTGATAAAACAGCACAAAAATAATTACGACCAGAACCGACAGGATCGCGCAAAGCCAGACTTCTTTCTGCGTCAGTGTCAAAATCGACGTAGAGCCAAACAAGGTACTGCAGACATCTCCTGTCAGGTTCGAGGATGTGGAAAAAATATTCATCAGCAAATAACCAAAGGCCAGCGCACCGACCGAAAGCATTGCGATCGCAGCATCACCCTTAATCCTGGCATTCTGACCGCCGCGCAGCAAAAGTACCGCACAGATCACCGTAACCGGCAACACCAGTGTCATCTCATTGGACAGATTTAACACCGCCGCAATCGACATTGCACCGAACGCAACATGTGAAAGCCCGTCTCCTATATAAGAGAATCTCTTTAATACCAGTGTCACTCCCAGCAGCGATGAACATAAGGCGATCAAAATCCCAACGATCAGCGCATATCTTACAAAGGGATATTGTAAATACATTCCTAATTTTTCAATCATCTGTTCTCCCCATCCTCACTTGCATGTTGCATCAGGAAGAATTTCCCAAGATCACTTTCCAGATACTGCTCTTTGGTCCCGAAAAAAATCCCGCTTCCGATATGCAGGATCCGGCTCGCGTATCGTACCGCAGCCGTAATATCATGCGAAATCATAATAATGGTTACGCCCTCACGATTTAATTCCTCGATCAGGCTATACATCTCGGCCGTCACCTTCGGATCCAGACCGGAGACCGGCTCATCAAGCAGCAACACTTTTCTGGTCGCGCAAAGCGCTCTTGCAAGCAGCACTCTCTGCTGCTGCCCGCCTGAAAGATCCCGATAGCATTGCGTCGCAAGCGGCAGGATTCCCATACGCTCCATGGCATCCTCGGCCAGTTGTTTTTCCGCCTTATTGTAAAACGGACGCAGCCCGCATCTCCCCTGGCAACCGGAGCGCACGATCTCGCGCACCGACGCCGGGAAATCTTTTTGTACGATCGTTTGCTGCGGAAGATATCCGATCTCATTGACCTGTAGATCATCTCCGAATTCAATGGTTCCGCCCATTGGCGTAAGCAGTCCCAGCAGCGCTTTCATCAGGGTCGTCTTACCGGCACCGTTTTCTCCGACGATGCATAAATAATCCCCCCGATTCACCTGAAAGCTGATCGGCTCTCCGATCACTTTCTTTTCATAGCCGACTTCCAGCCGGTTCACTGTAATATACGCCATTTGTTACATTCCTTTACTCATTGCCTACCGCCATACATTGTTTTAACTTTTCTTCTACCGCTTTTTGGTCGTAGGCCTTCCCAATAAAAACGATCTGATTCATGCGGTCTCCGTAGGTCTCATCCCACTC
>JAILPR010000113.1 GCA_024699355.1 Lachnospiraceae bacterium
TATAAATCTGTTCTCTCATAATCAAAATACCTCCTTTTGATATCATAATCATATCACCTTGAATCATTTTGTCAACTACGATATACTGATCCGGGGAAAGAACGGTGAGACAGATCTTGTGTTTGGAGTTCTCAACGCTGCGTCAATCCTTGATTGACAAACTGCTTCTTGCGTTCTAGAATGTAAAAGCAAAATTAAATTGTGTACGATTTAATTTAAAAATGTAATATCCCACACCTCCCCACAACCCTACTGATAAGGAAGGCTCACATTATGAAGAAAAAAATTGCAATCATCCTCGGCATCCTGCTGATCGTTTTTTGTATCATCGATCTGGTCGGTGCCAATTATCTGGTTACCTATGCCATCGCCAGAAAAGACGGCGTCCACAGCGAAGTCGCACCGGACTCCATCACTGCCGATGAGGCACAACAGATCATTGACCAGAATGTCAAACTCTTATATGAAGAAGTCGATGCCTGGAAAGATACGGTAACAACAACCACCATGCATATTACGTCCGATGACGGACTTCTCCTGGAAGCAGACTATTATGATTCTCCGGAAGCAACCGGTCATAAGTATGCGATCGTTGTCCACGGCTACAGCAGCAATCGTGGTTCGATGCTTCCTTACGGCATGACCTACAGCAACGCCGGCTATCAGGTGCTGATGCCGGATCTGAGGGCGCATGGCAACAGCGAAGGCGACTACATCGGCATGGGCTGGCTCGACAAAGCGGATATCGTCAAATGGATCGATACGATCATCGAGATGGATCCGGAGGCACAGATCATCCTGCACGGTGTCTCCATGGGCGGCGCTACCGTCCTGATGACCTCCGGCGAGGATCTGCCGGACAATGTCAAAGCCATCGTGGATGACTGCGGTTATACTTCGGTCTGGGATATTTTCTCGGATGAAGTGGTCTACCTCTTCCACGTACCGACCTTCCCGGTCTTAAATACGGCAAGCATGATCGCAAAGATCCGTGCCGGCTATAGCTTTACCGAAGCTTCTGCGATCGAGCAGGTCAAAAAAACCTCCTTACCGATCTTTTTCTCTCACGGCTCGGAGGATAATTTTGTCCACACGGATATGGTCTATGAACTCTATGATGCCTGCCCGACCGACAAAGAACTCTATGTCGTGGAAGGCGCGGGACACGGACAGGCAATGTACCTGGATCCGGAAACGTACTTCTCCAGGATCTTCACCTTCCTGAGTGCATATGTGAAGTAACCGAAGCTTCTAATTCTTCGATGGAATGATGATGACCGTGCTTTTCTCCATGCACATAATGATTGTGTGCATGGGAATGCTCGATCGTGACCGTTTGCATGACACCGCCTCGCATCACATGATAAGTATGTGTATGCTTGTGCGCATGCGAACGGACCAGGGTATCGAGGACCGTCAGGATGGTCCCCGCGATCATGATCAGTGCGGCGATCAAATACCGCACCGTCAACTCTTCTTTGAGCACGGCAAAGGATAACAACGCTCCGATAAACGGCGCTACGGCATAGTAGGCACTGGTCTTGGCTGCGCCAAGATCACGCTGTGCCCGCACATACAAAAAGATGCTCAGTCCATAAGCAACAAATCCAAGTAGCATTGCCGACACCAGATACATGAAGTGCGGCACTTCTTCTCCGCGCAGCAACGCGATCAGAAACGATCCGCCGCCGGAAAATACCCCTTTCAATAACACGATCTCATACGTACTCTTCTCCGAGATCGCTCTGGTACAGTTATTTTCAAGGCCCCAGCACATCGTCGCCATCAGGACGAACAGAGACCCGATCGAAAGCTGTAACCCGCTCCCACCATCCAGCGACAACAGCATACTGGAAATCGTGATCAGACCGATGGACATCCAAAGGCGTCCGCTGACCTTTTCCCGGAAAAACAACAGTGCGATCAGACTCGTCGCAACGATCTCAAAATTTCCCAACAGCGACGCATCGGATGCGGAACCGTACTTGATCCCCAGCATCAGAAAGATCGGTGCCAGAATATCCAGAACGATCATCCCGATCGTGTAGGGTATGTCATTTCGTGTGATCCGCTCGGTCGGTGCTTCCTTTCCGTATTTGGGCAAATACATAAGTCCAACGCCCAAACCTGCCCCCAGATACAAAAATGCCGCCATCATGGTCGGCGGGACATGCGTCAGCAACAGTTTGGACACCGGCGTATTGATCGCATAAAAGACTGCCGCCAAAAGCGCGTAGAGCATTGGCCGGATCATGGTTTTTGTCGTTTGTTTCATTGTCGTCTTAACATCCTTTTTATGTTTTTTGAAAATACCTCTTGCATTTCTTTGGCGAACAGTGTACTCTATCATTGTTTGTTAGCGAACACTGTTTTCTTTCGTTCGCTTAAAATTATAGCACCGTTTACAACGGAAAGGAAGGTGAACCACATTGCCACGTGACAAAACAGAAAGTCATGAACGGATCGTGAATGCCGCATTTCTGGAATTTATGAAGTACGGCTTCAAAGACGCTTCCATGCGACGGATCGCAGCCACAAGCGGCATGAGTGCCTCCGGACTCTATAAGCATTTTCCGAGCAAGGAAGATATGTTTGCGGCACTGGTTGAACCGGTCTATGAGGAATTGAAACGACAGTATGCCGTCATTTCCGAAGCGGAAGTGCAGGACATTGATGTATCACGCATGGAAGAAGACTGGGATCAAAACAGTGAGACCACCTGGATCACCAGATTCATCTATCAGCATTTCAATGCATTTAAGCTGCTCGTCTGTCGCTCCCAGGGGACGCGATTTGAAAATTATATCCATGAACTGGCAACACTCGAAGAAGCCTCCACGCGCAAATACATTCAGAAAGCGCAGACACTGGGGAGTCCGATCCAAATGATCCCGGAACACGAGTACCATCTCTTCGTCACTTCCGCGATCGAGGCGATCATGCAGCCTGTTGCCCATGACTTTACCGAAGAGGAGGCACTCTCCTATGCCAGACACCTGGATGCCTTCTACAGTGCCGGCTGGAAAACCTTATTTGGGCTTTGATCTTGGGATCATAGCCTTCCGTTTTCTCCAAAAGTTAGTCTTAACAAACTTTTTGACATGCCGTTCATCACACAATACATTCGATGCACCGCATCACGCAGAGATCGATGCCATGCATCACAGAAAGGGGTAGATTTATGAAACAAGAACAGCAAAAGTCCACCATGGGCTGGATATGCGCCTTTGTCAAACCACATTTCGGTGCCTATCTGCTCAGCGTCCTGACCGCGACGATCAGTGTCGGTGCAGGATTTGTCCCATATTTGTTTATTGCAAATATCGTCAAAGCACTGATCGGCGGCGAAACTGACATGCAGTACTATGTAGCACAGTGCGGCTTTATGGCGATCGCCTGGATCCTCCATAAGATCTTCCACGGCATCTCCACCTCGATCTCTCATCATGCCACCTTCGGTGTCCTTGCCGAGATCAGACGGCTTTTGACCAAGAAACTTTCGCGGATGCCGCTTGGGGATGTCCTGGAAGCCTCCTCCGGTTCCTATAAAAACATCATCGTGGAGCGTGTCGATTCCATCGAGACCACACTCGCGCATATCGTTCCGGAAGTCATCTCCAACGTGATCGTTCCGATCGTGATCCTGGTGCTCATGTTCCGGATCGATTGGCGTCTGACGCTGATCGCCCTGATCCCGGTAGCGATCGGCATGGTCTTCTTTGCCATGATGATGGTCGGCTCGGAAGAGAGTTTTAACAACACCATCGTCAAGACCAAAGCGCTCAATGACACTGCCGTAGAGTATATCAACGGTATCGAGGTCATCAAGGCGTTTGGCAAATCCAAAACCTCTTATGAAAAATTTATCGTTGCTGCCGAAGAAGGTGCCAACTGCTTTATCGATTGGATGCGCAGATGTAACTGGTGGCAGAACCTGTCGATGTCGATCATTCCGGCACAGTTTTTAACCCTGCTGCCCGCTGTCGGTTATTTCTATATCAATGGCAAAGTCGATGCTTCTTCGGCACTGATGCTGATCATCCTGTGCCTTGGCCTGATCTCTCCGTTTATGATCATTTCCGGACATATGGACGAGCTCGGAAAGATGGGCGCCATCATCGGAGAGGCAACCTCCATCCTTTGCAAACGTGATCTGGAGCGGCCGCAGACGCTGACCAAAGCGCCGCACGGCAATACCATCACCCTGCAGAATGTCCACTTCGGTTATCAGGAAGAAGAAGTACTGCACGGCATTGACTTAACGATCAAAGAAGGCACGGTCAATGCACTGGTCGGTCCTTCCGGTTCCGGCAAATCCACCATCGCCAAGCTGATCGCCTCCTTCTGGGATCCGGATCAGGGGCAGATCCTCTATGGCGGTGTCGATGTCAAAGACATTCCGTTAGACATCTACAATCAGAACATTGCTTACGTTTCGCAGGATAATTATCTCTTTGATACCACCATCATGGAAAATATCCGCATGGGGAACCCTGCGGCTTCCGATGAAGAGGTGGTCAATGCCGCCAAAGCCTGCGGCTGCCACGATTTTATCATGCAGTTAGAGCACGGCTATGACACCATCGCCGGTGGCGCGGGCGGACATCTATCCGGTGGAGAGAGACAACGGATCAGCATCGCCAGAGCGATGTTAAAGAACGCACCGGTGATCATCCTCGATGAGGCGACCGCTTATACCGATCCGGAAAACGAAGCACTCGTACAGCGCTCCGTTGCCAAACTGATCGCCGGAAAGACACTGATCGTCATCGCACACAGACTTTCCACGATCGTCTCTTCCGATCAGATCATTGTCGTCAACAACGGCAAGATCGATGCGATCGGTACCCAGGAAGAGTTGCTTGAATCATCAGAACTGTACAAAGAATTGTGGAATGCACATATCTCCACCAAAGACTCGGAGGTAGCTTAAATGATCAAAACATTAAAACTGTACTTTGATTTTTGTAATCCGGTAGACCGTAAAAAACTCAAATCCGCCCTGATCCTCAATACCGTAAAAGCGATCTTTGCGACTTTACGTATTCCGGCGATCGCGATCATCCTCATGGGCTTTTTGGAGAACAACATGTCGATGACCAATGTCTATGGTGCCTTCGCCGTCATGCTCCTGTCTGTGATCGGTCAGGTCGCGATCGGCCTGAAGACCACCATGCTCCAGACCGAGGCAGGCTATCACTCCTGCGCCGCCAAGCGCATTGAGATCGCAGAGCATCTACGGTATCTCCCGATGGGTTATTTTAACAAAAACAGCCTCGGCCGCATCACCAATATCACCACCAACTCGATGGAGACCATGGCTGATGTCGCTACCAGAGTCGTCATGATCACCAGTCAGGGGATCATCACCACCTGTGTGGTTGCGCTCTTTCTGCTTTTCTTTGATCTGCGTATCGCACTGATCCTGGGTGTCGGCATCCTGCTCTTCTCCCTGTTCAACCGCCTGATGCAAACCGCAACCATTCCGGTCGCTCCCAGAAGAGCCAAAGCCGATGAAGGCCTGGTCAGCGCTGTCATCGAATATGTCCAGGGCATCGCAGAAGTCAAGAACTATAACTTAACCGACAACACTGCCAAGAGACTGGAAGGCGCCATTTCCGAAAAGCAGGCAGCGGATACGAAACTGGAATTTGCGGTCGTTCCGTTCATGGTGCTGCAGGGCATCACTACCAAACTGACGGGCGTTGTAATGTGCATCGCCTCCATTTACTTTTACTTGACCGGCTCGATGTCGCTGCTCTATACCATCATGATGACGATCTCTTCGTTCATGATCTACGAGAGCCTGGATATGATGGGCGGCTTCTCTGCCCTGATGCGTACGGTCAATGTCACGATCTCGCAGGCCAAAGAAGTCTTAGATCTCAAGCCGATGGACATCGACGGTGTCGATCAGAAGCCGGCCTCATTTGATATTGAAGTAAACAATGTTTCCTTCGCCTATGACGATAAAATGATCATCGATGGCATCTCCTTAAAGATTCCGGAGAAGACCACCACTGCGATCGTCGGCCCATCCGGCGGCGGTAAGACGACCCTGACCAACCTCATCTCCAGATTCTGGGATGTCAAGAGCGGCGAGGTGCTGCTCGGTGGCAGGAATGTCAAGGAATACAGCTTTGATTCCCTGATGAAAAACTTCAGTTTTGTCTTCCAGAGAGTGTATCTCTTTGAAGATACCATTGCCAACAACATCCGTTTCGGTACCCCGGATGCGCCGATGGAAAAAGTGATCGAAGCAGCCAAAAAAGCACGGTGCCATGACTTTATCATGAATCTGCCAAACGGCTATGAAACGATCATCGGTGAAGGAGGAGCCTCTCTCTCCGGTGGTGAAAAGCAGCGGATCTCCATTGCCAGAGCGATGATGAAGGACAGCCCGATCATCATCCTCGATGAAGCAACAGCCAATGTCGACCCGGAAAATGAAGCCGAGCTGACACGGGCGATCGAGGAACTCACCAAAGATAAGACGATCATCATGATCGCCCACCGGTTAAAAACCGTACGGCATGCCGACCAGATCCTGGTCATCTCCGGCGGCAAGGTCTCCCAGAAAGGAACCCACACCGAGCTCATCGCGCAGGACGGCATTTACAAAAACTTTGTCTCCGAGCGTAAAGAAGCCGTTTCCTGGAAGCTGGCCTAAGCGCCCGGTTGTTCAAAGCAGCCCGCGCAGCCATATACAGCAAGAAGCCCCGTGCAAGCGCACAGGGCTTCTTGTTGTTAGATATTATTGGTCTCAAACACACGACCACCATCTATCATATGATCAAGCATAATCTCTGCCTTCTTGCGAAGCTGTTTTGGCAGTTCCGTACTGAACGTAAAGATATCCTCCTGCTCCGGAGCTGCACAGGCGAAGAGTTCTTCCATATGCCCTTCACACAGATCCGCAAGTGCATAGGCATTGTCGATTTCGTTTCTGGTGATCTCCTGAAATTCTTCTGCCCGATGATCCGATCTGGTCGGCCAGCGAAGACTGCATACCGGCACCGCTTCTTTGTCGGTCCGATCCACCAGTTCCTGGAAGCGGCAGGCATTCTCCATATTCCGGACAAAGCACTCATAAACCGCAACCCTCCTTCGCAGCAGAGAAAGTTTCTCTACCACCGACGCGTCAGGTGCCTGCTTCTCGCACACCTCGATCAGACGATCCAGATCGCTTTGCGTACTCTGCAAAGATGCGATCGCCTTCCTTGTGATCTCGGTCAGCATAAAGACCGCCGTAAAGCCTCGCACGCCTTCGATCCCCTGCAGATCCATCAAGTCCTCGGCATGTGCCTCATCCTGTGCCTGAAACTGAAATCTGCGATAGTAGCTCTTTTCCTCTTCTTTTAACCGATCCGGAAACAGGACAAACGGCCGGTTGATCCAGCGTTGATGCTGGCAGCCATACTGGATCAGATCCAATCCCGTATGCGCGATGTGCTCCTGCGCTTCTTCCAGTTCTTTCCAGATATCCAGAAGAAGGCCTGCGCCTTCTTCTCCGACTGCCGCTTTGGCAGCATCGAGCAGCACCGCACACTGCTGCGCGTAGTTTTCCGGCTGCAGTTTCAGATACGATCGGAAGATCAGATACGCATCATTGAGGTCCGTCCGGGAAAGCCTGAGGATCTTCACCGGTTCCGTTGCGTGGTATAGCCGGTCAATGGCAGAAACCAAAGAAAAATTCTTTGGCAGGCCCGGGATGACCGTTTCTGTCAGGCCAGTTCCGCCCACCACCTTCATCACCTTGTCCCCGTGACGATCCCGATGATTGATGATCTGGTTTTCCTGCAAGCCGACGATCGCTGCATTGACCGAATATTCCGGTTCTTTGAGCTCCAAGTCGGAGGAAAAATGAATGACCGGCTCGCTGACCCCTCCATCCTTTGCGCCTTCGCTGATCGCCCGCAGAAAGCCGCAGACCTGATCGGTCATGCTGCAGTTTCGATATCTGCTTGCGCCATTTGGGCCGCTGTAGGTTCCGCTACTAAAAGATAAACCGCCGCCGCAGTCGTTGGTCTTGAAATTGATATAATCCAGTCCGGTTTCGCGACAGATCTCAGAGATCGCCCACCGGTACATGGCAAGTACTTCCGGATTTTCGATACACGGACTGTAATATGCGCATCTCGAGCGTCTCGGATGATCGCATCTGGCACCACGCCAGGTAGGATGGTCACGGTAAACCTGCTCCGGAAGCCAAAACGGCTCGTTGCTGAATAATGCCGGTTTTAATCCCAGTTCCTTTAAGATCTCACACCGCGCGCGAAAGAGGCGGAAGCACTCCTCGATGTGTGCTTTGGGCAGATACGGCTCCAGCTGCGGCGGGCACTTTAACTTAAAGATCTGTGCCTGTCCCATGCTCCAGTTCACATACGGATTCGATAGATCTTCTTCCCACATCCATCTGCTGCGCGGCATCTGACCTGCCATGACATGCGTTGCCCCAAGTTCCTTTGCCTGCTTTGCGGCAATGCGGAATTCCTCCAGGTTGCCGGTCGGTGTATAGATGACGTTGACTTTTTTCATGTTCACTCCTTTATCCTTTGATGCTGCCTGCCGTTACGCCTTCCACAAAGTACTTCTGTGCAAAGAAATACAACAGGATCGGCGGGATCAGTGACAATAATGACATCGCCATGATCTGATTCCACGGTGTACTTGCACCCTGACTGTCGATGGACATCTTTAATGCCAGCGATAAGGTGAATTTCTTCACGCTGCTGATATAGATCAGGTTGTTAAAGTAGTCATTCCATCTCCACAGCGTCTGGAAAATGATCACGGAAAAGATGCAGGGCTTTAACAGCGGCATCAGGATCCGCGCATAGACCATAAACGGATTACAGCCATCCATGTAGGCCGACTCATCCAGTTCTCTGGGCAGTCCCCGCAAAAACTGGATCTGCTGAAAGATCAAAAACGGATAGCAGGCCAGCAGCCCGGGTACCCAGAACGGGAAATAGGTATCCACCCATCCGAGCTTGTTATACAGGACATATCGCGGGATCATAATGACCGCATCCGGCAGCATCATGGTCGAGATCATCAGCCCGAACAGGATTCTTTTTGCCGGAAAGTTAAACCGTGCAAATCCATACGCCACGATTCCCGTGGAAAGCACGGTAAAAGCGACGGTTGGCACCACCAGTTTAAAGGTGTTGGCAAAGAAGGTCAGATAGGTAAACTGCCCGCTTCCTTTCCAGCCGTTGATATAAGGCTCTAAGGAAAATGCTTTGGGCAGAATGGTCAAACTGCCGAACAGCTCTTTGTTGTCTTTAAAGGTTGCAAAAAACATCCAGATCAGCGGGAAAATCATGATCAGGCCAAAGACGATCACGAAAATATAGGCCCAGGTCAATTTCATATGCTTTTTCACGGATCAATCCCTCCCATCGTTATAAAATACCCAGGCATCCGAAGACCGGAAGATCAGCATCGTGATCAACAGGATGATCACAAAGAGCACCCAGGAAGTCGCCGATGCATAGCCCATCTTCAGTGACCGGAAGGCATCCTCATAGATTTTGACGCCCATCAGATAGGTCGCATGATTCGGACCGCCGCCCGTAATGATCGCTGCCGAAGTAAACTCCTGCAGCGCATGAATGATCTGCATGATCAGATTAAAGAAGATGACCGGTGTCAGCATGGGGAGCGTGATCTTAAAGAACTGCATGATCTTACCGGCACCATCCATGTCCGCAGCCTCATACAGATCGGTCGGAATATTCTGAAGTCCCGCAAGGAAGAGCACCATAGAAGATCCAAACTGCCAGACGACCAACAGACAGATGGTGATGAGTGACATGTTCTGATTGCCGAGCCAGTCCGGCCCCTCAATGCCAAAGATCCCCAAAAAGCCGTTGACCATACCTTCCTTCATAAACATAAATTTCCAAAGGATCGAAATCGCCACACTTCCGCCCATGATCGAAGGCAGATAATACACCGTTCGAAACAGATTGATCGCCTTTAACTTCATATTCAGGATCATTGCCACGATCAGTGCCATCAACAATTTCATCGGCACAGAGATCAGCGCATACTTAAAGGTGACCGTTAAGGACTTGATAAAATATTTGTCTTTGGTAAAGAGACGAATGTAATTATCCAGTCCGACAAAATCACCGGATCCCAGAATGGAGAAATCCGTAAACGAATAATACAGTGACATGATAAGCGGATAGGCCTGCAAAATGCAGAATCCTAAAAACCAGGGCAAGATAAAGATCATGCCCCATTTCCAATTTTTCGAGTATCCCATAGCTGATCCTTCCTTTATTTTGGGCAAAAAAACGGCAGGAAATGCGCATGATCATTTCCTGCCGATGAGATTCAACCCCGCATTACTTCAGCAAATCCAAAATTTCCTGATATTTTTCCATAAGTTCTGCTGCCGCTTCTTCCGGTGTTACCTCGCCATATACCACTTCTTCGATCAGATCCTTGCTGGTCGTTGCAAGATCGGTATTACCACTGGTCGCATTGGTCACATAAGAATCCGGCTGTGCAAGTTCAATCCCCTTTGTCTGCAGCTCACCCACGGTGCCGTCTGCCAGAAGAACCTTATCTGCCGTTGTGGTCGGGCAGAATCCCAGATTGGTTCCCAGGATGGAAATCGCTTCTTCATCGTTCATCATGTAGTCCACAAACAATGCTGCCGTATCGATATTCTCGGAATTTGCGTTGATCGCTGCGCCGCGATTGCCGGCATAAGTGATACCGTTGGACTTTGCATTCTCGATTCTCGGGAAGGCCATGACATCTACCGCTGCCGTGGTGGAATCCTGATAAACCGGTGCATTTCCCGTATAGCCGAGGATCGCTCCGATTTCTCCGTTGATCCATCTCTGATCCTGGTTCATGGAGCCTGCAAAGGTATTTGCTTCACCAAATGGCTCTAAGGTTCCACTCTCATACATATCAAGAATCATTTGGAACGCATCTGCCGCGTTTTGCTCGGTGAAGGTCATTTCCATGGTCTCTTCGTCAATGAGTGCAACACCGGTGTTCTGTACCAGATACGGCTGGAAGAACAGTTTATTCAGGATGTCTGTATCCGCTGTCATCAGATACAGATCCTCATTCTCGCTGTGAATCGCACTTCCCAGTTCCATCAGCTCATCCCAGCTGTAGACTTTGGAAAGATCGATGCCGTGTGCCGATGCAAACTCTGTATTCACATAGACGCAGGAGCTGCCAACGGTGCATGGGAACAGATTTGCTTCCCCGTTATACATGCCGGAAGCATCCAAAAGTCCCGGCTTTAATGTTGTCAGATCCACAGGTAGTGTCTGCAGGTCTGCAAGGTAATCCCCTGCACCCTGAATATCCGGAATCCAGCCGGTTTCAATCTGCATCACATCCGGTGCAGTCCCACTGGATAATTCTGTCATAATCTTCTCATAATATCCGTCATATCCCTGATATTCCGCTTCTACCGTAATGTTCGGATACTTTGCTTCAAATGCTTCGATCATCGCAAGCATTGCTTCATGGCGATTGTCACTTCCCCACCACGCATAGCGAAGGGTGACCGGCTCCTCTGTGGCTGCGCTTTCTGCCGCCTGTGTTTCGGCTGCGCCGCTTTCTGCTGCCGTCGTTTCCGCTGCACTCTGTGTCGTATCTGCAGCTGCACTTTCTCCGCATCCTGCGATACCAAACGCCATTACCATACTCATGGCAACCGCGATTGCTTTACTGCCTTTTCGTGTCATTTCAATACCCTCCCAGGTTTCATTTCACTTTTCCTATGTACCGATTCAATCGTTGCAACGTTTTGATGATCTGATTATAGTCGATGTTCTGCTTTGATGGACCCTAGCAGACATTGGATCTCGCCCTCTTAAAAGTCTATCTTTTTTTATGACCGCCTATCATCATTTTAGAACGCACCGATAATTATGATATGATATCTGTATCGTATCAACCCTGATCAAAGGTGGAATGAAGATGTATGAATTATTGATCGTTGATGATGAAACCTCCTCCAGAGATGTGATTGCTTCCTGCTTCCCCTGGGAAGAAGAAGGCTTCCATGTCTGCGGACTTTGTGATACCGGCGCCCATGGCCTTACCTATGTCAAAGAGCATCCGGTGCATGTGGTCCTCACCGATATCACCATGCCGGAGATGGATGGCATCACGCTTGCCAAAGAACTGCATGAATACTCAGATGATATCGTTGTCATCTTTTTGAGCGCACACGATGATTTTACCTTTGCAAAGGATGGTATGAAATACGGCGTGCGTTATTATCTGGTCAAACCCGCGACCTTTGCGGAACTCAAAGAAGTCTTTGAAACCGTTCGCGCGGAACTCGATAAAAAATACCACGTGGAAAGTGACCTTGCGGACGATACGGAAGATGACCTCATCCAGGCGCTGCGCCAGTATTGCAATACCCATTACAGTGACGGGACCCTCTCCGATTTTGCCGGGGAACAGTTTTTGACCCCGTCCTATGTCAGCCAGCTGATCCGTCAGAAATCCGACCGTAACTTCTCGGATTTTCTTACCCAGGCACGCATGGAACAGGCCAGGATCCTCTTATCCGACCCGGCGCAAAAGATCTACCGGATCAGTGAACTGGTCGGTTACATCAATCCCAACAATTTTGCCAGAGCTTTTAAAACCTACTTTGGCATGACCCCTTCCGAATACAAAGAACATGAAAAATAAATCCGTTACGTTTAAATTTTTCAAAAAATCGCTGCTGATCAACATGATCACGATGCTGCTGCCGATGCTCATCATCATCGGCTTTAGTCTCATGCACATGATCCGTGAAAGCAACGAGACCACCATGCGTAATAACGCAACACTTCTGACCAAGCTCGATGACCGGATGGAACTGTTTTTCACCGATCTGGACAATGCCTACCTGATTCTGGCGACAGATTCCGATGTATCGGGGCTTCTCTCCGATCTGTTCACCGAATCCGAAACATCACTCAATTCCATTCGATTCGCCAATATTCTATCCGCCAATTTTCGCAATATTGTATTTACCAACGACTACGTACAGAATATTTACTTCTACCTAAATAACGATGAGCAAAAGATCCTGACCACGCTGAACAAGCGTCTGACCACCCTGAGCGACACCGAATTTGCGCATATCTCCGAGGCACTTGCACATGATCATGCGGATGATGTCTGGGTGAGCTTATACGATACTCCTCCGGTCAATATCGACAGGCACAACAAAACCATGCAGATCTACCGCCGCCTGTATTATCGTGCGACAAGAAAGCAAAGCGGACTGATCATCTACAGTCTCAATCTCGAAAAGCTGGAAGCCTCTGTTGCAGAAAGCTTTGCCTATCGGGATCAGATGCTGCTCTTCTTTGATGCAAACGGCTCATATTTAGATGGCGTAAACACCGATCCGTCTCTGCTCTCAAGTGCCCTGCCGGAAGCATTTCCCGAGAATTACACGGCCTCTACGATTCGCATCGGTGATGAAAAATATCTGATCAATACCCTTCGGTCCGAGCGAAGCTATGGGCTGCAGTACGTGCTCCTGACACCGGTTCGGGATGTCTATCGCTTTGCGACCACCTTTGCCACGGTTGCGCTGATTCTGTTTCTGTGTGTTCTATTGGCCACCGCGATGATCGCCGTTTATCGTACCAAATCCGAGCATGCCAAAGTCGATCATGTCATTGCCCTGCTTTCCAATCCGGATCTGGCATCCCAAATGGATCTGGATCATCGCAATAACCTCGATCCGTTCTCTTACATTCAGCTCAATATCGTCAAACTGTTTTTGGAACAGGATTACCTGAAAATGCAGAATCTCCAAAAGTCGACCCAGCTGCAGCTCAGTCAGATCAAGGCCCTGCAGCATCAGATCAATCCGCATTTTTTGAACAATACGCTCAACATCATCTATTGGAAATCCATTCAGTTGGCACAGGGAGAAAACGAATGCAGTGAAATGCTTAAATCCCTTTCCGAAGTCATGCGCTATTCTCTCAGCGATCCGCAGGAGGATGCCGCGCTTTATCAGGAACTGGATTTTATCCGGAAATATATTCTGCTCATGAAAAAACGGTTCCCGGAGAAATTTACGGAAACCTTTGACATTGCGGAAGAATGTCAGGATATGCCGATCAAAAAAATGCTCTTACAACCACTAGTCGAAAACGCAATCAACCACGGACTGCGCAATAAGCCTGCTGCCGGACATCTATGGATCACCGTCCGGAAAGAGACGGATGCTGCCAGAGTGATCATCAAAGATGATGGCATTGGCATCGCCCCGGAAAAGTTACATGAACTGCAGGATGAATTCGCCCGGATCAGTGCCACCTCGGAGATGCTCCCGGAATTATCCGCGGATCACATCGGACTGACCAATACCCATCTGCGTCTGATCCTGGCCTATGGGATCGATGCCGGACTCTCGATCAACAGTATCGAGGGTGCGTTTACCGAAATTTCGTTCCGCATCCCCGATCCTGTGTCTTAGATCAGTTACGGTTACTGTGTCATAACTCAGTTACAGTTACGAACGGTCTGTTTTCGGAGAAGTGCCGATCCACGCTTCGATCTCCCGCACATACGCCTGCGGCTGATGTGCCATATATGAACAGTGGGTATAGCCTTTGCGGATCTTGACCTCCGCATCCGGAAAGATCGTTTTGAGCGCCTTCTTTGAGAGGCGCAGATCCGGATCGCTGCTGCCGTATTCGATGTGCAGATGCTGCTGTTGTTCCCTGCTCATCGGTGCAAGGTCATAGTGGCAGCAGGCCGCGCAGATCGCATCGATATCCTCCGGCGTGATCCGGCGGAAGTTTGCCGTCATCATCTTTGCAAACTCAGTTCCATAGAACTTTACCAGACTCGGAGAAGCTTCCACAGGGTGCTTCTCCAGTTTCTGTTTGCGCCCGCGAAACATCCGGCTCATCATATGCTCTACAAACGGTGCCTTCTTCGTTAACGCCACGCCGTCAAAAAAGCCGTACTCCACGCAAAAGTCCGGATCCCGATAGAGGCGATAGGCCAGTGCCACGCCCAGGGATGCGCCGTAGGCGAGACGAATGTTTTGATAGCCTTTTTCTGTCAAATAGGCTTTGAGCTGCGCGTATTCCTCCTGCGCACTCACATAAGCGCCTGCCTTGCCATGTCCTCCCTGATCCGGTGCAATGATGCAATAACTGCCCGTCAGATACGGACGCATCAGTTCATACAAATCCTGTCCGGAGACCATCATGGGTGCAAGGAGCACCACCACCGGATCTGCCGGATTCCCATATTCGTTGATATACATTTCATTTCCCTCTACACAATTGTTGTATCGGCACCCGCCATGCGGTGCCTTCCAAAGTTAAATACAACGACCGCCACGCGGTGCCTTCCAAAGTTAAATACAACGACCGCCACGCGGCGCTTTCTAAACTTCGATCACATCTCCCTCGGCCAGATAGTGCATCTGCGGGATGATCGGCTGTAAAAATGCAAACTGCTCTACGCCCGTACAATGGCAGGTATAGTAGGTCGTCTGATATCCAGCCAGCACTTTGCCGTAGCTGCGGAGCCTCTCACCGGGTTCCTCTTTCATGAAATGGAAGCCGCCGATGCACACATCCGGATGGAACCATTCCATGATGTTCAGGATCCCCTGATGCGAGCAGCCGCTGATCAGCACCGTTTTGTCGCCCTCCCAGATCAACAGATAATGCTCATGTCGAAAATCCTCCGGCAGGAACTTTCCGCCGACCTTCATCGTCAGTCCGGCAGCCCCCATATCGATCTTCTTGTGTGGTCTTGGGCCATAGATCGAGAGTTCTTCATCGATCGTCAGATCCCCGTCCACATAGACGATGCGTTCCTGCATCGCTTCATCATCGATCCAGTCTCTGTTCAGACCGATATAACGTTCTTCTCCATGATAATGCCAGCCAAACGCATGCTTATTCATATAGATTTTTGCGTGGTCATTCACTTCCGTAAATTTCTTTAACCCACCGCCGTGATCATAGTGCCCGTGGGAAAGCATGCACAGATCAACGCTTGATAAGTCAACGCCAAAGCGCTCTGCATTATCCGCAAACAGTGTCGTCTGTCCGGTATCAAATAAGATGTTGTGCCGCGCGGTCTCAATATAGAGACTTAATCCGTGCTCTGTCGGACAGTCACGTTTCGTCGTATTTTCCACAAGTGCCGTAATCTTCATGTTGCCATCTCCTTTGAGCGCTCCCTGCGCCCCGGTCGGCATCGTTGCCGAAGCGCATCGCGCATCTTTCGTTAGTTACAACTATCATAGCACAATCCCGCCGCTTCGCCCACGCCGCCCCTTCGTCCGTGCCGTCGTTTCGCCCACGCCGCCCCTTTACGAAGTACTTTTTCTATTTTAGAATAAATACAATATCTTCAGTGTAGGAGGGGACCTATGAATCTGGAATATTTACAGGAATTTCTGATGCTGGCGCAGACGAAAAATTATTCGCGTGCCTGTGAGATGTTGTTTATGAATCAGTCCACACTCTCCAAACATATCAAGGCAATGGAGGAAACATTGGGCGTGCCGCTCTTTGACCGCAACACCCGCTCCGTGGAACTGACGGAATACGGTGAGCAGCTCTATCCGTATGCGGAACAGATCAGTCAGATCCACTATCAGTACCGGCATGAACTGAATCGTAAAAAGCTCAATCTCTTAACGATCGGCTCGATCCCGTCGATGCCGCAATATCACATCACCGAACTCATCAGTCGCTTCAAACAGCTCCATCCCGAGATCAAGATCCAGATTGATGAAGCAGACTCCAATGATCTGATCCATCATCTGATGCGCGGAAGTGTCGATGTCGCATTTTTGCGTTTTTTCCAGCCGGCACTCTCTGCCAAAACAGCGGAAGGAACCCACATCACCGTGCTGCCGCATGCGCAGGATCATCTGGTCGCCCTGATTCCCAAAGGCCATTGTTTATACGGACAAAAGTCCTTGTCGTTTCAGGATCTAGAAGGTCATCGCCTCTGCATCCTTCCGGAACGGACCATGTTTTATGAAGTGATCATCAATGCATTTCGTAACGCCGGTGTCGTTCCCAACATTTACTACACCAGCCATCGGCCGATCAATCTCCTGGCAATGAGTGCCAAAGATCAATGTATCGCCCTGGTCTTAAGTGCGCCGTTTCTGGGATACGAAAGCGCTCTGGAGAATTTTAAGGAACAGTTTTTTTGTGCCGAGGTGACGCCGACCATCACCTCTACCCTTTCTCTGGGCTATCCGGAAGATGCCAAACTGAGCACTCCCGCCCGTCAGTTTATTGAGTTTTTCATGAAAGAAAGCAATCACGACTTCATTTAAGTGCTTCACGAAAGAAGGCAGCCGATGAACTTCATCGACTGCCTTCCCCTTTCACACATCGAATGGATGGAAGCTGGCTATTTCATGTCTGTCAGACAATTTCAAATTTCCGGGTACTCTCTTCGAGTTTTCCGGTTACCTCACTGTTTTGGTCAATGGAATCTACGATGCCTTGCATCTCATTGACGAGATTCTGCGAATTCGTTGCCGACATACTGATGGCTTCCGTACTTTGGTTGACGGAATCGATGATCGACTCGATCGAATTGACAATCTCATTCATGATGTTTCGCAGATCTTCTGCTTTATAAGCGAACTCGCGGCAGAACCGGTTCATGGTCTCCGCCGTATCCTCATATTTTTCACCGGTCTTTACAAAGGCATCATAATCGGCCAGTACGGTCGTGTTGATAAATTCCATGACCTCCATGGCATTCTTGGACAGATTCTGTACTGCATCCGTCACTTCCGCACTGATGGTCTGGATGTTGCCGGCCGTCTGTCTGCTGTTGTCCGCAAGCTCACTGATCTCCTGCGCAACAACCGCAAAACCGCGTCCCGCCTCTCCTGCTCTTGCCGCCTCAATGCTGGCATTTAAGGCAAGCAGATTGGTCTGTCCCGCAATATCCAGGATGACCTTGGTCAGCTCGCTGATCTGCGATACCTTTTCACTGTCTTTTACGGAACGGTCAAGCACTCTGCTGAGTTCTTCCATACGTCTGCCGGTATTGTCTTTCTTTTGCGTCGCTTCTTCCTTAATGACATCCGCTTCCGCTTTGATGTCATTGGCGGTATTTTCACCTTCTGCTGCAGCGCTGTTGATTTCCTCTGTCGCTGTTTTCACACCGCCAAGGCGCTCGGAGATCTCATTGGCCGTGGTGGATACGGTATCCATACCGGCGGAAAGTTCCTCCAGTGCTGCCGAGGTATTGGTAATATTGTCATTGGCCATCTCGATCTCGCCCGACATGCTCGATGCCGAATCGGTCAGGATCACGATGCCGTTCTTCACTTCTTTGATAATTGCCTGCAATGTCTCGACAAAGTCGTTGATACCGTTGATGATCAGTGCCATCTCCGTGTGGCTCTTTGCCGTGATCCTTGCCTGCAGATTTCCATGGCTGCTCTTGATATCTTTAATCATGACATTGATCTCTCCGGCAACCTTCTTGACCACCTGCACGATATTGCGATAGCTCAGGATCATGTTCAATACGATCACAAGGATAAAGATGATCACACCGATCGTCGCAGCTCCCATGCAACTGCCCACACTCTGGTCCATGGTCGTCTTGATATTGGTCACGCCGTTTGCAAGCATCGCATCAAACGCGTCCTGTGCAACGGTGATCGCTTCTCTGTTTGCGGTGAATTCATCGCTGTTTAAGATCGTTACAGCGCTCTCGCCATCTCCGGCAAGGATCGCGGTACGAATGCTTTCGATATCAGTTTCATACGTCTGATATGCAGCGATGATCGCTTCTCTGTTTTCCTGTCCGCCCGGGATCGTCATGCCGGACATTAACGAGGTCATCTCATCGAGCGTCGTATTGACATTGCCTTCCGCTGCCACCAGGTTATCGGAGAATCCTTCGATCAGTCCCGACATATCCGCCTGAGATAAGGACATCGTCACGATGATCTCGGTCGTCAGATCTATGGTTTCCAGATTTTTCTTGATCTCACTTTCGTAGGTCATCAGGTTTGCGGTACGGTTAAACTTGCCGTATGCATCATTACATACCGACTGCAGACTCGTGATCAACAGTACGGTCACGACCAGAAATACGATCAGTGTCATCACATTGAGTGATGCGATCTGAAATAAAATCGTTTGAAATAAATTAGGTTCCGATAATCTAGTCTGTTCTGTCTTTTTTGCCTCGTTCATCATGTGTTCTCCTCCGTAAGAAACCATTGTGTAAAAACTCATATCATCCCTAATAAGTTCATTGTATAGTTCCACAGAGCCCTACGCTATTCCGTTACAGACGCTTATTATTCTGTTTTGGACTTAATTAAAAAAGGAGCGTAACCTACGCTCCTTCCTGCATTTTCTTTATGCTTTTTTCCGTGCCACATCGCTTGCCACAGATACTGCCGGATCCCCGTACGGGATCAGCATTGCCTGGAATGCATGATACAGATCGGACTTGCCCGGCCATACCGTACCCTTGACCTGATTGTGTTCATCCAGTTGATGATAGAAGGATCCATGCACCGGATCATGCACCACCTCTTCCATATACGCCATAAACTCCGCATAGCGCGCCGCATAGGCGTCTTTGCCGGTCACACGGTAAAGCACCGCAGAGGTGTTGATCGCTTCCATGAGCGTCCAGTGCATCCGGTCATGCACTACCGGGTTCCCGTTCCAATCCGTGGTATAGACGATCCCCCGCTCACCGTCTGCACACCAGGCATCCGCAATCGCACGGGTAAAGAGCTGCTCAGCCGCCTCGATGTAGGGCTGCGCCGAAAATGCCGCATCCGCCGCATGCTGCCCGCCTGCCGATTTCTGTGCATCCACCACGTGCTCTTGTGTGGAGAGTGCCCACTGTGTGATCAGGCGCGCCCACTCGATCCCGTGCCCCGGTGTTGCACCATAGGGTTTGAACGGATCATCCGGCTGCGTTTTGTTTTTCTCCAGATCCGGCGTCCAGTCTTTATG
>JAILPR010000161.1 GCA_024699355.1 Lachnospiraceae bacterium
GATGAAAAAACAGATCATCCTGATACACCGCCTGATCCGTCATCAGCGGAAGGCAGGAAACAATCCATATTGCGACAAGTAACATCCCGCAGGATAGCTGCGCTTTGGACAAAACGCCGCGCTGCCACCGGTCATAGAGCAGTAAGGTGCCATCCGCGAGCAGACTGATCAGCAGTAGCCAAAGCAGCCAGATCGTATACTGCTGCCCGGTTGCGGTCAGGGTCAGGGAGGAAACGGTCAGTTCCGCTCCCGCGCCGTATAAGATCTCCAGTATCGCTCCATCCGTATGATGCTTCAGATAAATTCCGACGCTTGCCTCTGTTGCCTTGGTCCGGTCATACATCGAAACTGCCGTCGTCAGCAATTGATGATATCCGCCACTCTCATCATGCAAAAGAAGCGCTGCCTCCGCATCCGCATCATACGATACCTCTGCGCGGTATACGCCCGCATCCAGCGACAGCGGCACACTTTGCAGACAAACGCCCGCACTTCCCTGCATGCAGACGTACCTGCCATCTTCCTGCCAGGCACCCTGCAGGGCCTGTGTATTGGAGGCGTCCAGTACGATCTGTGCTCTCGGCATACACGCAAAGCATACCAAAAGAATGACTGCACAAATCAGTTCTGCAGCCATCAGTCCCCGTATCAGATATTGTATCCGTGATTTAGTGCGCATGAATCCTCTTTTTGACAGCCCTTGCCGCATGAAGCAGCCGATAATACCAAAGTAAGATCAGACTGCTCTTCATATGCAGACCGATCAGTTTTTTCTCTTCTGCCCCCATTCCCGCAAGATAATACGGGTTTGATCGAAACTCCGGAAAATAGGTCAATATCCCGTTTCGCAACTCATCCAAAAACGCCACCGAGACATGCGATACCCCGGATAAATACGAAAACAGCGTTGTGCTGTAGTAAATTTCGGTAAAGCGGTACTCGATCTCGTCATGATACGGTTCCAGAAAGCCGCGCATGCTGCTTTCCATCACCAGCTGTTCGCCCGCACTCATGCGGTTTCTGCAGCGCTCCTCCGTGATGGTATGCACCGTTGAAACCTCGTGCTGATAATAGTAATACAGCGGCTCGTTCACCTTCTCGAACTGTTTGCAATACAGCATCCAGATGGTGCCCGCACAGTTATCTTCATAAAAGATCTTTTCCGGGAAATTCAGCAAATGATCAAAGATCAGATCGCGTCGGTAGATCTTGATGACCATGCTGCCCGGACGCATCGCAAGGAGTTTTTTCTTCTCCTGTGTGCAGACACCGGCCTGTGCAGGATCGTTATTGACGATGACTTCTCCCACCTCCATCGTGTGAGAATGCACCAGATTATAATCACAGCCGACGACATCCGCGCCACTCTCCTGTGCCTTTGCCAGCAGTTTTTCATAAAAGGTCGGATGGATCCAGTCGTCACTGTCGATAAAACTGATCCACTCTCCCGTCGCCTCCTTTAAGCCGACGTTCTTGGCACCGCCCTGTTTGAGATTTTCTTCATTGTGCAAGGCTTTGACAATACCGGGATGCGCATCCGCATACTCCTGCAGGATCCGAAACGACTCATCCGTGGATGCATCATCCACCGCGATGATCTCCAGTTCCTTGTGGGTCTGCCCCAGAATGGAATCCAGACAATATGCAAGTTTTCCGTCTGCCGCCATATTGTATACCGGCACGATGACACTTACTTTCATACGGATTTCTCCACCTTTACCTGTCCGCCTTCCACGCGGAATACCAGATCGCACTTCTCGATCGTCTGCAGACGATGTGCGATGATCACCAGCGTTTTGCGCCCATGAAGGGAATTGATCGAATCCATGATGGCCGCCTCGGTATCATTATCAAGGGCCGAAGTCGCTTCATCCAGGATCAGCACCTCCGGATCATAATAAAGTGCTCTGGCGATACCGATTCTCTGACGCTGACCGCCGGAAATACGGATGCCGCGCTCACCGATGCTGGTATCGAGTCCTTCCGGGAGCGAGCGCACATATTCATCAAGCTGTGCTTCCTTTAAGACTTCCCAGACACGCTGTTCATCGATCTCGTCCTCCGGGATGCCGAAGGCAACGTTTTTACGGATATTATCATCCAGCATAAAGATCATCTGCGGGATATAACCGATATTTTTGAGCCACTCTCTGTATCGCGTCTTTACATTGACACCATCTGCATAGACGCCGCCGCTCTTTGTCTCTAAGAGTCCGAGCAAAATATCGACGACGGTCGTTTTCCCGGCGCCGGACGTGCCGACGATACCGACACTGCTGCCGACCGGGATCGTCATGCCTGCATGATCGAAGATCAGCACATCCGTATTCGGATAAGCATACGTGATATCGCGCAGCTCGATCTCTTTGGTCACCGGCAACTTCTCTGTGACATTCGTTGCAAAGCTCATGTCGGTATTTTTCCCGGAGATCTCATCCTGCAGGTTATCGCTGACGCCCATGAAGAACGGTTCATAAAATGCGATACTGGTCAGCTGATTGTTGATCCGGTTCGCACTCGGCATGAGGCGGATCGCAGCCACGCTGAAGGCCGAGAGGATCGGCATCATGGTCGTAAAATCTTCTCCGGCAAGTACCAGAAAGATCATGTACGAAACGATC
>JAILPR010000170.1 GCA_024699355.1 Lachnospiraceae bacterium
CGAAGCAAAGTACACCGATGAAGGTTATGTGGCAGCTGCTGCAAAGATCCAGGAGTGGGCTGACAAGGGCTACTTTGGTGAAGGTGTTAACACCGTTGATATGAGTACTGCAGGTTCCATGCTGATGACCGGCGAAGCTGCTATCTTCTACAACGGTTCCTGGTTTACTTCCAACTTAAATGATGAGTCTGCAAACGCTGCAGGTCCGGACGGTATCGGATTCTTCAACATTCCGGTTGTGGATGAAAGCATCTCCGGTGCAGATGATTACTCCATGAACTGTGGTAACATCCTTTGCTTATCTGCTGATAAGTATGATGAAGCAACCGCATGGTTCTTAAAGTACTTCGTAGAGCATATCGGTGATATCGCAATGCAGGAGCAGGGTTCCGTTAAGGGTTATACCTACACTGTAGATGCAGGCGATGTCAGTGCATATACCCAGCTTGTACTGGATAAGCTGACCGAAGCACAGGGTGCATTCACATGGTATGAAGCAACCATGGGTTCAGAAATGTCTGATGCTGCACAGCAGAACGTTCAGCCGCTTCTGTCCGGCGAAATGACTCCGGAAGAATATATGCAGTCCATCCAGGATGCATATGACATGTCCGCTGAATAAACCAGATTGATGCAGACTGAGAGGATGACAACTTAGATAAGACACCATGGAAACTGACCAGTTTGATCAAAATGAGACGAGCCGGCGGAGTAATTCGCCGGCTCATTTTAAAGGAAGCATATGAAAAAGGTATTAGCCAACAAAAAAGCAATTGCATTATTTGTTCTCCCGGCACTGATCCTCTACACCATCATTGTCATGCTGCCGGTACTCTGGTCCTTCTATTATTCCCTGTACGCCGGAACTCCGGGCCTGAAATGGGAATTTGCGGGGCTCAAAAACTACATGAAACTCTTTTCGGATAATAATTTCCGCCAATCATTGATGGTCAACTTAAAGTACATCGCATTTGTAATGCTCGGGCAGGTTGGACTTGGATTATTACTCGCATTGATGTTTAACTTCTGGCTGACAAAGTTTAAAAGTCTGGTGCGTACCCTGGTATTTTTCCCGGTCGTACTGCCGACGGTTGCGGTCGGTCAGCTGTTTGCCAAGATTTATGAGATTCAGCCAAATTACGGTCTGTTAAACTCCCTGCTCTCCGGCATTGGATTACAAAGCCTGGTTCAGCCCTGGATCGGACAGGCCAAAACAGCACTTGGCTCCCTCATCGCCATGGATGTGTGGGTAGCGATGGGATTTTACTCAGTCATCTTTTATGGCGCACTTCTTGATATCCCGAGTGATGTCATTGAAGCCGGCAGGATCGATGGCTGCGGTGGATTCCAATTGTTCCGTTATATTCTGGCACCGCTTCTTCGACCGATGATCATCACATCGTTAACCTTTAGCTTTACCGGTACCGTGAAGATGTTCGAATCTGCACTGGCACTGACCAACGGCGGTCCGGGTACAGCGACGAGATCGTTGTCGATGTATATGTATTCGGTATCCTTTACCTACAATAAGGTCGGGTATGGTTCTGTCATCGCAATATTTATCTTCTTAATGTGCGTCGTCGGATCCTTTATCATCGGGCGATTCGATAAGAAGGAGCTGTAGATATGAAAAAAACGAAAAAGAAAGTTACGGTGAAATCCGTTCTGATAAAGATCCTGATCCTGTGCATCTGTATCGTTGAGATCTACCCGATCTTCTGGATGCTCTCGGCATCACTCAAGCAGTCCTATGAGTGGTCGGCATATCCGGCGTATGCACTGAACAAAGGATTCTATTTCCAAAACTATGTGGATGCCTGGACCAGAGGTCACATGGCGATCTTCTTTAAAAACTCTCTGGTCGATACGTTGATCTCGCTGGTATTTATCGTGATCTTTTCGGTACTGGTGGGATTCGCGGTAACCAAGATGGACTGGAAATTAAAGGGCGTGGTTGCCAGATATTTCCAGATGGGTATCATGGTGCCGGTTGCAACGGCCCTGATCCCGTTGTTTCAGATTTACAATCGTGCCGGCTTATATAATACGAGCTGGGCGCTGATCTTTTCCTACATCGCATTCGGTCTGTCCTTGTCGATCTATCTGGTGACGGGATATCTCAGAAGCCTTCCGGATGAGATCATGGAAGCGGCAGTCATCGACGGCTGCGGCATTTATTCGCTGATGTATCACATTGTCATCCCGCTGATGAAGAATGCGATCGTCACGGTCCTGGTATTACAGTTCTTCTTCAAATGGAACGATCTGTTATTCTCCATGACTTTTGTCAGCGATACCAAGTTAAAAACGGTGCAGACCGGTCTGATGTATTTCTCCGATGAGTTCGGATCGAAAAACTGGGGCGCGATCTTTGCATCCGTTTCAATGAGTATTCTTCCGATGCTGATCCTGTACACGATCCTCAATAAGACGATCATTGAGGGTATGACGGCAGGTGCGGTCAAAGGATGATCAAGCAATTTATGAGGGTGGAGTAGCAACACTGGGAGAGATGCCTGCATCTCTCCCAATCACGCGTTAAAGGAGAAACAATGTCGACAGAGAAGATCTATCGTTATATTGAAAAAAATATCGGGACGGTGCTCAAAAATCCGGTCGGCTTTATCAAGTATCCGTTCATCGATCCGGGATCGGTCTATGACGGAAATGTCTGGGATTGGGATACCTATTGGAGCGTATATGGATTGTTGCCGCTGACCAAACGGCTCAAAGATACATCGCTCAGAGAGCGGATCATCGAGCACGCCAAAGGCAATGTCCGGAACTTTTTTGATCATCAGCTGGCGGATGGTTATATTCCGATGATGATCGAAAACAAACTGTTTGATAAACAGCTTTCGGAGCCCTATTTAAATACGCAGCATCAAAACGGATATCTGATGAACATGCACAAACCGTTTCTGTGCAGGCAGATCGAGCTGATCTCGGAGTTTACCGGCTCCTATGACTGGGCACTTGGCTATGCGGCGCAGATTCGAAAATATCTGGAGTGCTACGATGCACATTACTATCATGCACGTACGGGGTTATACTATTGGTGTGACGATATCATGATCGGCATGGATAACGATCCGGCATCATTTGGGCGTCCGAAATTTTCGACTGCAAACATCTTTTTGAACAGCTTTATGGTCACGGAACTTGGCTGTGCGGCAAAGATCCTGCAAAAAGCAGGAGAAGACGGCGCGGCTCTTATGCAAAAAAGAGAGGCACTGATCCGGGCCATCCATGAAGAGTGCTTTGATCAGAGAGATCAGTTCTTTTATTCGGTCGATGTCGATGTGGAGACGCGGAAATATGACTGGTTTCATCAGGGGCTGGGAGTATTCTGGAAGTCGTTGCCGATCCGTATCCAGGTCTGGTCCGGATTTTTGCCCTTGTGCGAAGGCTTTGCAACGAAACAGGAAGCGGAGGCCATGCGTCTGCACCTTCATGATGAAGCGGCCTTTGGCAGCAACTATGGCATTCCGACGCTGGCAAAGAATGAAAAGATGTTTAATTTAGAAGCAACCAACAATCCGTCAAACTGGCTGGGACCGATCTGGCTGGTTGCCAATTATTGTGTCTTTCGCGGCATGCTCAATTACGGCTTTGTGGAAGAGGCACGGGAGATGTATGAAAAGAGTGCGGCACTCCTGACCCGGGATTTAGAGGAGAGCAAAAGCCTGCATGAATACTATGATCCGTTTACCGGAAAGCCCGTGATGAACGGCGGATTTATCAACTGGAATATCCTGGTGTTAAATATGGAACAGGAGTTGGATACATACAAAGGAGAGAACCATGCTGACTGATACAACCGGATCTACCTATGCAAAAGTACATCCCCTTCCGTTTGGTGATACGAAGTGGGAGAGCGGCCTGATGAAGGAGCGTACCGAGACCTGTATGACCTCGACGGTACCACAGCTGCGGCGGATGTTTGATTCCGCATCGATCAGCCATATCGTTGAAAATTTCAAGATCTGTGCGGGGCAGGCGCAGGGTAGCTTTGACGGTACGGTCTTTGGCGACGGAGATTTTTACAAATGGCTGGAGGCGGCGGTGTACACGGCGTATACCCTGAATGATACCGCACTGCAGGAGGATATCGAGTCCTACATCGAGCTGATCGGCAAGGCACAGCAGCCGGATGGATATCTGTCCACCAAGCAGATCATCGGCGAGAAGGATGGCACGGCCCACAGAGGTGGTGACATCAATGACTTTGAAGTTTATAACATGGGGCATTTGTTTACGTCTGCGTGTCTGCATAAGCGCATTACCGGCAAGGACAACTTCCTGGACATTGCGAAAAAGGCGGCGGATTATCTGCAGGAGCTGTATGATGAATCCGAGCGGACCGGAGAGGTGCGGACGGCGGTTTGCCCATCGCACTATATGGGACTGATCGAGATGTACCGGACGACCGGAGAACAGAAGTATCTGGATCTGGCGGCGCAGGCGATCCGTTTGCGTGATTCGGTGAAAGAGGGACTGGATGATAATCAGGATAAGCTTCCGCTAAAAAAACATCGTAAGATCATCGGTCATGCGGTCAGAGCCAATTATCTCTACGCCGGCCTGGCAGATCTGTATCTGGAAAACGGAGATGCCGGGTATCGTGAAGTCCTGGAAAATGTATGGCACAGCCTGGTGACGAAGAAGATCTACATCACAGGCGGATGCGGTGCGCTTTATAACGGGGCATCACCTTACGGATATTTCTTTGACCATCAGTTGGTGCATCAGGCCTACGGCTACGAATATCAGCTGCCCAATTACACGGCGTATAATGAGACGTGTGCATCGGTCGGCCTCGTCATGTGGGCGTACCGGATGTTCCAGATGGACCCGAAGGCCGAATATTTTGATATGATCGAGCGAGCCTTCCTGAATGTGAATATGGCATCGATCTCCCTGGACGGTAAGAAGTTCTTTTACGAGAATATGTTGCGCCGTACCAAGGGGCTGGATTTCGAACTGATCTGGCCGCTGACCAGAACCGAATATATCACGAGCTATTGCTGCCCGCCGAACATCGCAAGGATGCTTTCGCAAAGTGCAGAATATGCCTACAGCTGCGATGCGGACGGCAATCTCTATGCAGGACTTTACGGGGCAAACAGCGCTACAGTGCACGATGCTGCGGGACATGCGATGCAGATCACCCAGCAGACCGATTACCCGTATGACGGTGTGATCAAATTCCACGTGCAGGGGGTCCAAAATCCGTGTAAGCTGTATTTGAGGATTCCGGCATGGTGCGAGAGCGGCAGGATCCTGAAGGCGGACGGCACCGTGCGTCCGATCAATCTGAACGATGCGGGAAGTTACCTTGCGGTAGCGTTGCCTGCAGGGGAGAGCACCATCTGCTTAACGCTCGATATGCCGGCAGTTTGTATGGCAGCCAATCCGATGGTCGAGGAAGATATCAATCAGGTCGCTGTGATGAGAGGACCGCTCGTATACTGCGTGGAGAGCCCGGATACGGCCGGGGAGGAAGTGACAAACCTTATCATCGATCCGTCGGCGAAATTCCTGCCGGAAGAGGTTACGATCGCGGGAAGAGAGGTTCTGGCGCTGACCACGAAGGCACTGATCCGGAGCGATCGGAGAGATACCGGAGAGAGCCTTTATCATGCCATTGACCGGGTGGAGATGAAAGAAGTCCGGATCCGGCTGATCCCGTACTTTGCGTGGGATAACCGCGGCGAAGGCGAGATGAAGGTCTGGCTGCCGGCACGTTATTAAGCGCGGCACCGAGAAAGAGAAGGAGAAATATTAAACAACCTAAAACATTGACCATTGTGATTAAACGTGTTTAAATGTGTTCAAAGGAGTAAGTCATTATGAACACATCAAATATCACAAATTACAAGCCAAAAGATTTTGCCGAACTATTGGGGGTTTCCGTTAAGACATTGCAGCGTTGGGATAGGGAAGGAACTCTAAAGGCGAACCGAACTCCAACTGATAGGCGTTATTATACTTATGACCAATATCTTCAGTTTAAAGGTATAAACACAGAAAATGATAATCGTCAGATTGTTATTTATGCCAGAGTGTCTACAAGAAATCAAAAAGATGACTTGCATAATCAGGTATCTTTTCTACGGCAGTTTTGCAAT
>JAILPR010000166.1 GCA_024699355.1 Lachnospiraceae bacterium
CTTGGAGGAGAGCATATGAATACATTATCTTTTTGCATTATGGTAACGATTGCTGTTTATCTGCTGCTGATGCTTGCGATCGGCTTTATGAACAGCAAAAACAACAGTAACTCCACCGATTTTTATTTGGGTGGACGTAAGATCGGACCGCTGGTGACCGCGATGTCCGCAGAAGCCTCGGACATGTCGTCCTGGCTGTTGATGGGAATCCCGGGACTTGCGTATTTATCCGGTATCTGTGAGCCGTTCTGGACGATCCTTGGTTTGGGGGTAGGAACCTATCTGAACTGGCTTCTGGTTTCAAAGAGACTGCGTAAATATTCATACAATATCGATGCCTATACCATCCCGCAGTTTTTCTCAAAGAGATTCCACGATACGAAGAATCATTTAAGTGCCATCGCGGCGATCGTGATCATCGTTTTCTTCGTACCGTATACCGCATCCGGCTTCGCAGCCTGCGGTAAACTGTTCCATTCGCTTTTTGGCGTCAACTACATGGTAGCGATGATCGCATCCGCACTGATCATTACCGGCTACACCATCATGGGCGGTTTTAAGGCTGTATCGACGACAGACTTTATCCAGAGTATCGTTATGTCGATCGCATTGGTGGTTGTTCTTGGATTTGCGGTGACGGTCGCAGGCGGTTTTGATGTCGTTTGGGAAAATGCCAAAGCACTGCCGGGACACATCAGTCTTTCTCTGTATCATGATGTGGCAAACAATACCGCAGCCAGCTACGGCGGCGTGATCGCCATCATTTCCACCCTGGCGTGGGGACTTGGCTATTTCGGTATGCCGCATATCTTACTGAGATTTATGGCGATCGAGAATGAGCAGAAACTGTCTCTGTCGAGAAGAGTTGCGACAGTCTGGGTATTTTTGGCAATGGGCATCGCAATGCTCATCGGTCTTGCGGGACTTGCAGTCACCTCAACAGGTGCGATCGAGTATCTCGATACCGCTGCAACATCGGAAACGATCATCGTGAAGATCTCGGATCTGATCTCACAGCACGGTATTTTCCCTGCAATCGTGGCAGGCCTGATCCTGGCAGGAATCCTGGCAGCGACCATGTCGACAGCGGATTCCCAGATGCTTGCTGCCGCATCCAGCGTATCAGAGAACATCATGGGTGAGTTTTTACAGGTGAAGATGGATGAGAAGAAAAAGATCCTCGTTGCCAGAATCGCGATTGTAGCGATCACAGTTCTTGGCGTGATCCTTGCCTTAAATCCGGATTCTTCGGTATTCCGGATTGTATCCTTTGCATGGGCCGGATTCGGCGGTGCCTTCGGACCTGTGATGCTGCTGTCGCTCTTCTGGAAGAGAACGACAAAGCAGGGCGCGCTGGCCGGGATGATCGGCGGCGGTGCCATGGTATTTATCTGGAAGTTTTTGGTAAAACCGCTGGGAGGCGCATTTGCCATCTATGAACTTCTGCCGGCCTTTATCTTTTCCCTGATCCTGGCGGTTGTGGTATCACTTCTGACCAAGGAGCCGGAGGAGAGCATCATCGAAGAATTCACCAAAGCGCAGCGCGGGGAATGATCTGCAGCAACGTATTGCGTGCGAAATGATCTGCAATAAAGCGGCGCAGAAAAACATTTGTAACTGTTGACGATAGCCACCATCCTTTTTTCGGATGGTGGCTTTTTTGCGCCGCCGCCAGGCGGGGGCATGCCGCAGGCCAAAGTCTTACGCCAAAGGCGCGTGGGCGCGTGCGCCGGCATTCCCCGCGGGCTATATAAAGTCGCGGAAGTTTGATATAATGCGGGGAAGAGTATGCACAAACCATGAGGGCAATGAAATGATGAATGTTTATGTGGTGATCATCCCGGTGGTGATCCTGATCTTACTGATCCTGCTTTTGGGCACAGCACTGGGGCTGGCGACCTTTATCATGACCGGAAAGCGTCAGAGCCTCGAGGAGGCATTTGCCTGGCAAACGGCGCATTACGATACTTCGTTTTATGAAACGATCGAAAAAGAAGAGTACATCGTCCAAAGCACAGACGGGTATGAGCTGCATGTGCAGCTTTTAAAGAACCCTGTCCCGACCACCCGCTATATGCTGATCTCGCATGGCTATACGGATAACCGGATGGGCGCCTTAAAGTATGTCCCGCTGTATCTGGCACTGGGCTTTCACTGCATTATTTACGACCTGCGCGGACATGGATTAAATCAGCTGACCTATACGACCTACGGCATTCGGGAAGGCAGGGATATCGCAGCCCTGGTTCAGGACATCAGACAAAGATATCCGGATCTTTCGGTACTTGGCCTTCACGGTGAGTCGCTCGGGGCAGCCTCGACGATCACGGCGCTTAAGTACCGGCCGGCGGCAGATTTCGTCGTTGCCGACTGTGGCTTTATGGATATTGAGAATGTCCTGCGGGGCGGCTTTCGGATGATGCACGTGCCGCAGTGGCTCTATCCGGTCGCGGATTTTGGTGCAAAGCTTCGCTATCATCATTCCTTCCGGGAGATGCAGCCGATCATGGCGCTTTCGGAGAATGAGATTCCGATCCTGTTTTTGCATGGCAGTAAGGATACCCTGATCCCGCCGCGCAATTCCGAAGAGATGTGCAAGCGCACAAAGGGGTATGGCGAAGTACATCTGATCGAGGGGGCAGCGCATGCGGAAGCGGTGATCGTAGATCCGGTGAGCTACCGCGCATATACGGAAGCATTCCTCAAACAGTTGGGGATCCTTGCGCAGTAATGCTGCGCCCGGACCGCATACAAACGGAACGAA
>JAILPR010000247.1 GCA_024699355.1 Lachnospiraceae bacterium
CTGACCGAGCATCAGCGCATCATCTTCAACGGCAACGGCTATTCCGACGAGTGGGTAGCGGAAGCAGAGAGAAGAGGCCTGCCGAATATCAAATCCACGATCGAGGCGGCATCTGCACTGACCACAGAGAAATCCGTGGAACTGTTTGAGAAGTTCCATATTTTCAATAAAGTAGAGCTGGAGTCCCGTGAAGAGATCATCTACGAGACCTATGCAAAGACCATTAACATAGAGGCACTGACCATGATCGAGATGGCCGGCAAGCAGATCATTCCGGCTGTCATCAAGTACAACAAGCGTCTGGCAGATACTGCGATTGCAGTAAAGCAGGCGGGTGGTGATGCATCTGTTGAGACGGAACTGTTAAAAGAGTCCTCCGCGAAGCTTGTCGCTGAGCAGAAGGCATTAAAAGAGCTTCGTGCGGCCGAGGAAAAGGCCGGCACCATCGCAGACGCAAAAGAGCTGGCGTTCTTCTATAAGGATACCGTGAAAGCGGCGATGAGTGCGCTGCGGAAACCGGCGGATGAGCTGGAGATGATCGTTGATAAAGATCTGTGGCCGATCCCGACGTATGGGGAATTGATGTTTGAGGTTTAAATGGCATAGTCAATGCGTACAATAAGACAGTTGCCGGGCGTGTGTACTAAACGCGCGGGCTTTTGGACAGACACGGCGCGTGTTTCGCAAACTCGGGCGCAGAGCGCCCTCAGACAATGCGAACCCGCCCCGGTCCAAAATCTCCGCTTGTTAAGGACACACGCCAAGCAACTGTCTTTTTTGTACGCATGCGATATGCAATCCGTGGGAGAGAAAAAGCCGCAAGGGCTGAGCGGAAAGACCGGGAGGGTGATTAGGCCGGCAGCTGTTCATTTTTGCGTGGTGGTAAAAGCACTGATTTTCAGATCGTTCCACAGGCATCGGGAGGCAAACATTGCGAGCGCACTTAGCGCACGGCCCTTTTGTGCAGGCCAATGGGCAGGCACTGTTTGAGCCCTTTGGGCGAGTTGGCCTGCCCATGGCCTCGCTCGCACAAAAGAGTCGTGCGCTTAGTAAGCACGCAGTTTGCATCCTGATGCACTGTGGGAAAACTATGATAAAACAGCGGAATTTCCCACCTCACAACAAAAATGAAAAAAGTGCTTGCATTTTGAAAACAACTTCGCTATAATCGTTCAAGTAAGTTGCATAGCGCTATCGCCAAACGGTAAGGCAACGGACTCTGACTCCGTCATTTCCAGGTTCGAATCCTGGTAGCGCTGCTTAAACCTCAGAACTTCGTTCTGGGGTTTTTTTATTGCAGGTGCAGGGGGCATCCCGGGCTAGGATATTTCAAAAATTTGTAGTACTCTGTTAGTAGATGCGATCACAGAGCACCACGGATGAGGCGAGGTATGCGATGGGATTTTGGAAGAGCTTCATACCACAAAAAGTAAATCACAGGTTGATGTTACATGTTTATGATGCGTGGAGCTATCTGACGTTTTTCACGGGCGAAGAGATCGCTGAGATTGAACGGGAGAATGTACAGCGGCTCCTGGCAGAAGACAGTCCTTTGCCGGAGATGGGTTACATCGAGAATCAAAAGCAGTGGATGAACATCCGCTATGGCAAGACCGATATGGCCTTTGCAGGTTGTGAGATCATGGCGGCCTGGAATGCCATGAAAGCGCTGGGGATCCGGACGAGTGCCTATGATATTGCGGGGATGATCTCGTATTTTACCAAGAAGGGTGCCGTGCGCGGTGGAAAGTTCGGCACATCGCCATTGGCGGTACGAAGATATCTCAATGAAAACGGTTATCCGGTGACAACGGTCCGAAAGGTGACGACGGAGAATCTTTCGGAGCTGCAGGAAAAGGCGGATGTTTTTATTGCAGTTGTATATAATGATGCGTTTGATATCATGGCACAGGTCCACACGGTTTGCATCACCAAAGAAAAAGGTGGCTATCGGACGCACAATCGCACGGGGCAGATCCTAAATACCGTGCGAAGAGCAGAAGGCGCCTCGCTGACCCTCGATCACGAAGTGCGGACAGCGCAGCATCCAAGTCCAGACAAAGGGAGTTTAAGCGATGAGATCACGATGCCGACACTGTATGAGGCTGTGACAAGGATCCGGGAGAAGTGCAAACCGATCTGCGTATTTGGAATTATTGACACATGTGCAAGGTAGAATGGCAGGGGAGAAGATGACAAAGGAAGAATTGCAACAGTATTACGGATTTGAGAGCCGTATCCGCTACAGCGAGGTGAATGCGGATCAGGAGCTGACATTGGTGTCACTCCTGGATTATTTTCAGGACTGCTCGACCTTTCAGAGCATGGATGGCGGAGCGGATCTGGAATATATGGACAGTATTCATTGCGCCTGGGTGCTGAATATGTGGCAGATCGATGTGGCGCGCTATCCAAAGCTCGGTGAGCAGGTGCGCGTGATCACAAATCCGTATCAGATCAAGAGCTTTCTCGGATATCGTAACTTTGCGATGTTTGATGAAGCCGGCGAGCGCATTGCGGTAGCCAATACGATCTGGACGTTGCTGGATATGGATAAGAACCGTCCGACACCGGCACCGCAGATCATGTACGAGGCGTATCCGATTCATGAAAAACTGGAGATGGAGTATCTGCCCCGTAAGATCGCACTGCCGGAAGGCGGAAAGGAAGCGGAGCACATCACGATCACCAAGCACCACCTCGATACGAACCATCATGTGAACAACGGTCAGTATGTCCGTATGGCGATGGAACTGCTCGGCGAAGAAGCGCAGGTACAGCGCCTGCGTGTCGAATATAAGGCACAGGCCTATCTGGAGGATGAAGTGACGCCGGTGATCTACGAAGGTCAGGAGAGCAACATCGTGGCGCTCAATAACGCAGACGGCGCGCCGTATGCGGTCGTAGAGATCTTCCGGTAAGCACGGCGGGGCCGCAGGCTGCGTGCTGCAGCGGCGCCCGGGAGGGCTTGCTTTTTGTATGCAGCATGAGTATAATCGTGCTACTATCTAAGTAAGCGGGCAGAACCCGCAGGAACTTCCCGGAATACTCCGGGGCGACATGCACGCGAAGGCGTGCCACTCCCGCGCAGGCGGGCATTACGTAAAGGACGGAATGACATGAGTGAATTACAAATTGGAAAAAAGCAAACATTAACCGTGATCAAGAAGGTAGAGTTCGGTGTCTACCTCGGCAGTGAAGAGGACAAAGTCCTCCTGCCGGGCAAGCAGGTACCGGACGGGACAGGGGTCGGAGACAGCCTGGAAGTCTTTTTGTATCGCGATTCGGAGGACCGCATCATTGCGACGACCAACACGCCGAAGCTTCAGCTGGGCGAGGTGGCGCTTTTGACGGTCAAAGACGTGACGAAGATCGGCGCCTTTTTAGACTGGGGCTTAGAGAAAGATCTGCTGTTGCCGTTTCGCGAGCAGACGACCAAAGTCATCCCGGG
>JAILPR010000183.1 GCA_024699355.1 Lachnospiraceae bacterium
CCCAAAGTGATCATTCTGATCGTTACCTGCTTAGATGACCTGATCGGCACCGACCACGAGGCCTTAAAGGAAGATCTGACTGCCAGATTCCCCGGCATTGTCTTTCAGTCTTCGCATATGAACCCGATCAAAACCGATACCACAGAGCCGCCGGCACAGGCGATCCAGCGGGACATTTACCGGACGATCGCCACAGACTTTGACAACCGCGGCATCGATCCGAACAGCGTTGCGCACGACGAATGCCTGAATCTGCTCGGTGTCTATGAGCATTTGCCTCAGAGTTGTGAACTGCATAAGATCGCGCCGCTTCGCCATGTGGATGAATATGCGGAATTTAGTGCATTTACACAGATGGCAGCATCCAGATACAGCCTGCTGCTTGCACCGCTCGGAACGCTTGCTGCCAAGGAACTTGAGCAGGACTTTGGCATCCCGTATCTTTACCTGCCGGTCAGCTACGATCTGGAAGTGATCGGGGAAGCGTATGCAAGTCTTGCCACGGTCCTCGGATATGAAAACGGCTTTGATTTTTCCGAAGAGAAAAACCGCGCGCTGCGCGCAATTCAGGAAGCGAAAGCTGCCCTCGGCGACATGCCGATCCTGGTCGACTCTTCTGCGACCTACCATCCCTTTGGGCTGGCCAAAGCGCTGCTCTCTTACGGTTTTCATGTAGTGCGGGTTGAAGCAGAATTTGTCCTTGCCGAAGAGCAGCCTGCCATTGATTGGATCTCGACGCACTTCCCGGACGTGGAATGTTTCCGCCCGGACAGCTACCGTGCCGTACTGTTTGATCATCGCCTTCCGGAGAGTCTGGCAATCGGCATCCAGAGTGCCTATATGGCAAGTTCCAAATATATCGTCGATCTATTCGCGGATTTACAGATGTTCGGATACGACGGTGTCTGCAGACTCATGCAGCTGATGATCGAAGCGATTGCCCAGCCGCGGGATTTAAAAAAACTGATTGATGAATACGGATTGGTGGTGTAGATGGCTCAATTATGTCTTTATTTACCCCCGTTTTCTCCGGACTATTCCGGGGCGGGTGCCTTACTTTTTGACTTAAAATCACTGACGGTCATGCACGATGCGGGCGGTTGTACCGGCAACTACACGGGGCATGATGAACCCCGCTGGTATGGTTCGAACGCTACCGTTTTTTGCTCTGCCCTCCGCATGATCGATGCGATCATGGGCAATGATGAAAAACTGAAAAACAATGTGATTGCAGCGCTGGATGACTTGCAGCCCGAGCTGATCACGCTCATCGGCAGCCCCGTTCCGATGGTCATCGGCATGGATTTCAAAGGCCTGGCCGTAGAAATCGAAGCTGAGACGCAGATTCCCGCCATCGGTATCGAAACAACCGGAACAGAGTATTACAACATCGGTGAATTTAAAGCAGCAAAAACACTGCTGGAAAAATTCGTGCCGCCTCTGCCGCCCAAATCCGGCGCGCGGGATGCGAAAACACTTTCCTGCAACATCCTTGGGGCCACACCGTTGGATTATGAATGTGTCGAGGATATCGATGCCCTGGAGAGGGATCTTGCTGCACACGAAATCACGACGATTCTGCGCTTCGGCTACGGATATACGCTTCAGGATCTAAAGCGCGCAGCTTCGGCCGACATCAATATTGCGGTATCTCATGCCGGATATCTGATTGCCAAATATATGGAAGAAACCTATGGCATTCCGTATTTATGCGGTTTTCCGTTCGGTCCTGAGGCTCCGCAGGCTCTGATCGCACAACTGCGAAGCGTCTGTCAGACCGGGCGCTCCGCCCAGTTTGACTTTACTCCGTCAGTGGATGCTTATTCCCGTTTTGCAGGAAAAAACATCCTGGTTCTCGGCGATCAGGTTATCGCAAGCTCTTTACGTACAGCCTTAGGCGCTCCCGCCTCGGTGACGGTCGGCTGTCTGTTTGGCTTAGATGAGTCTCTTGCCATGCCCGGTGATCTTATGCTTCGCGATGAGGATGCAATTATGCGCGCCGTGAATGAAGAACGTTTCGACGTGATCATTGGCGATCCGCTGCTTCGTACACTGCTCTCATCATCAAATACGGGCAGGATTTTTTGCTCCAATCCGCAGTTTGCCATCTCCGGAGATCTGCATAAACGAGATGCACGCCCACTGTATGGAGAACACTTTCAAACCTGGATGCAGGCAACTGCGACCTCGTAGTTGCTTTGCAGATATAAACATTATAGGAGGACGATATGAAGAAAAAATTCTATCTATCACTTGCCGTGGCAGCTTGCCTGTCACTGACCGCTTGCGGTAGCTCCTCTGCTACAACGGCAGAAGCTTCCGCCGCAGAACAAACCACCGCAGCAGAAACCGCTGCTGAAACAACTGCAGAGACGACTGCAGAAGATGCTACCGCAGAAGGTAGCGAAGAGAGCGTCGCAGAAGCCGGCGCGCTGACCGTTACCGATATGAACGGTCGTGAAGTCACCATCGAAGGCGATATCGAGCGTGTCGTACTGACCGCACTTCCGCTGCCGAGTATCTATGCACTCACCGGTGCACCGATCGAGAATCTGGTCGGCGTACATCCGGGTTCTACCAGTGCGATCGAGAACAGCATCATGGGTTCCATGTATCCGGATCTGGTTGGCATCGCCGACAATTTCGTTGAAGGTCAGGACATCAATGTCGAA
>JAILPR010000105.1 GCA_024699355.1 Lachnospiraceae bacterium
TTTCGCCGCCGATCAGTGCCGCGCCGCTCATCTTACAGCCTTCTGCAACACCCTTAACGATCGTTGCGATTTTTTCCGGATAGTTCTTACCGCATGCAATATAATCGAGGAAAAACAACGGTTCGCCGCCGGCGCATGCAACGTCGTTTACGCACATTGCCACGCAGTCGATACCGATGGTATCATGCTTGTCCATCAAAAATGCCAGTTTCAGTTTGGTGCCGACGCCGTCGGTTCCGGAGAGCAGTGTCGGCTGCTCCATATTTTTGAACGCATCCATTGCAAATGCACCGGAGAATCCGCCCAGGCCTCCGAGTACTTCCGGACGCATCGTCTCCTTGACATGCTTCTTCATCAGCTCCACCGACTTGTATCCGGCTTCAATATCCACTCCAGCTTTCTTGTAATCCATAGTGTTCCTTCCTTTTCCTTCAAAGATCTATGCGTTCAACGGGGCCGTTTCACGGCATCTCCCGTGAATGACCATGTTATTTGGTATAGTTTTTGTAGCCGACCTGCTGCAGTTTTGCATCCTTGGCCTTGACTTCCTCCTGCAGATCCTCTTTGTAATCCTTCAGTTTCTGTAAGAGCGCCGGATCCGAGATCGAAAGCATCTTTGCCGCAAGGATTCCCGCATTCTTACCGCCGTTGATCGCAACGGTCGCTACCGGGATCCCGGATGGCATCTGGACGATCGAGTACAGGGAATCTCTGCCGCCTAACGATGTGGTATGCATCGGGATACCGATGACCGGCATCGGAAAGATCGCTGCGCACATGCCCGGCAGATGTGCCGCCATACCTGCGCCTGCGATGATGACTTTAAACCCTTTCTCCTCTGCACTCTTTGCATATGAGAAGAACACATCCGGTTCTCTGTGTGCAGAAATGATCGTCATTTCATAACTGATCCCGAATTTTTCCAGCATATCTGCTGCCTGAGACATGACCGGCATATCCGAGTCAGATCCCATTACGATTCCTACCTGTGCCATTTGTTTTCCTCCAAACAATTTTTTCCATACTAAATGATAATCCGCAAAACGTCAAAACCCGTGCTGCAGATCTTTCCCGCTTACCGCGCTCTTTCGCTGCTCATCTCATCAAGCGGACGGTTGAGTTCCTCACACCCCTCCAGTACGAAACGTCCGTCTTCGATGATCGTCACGATGCTCTCATCTGCTCTGACCACCGAAATCTCGCCGAGTTCATCATACGGGATCGTAATGTCCGTATGACAGTTAAAGTACGCATCGGTCATACTGTCTTTGCGCAGCAGACTCTTTTCGTTCTCTTTGGCAATGATCTCCTTGCCATCCGGATTATAGCTCTTGACCTCCTCCTCGTGCGAGTAGCAGGTATCGCCAACCGCAAAATGCGGTCCCATCTTCTCTGCGATCAGGATCGGCAGCTGATCCGCGATATGGAGCTTCTGTGCGGAAACATACGCCGTCGTATTGGTCCCGATGGCGAATTCACCGATCGGAAGTGTCGGATGCATGTGCAGGATCGTCTCCTTGATAAAGGAACGATTCTTTTCCTCATCCTCATAATTATCACAAGTATAAGAAGTGATACAGCCGTCATGAAACTCCAACCGGAGATTTTGATAATGCAGACCGTTTAAGAACACGCCCGAAACATGCAGTGTTCCTTCCGTTCCCGTCAGTACCGGTGATGTAAATACCTCGCCCACCGGAATATTCACATCGGCCACACAATTTTCAAAGTTCGTCTGATGTGCCGGATCCGTCAACGGATGCAGCATCACCTTCATATCGGTCCGGTTGCCGTCCTTTCCTTTGACGATGACATAACTGCCCTGATCGAGCACATCGATGATCTTTTGCTGGATCCGCTGATACAGCTGATAATCCAGGGTATTGATCCGCATGATCTCACGGAAGATCTCGGCATAATCACCCTTCACGCCCTTGCGGTCCGCGACCGTCGGATACGGCAGCGCAATGATCGTAAAGCTGCGCTCTTCACCGATGATATAGCGGTTCGTGATCTCGCCCGCCTTTGCCGTATAACCAAGGAGCGCTTTTCGCTGCGCCTCGGTATAGAGTACATCCTCTACTCTGTTCTTCGGGGCAAAATCAGGCTCACCGAACGTCTCGAGCACTGCCGGACCACCATGCGCATTCGCCTCTTTTTCCACCTTGGCAAAAGCGTTCTCCAGCACTTCGCTCATGCGGTTAACATAATTCTTATCCAAAAACAGCCCCAAATCCTCGCGATGATCATAATCAAACTGCTGATTCGGAATACACCCGCGGAATCTGGTTCTCTGAAATTTCTTGCCCTGCAGGAGCGATGCCGGTGAGCGACGGATCGTTGCCGAAAGCCCCATCTCCTCAAAGTAACCGATCGCACGCTGTACGATCCGCTCAAAGCCGAGATTGTAAACGACCTCGACCGTTTTTTTCTTACTTAACTCTTTCTGCGTCGCGATAAAACCGAGGCGATAGCCTTCCGCCCAGGTCTTTGCGATGCGATCGATCTCCTCCTGCGGCAGACTCATCAGGAAACGGGCGACGTTGCGCTCATTTTCAGAAACATACTCACCGCTGGTATACAAGAAGCGTTCATCATGAATGTCCGCCTGCTTAACATATGTTGCCAGGAAATTGCCTTCCGGGACGACCTGAGAGCGGATCATCTTTTCCATTGCCGGCTCCATGTAGTCACTGAAATACCAGTATAGAATGTCACGGATCTGTTCTACCTGCGGCTCGAGTCCGTCCTGCACACTGGTGGTGATACAGCCGTAGATCTCCAGCAACAGTTCGAGACGGATCACAAAACACTCCGCATCACGTTCAAATACCGCCGGGATCATGGCGCGCATCTCTGCCGCCGCGCAGCAAAGCAGCTGCCCCAGTTCCTTCCCCAGATGCAATACCGCATATACCGGATTGCAAAAGCTCTGCGGATAATACTCCGGCAGGACTTCTAAATACATGGCTTTATTATGCGCCGCAAGTTCTTCCACATCCGCATGGTCCAGCGCTCCGTCTTCGAGCCAGTCCCAGGTCTGCTTCATCATCAATGCAAACGCGATTTCCGTCTGAAAATAATTCTCAAGCTTCGTACGATCTTCCTGGTCCTTTGGTCGATCCAGTTCCAGATTGATCTGCTCGAGCCTGCGTACCGCAAGATCGATACGCTCCATTACTTCTTCACACATAGTCATTTCCTCATCTGCAGGCCTCCTCAGCACTTATAACAGTGCACCTGCATACAAAATGGCACTCACCATGAAGATATCAATCAGGTTCAGTGCCATACCGATATACGCGAACAGATAAAATCTGTCCTTCTCCATCCGCGCAAGTACCGCCAGGATCAATCCGAGAAACGCATAGATCAGGGCAAGCAGACAAACTGCGCCCTGAGATGCGATCATCTCTCCCGCATGACGATATGCGGAATAGACATCTCCCAACAGTGCCACCAGTGCAATTGCGCCAAGCACTGTCGACATGATGGATTTCTTTGAATATGATTTGTTGGTAAAAATATAACCTGCGCGCATCTTCTCTCCATCCAAAAAACCTGATCCCAAACGATCCCGTTTTTTAGAATAATATCTTTCCCTTGTGAGCAAGAAGTCTTGCACCACCGACGATCAGCAACACGCCGCTGGCGATCCCGACCGCCAATACGATAATGCCAAGTACGATATTTGCCGTTCCGGCTCTTCTCATTGCCTTATAGATTCGTTCATTCATTTGATCACCCTCGCCAAATTCCATGAAAACAAGTTGTTATGCCTTTGCACCATACTGTGCATAATATGCATCGATGGCCGCCTTGATCGTATCATCGATATAAACCTTTCCCTTGTAAGGACGGTTATAGAGATGCTCCACAACTTCCGCCATGGTCACGATCGCAGTGGTCTTGAATCCGTAGGTCCCGGAGATTTCCTGCAGTGCACTCTTCTCACCGCTTCCTCTCTCCATACGATCCACGCTGACGACCAGACCCATGACATCGACATTGCCCTGTGATCTGATGATCGGCAATGTCTCCTGGATCGATGTGCCTGCCGTGGTCACATCCTCGATGATCACCACTTTCTGACCGTCTTCGATCGGAGAGCCGAGCAGGATGCCCTTATCCCCGTGATCTTTGATCTCTTTTCGATTGGAACAGTATTTGATCTCTTTTCCGTATTGCTGTGAAATTGCGATCGTGGCTGCTACGGAAAGGGGGATTCCCTTATACGCCGGTCCGAAGAGCAGATCGAAGTCACATCCGAATGCCGCGTTGATGGCGGTTGCATAATACGTGCCGAGTTTGGCAAGCTGCGCACCTGTACGATAGAATCCGGTGTTGACAAAGAACGGGGTCTTTCTGCCGCTCTTGGTCACAAAATCACCAAACTTCAGGACGTCACAGTCCACCATAAATTCAATAAATTCCTGCTTATATTGCTCCATACAAACCTCCGGTATGTTCTTTCCTGATCGCGGAATTTTCCGCCTCGTATATTCTTATCGATTCTGCAGTGCCTGTGCGATATCAAGGCGCATCGCCTCTACCGCCGCTCTGGAAGCATCCGCAAATGCCGCTTCCCCGTAAGAAGCATACTGCTCCTGCTGGTATGCCGCAATGATCCCTCTGGACGAATTGACGATCGCACCGAGGCCGTCTTCGTTAAAGAAGTGTACCAGATCCGCGCCTTTGCCGCCCTGTGCACCGTAGCCCGGTACCAGGATGAAGGTCTTCGGCATGATCTTACGCAGCTTTTTGCCCATTTCGGGATAGGTCGCACCAACGACCGCACCGACATTACTGTATGCGCCGTCCATGGACATCTCTCCCCACTCTGCAACCTTCTCGCCGACCCACTCATAGAGTGCTCTGCCCTCGATCTCGCGATCCTGGAACTCGCCGCTGCTCGGGTTGGAGGTCTTTACCAGCACAAAAATACCTTTGTCATATGTATTGCAGGATTCCACAAACGGAATCACGCCGTCCGAACCCAGATACGGATTGACGGTCGCGAAATCTTCTGCAAACGGTTCAAACTCCGCACTGCCGATCTTGACACGGCCCAAATGTGCGGTTGCGTAAGCGGCGGATGTCGATCCGATATCGCCTCGTTTCACATCACCGATCACGACCAGACCTTTTTCTCTGGCATATGCGCAGGTCTTCTGAAATGCGGTCAGCCCCGGGATCCCGAACTGCTCATACATCGCGATCTGCGGCTTTACCGCCGGGATCAGGTCCGCTGTGGCATCCAGGATGGCTTTGTTAAACTGCCAGATGGCCTCTGCGGCACCCTCCATGGTCTCTCCGAACTCCGCAAATGCCGCCTTCTGCAACTGCTGCGGAATGTACTTCATCATCGGATCGAGTCCCACAACGATCGGAGCGCCCGTTTTCTGAATGTTGTCGATTAATTTCTGAATCATAATATCTCCTTCGGTGTAAGTTAGCTGCGCGACGATAAGAAGATCGCCTCGCGCTGTGCAGCGGTATCATCCGGATAACTTGTCAGATATTCCTGTACCAGATCCTTGGCCGTTGCAAAATCCCCCCGATATTCATAGATCACAAATTGATTAAACAAAAGCGACTGGCGCATCGACGTATCCTCCAGTGCAAGTCCGCTCTCCACGGCGCTTAAGGCACTGTCATAGTCTTCGAGACGGATCATGCACAGCGCAAGCTCGTTATAGATGCGTGCGTCGCTCTCTCCGCTCTTTAAATACGTCTGATAGACACTTGCGGCATAGTTGTATTCCCCCAGTGCCTCCCAGCTCTTTCCCAAATAAAAGGTAACATCCGGATTGTCATTTCCCGTCACTTCCAGCAGGGCGTTTCGCGCCTGCTCGTACTCTCCGAGATAATAATACAATCGTCCGCGGTCGTATGCCGAGATCGACTCTTCGCCGGCAGATAAGGCCGCACTTAAGTACTCTTCCCCGGCGCTCTGATAGCCATAGTTTTGCAACGCCTGAAAGATTGTCAGGAGCAGATCGTAATTGGTACTTTCTTTGGCAAGTACTTCATCAAAATCCGCTTTGGCGGTATCAAAAAGCCCCTGCTCTAGGCGCACCATCCCGCGCATATATTTGGAATCAATATCATTGCTGCGTACCTGCAGGATCGCCGTATAGATCGCCTCTGCTTCCGCAGGATTGCCGGCCTTGTCATAAGCGGTCGCCAGATAATAATTGACATCGATATCCAGATCATCGATCAGCATGCTGCTGACCTGCAGACATTTCTCAAATGCCGCGATCGCAGACTCATAATCCGCAGCGCCAAGATAAGCAATGCCCTGTCCGCGAAGGATCAGACGCTCATCCTCTCCGGCGATCAGTGCCTGCTTAAAGTAGGACTGTGCGGAGGTATAATCCTGTGCCTCAATGGCTTCCATGCCGGCCGTCACGTAATCGGTCTCGACCTGCTCCATGGAGACCTCTTCGCTCTCTGTCATGCTCTCGCTCTCTGCAGTGCTCCCGCCATCCGCAAGCGGTGCGATCGCACCTTCTTCCGTGCTCTCCATCGCCGCAGATTCTTCAGTTGTATCCTCGGCTGTCTTTGCGCCGCAGGCACTCATCACACAGCTGCAGGTGAGCGCTGCACACAGAAACAGCAATTTTACTTTTTCAAGTCTCATACCGTTTCAGTATAGCAAATCTTCTACTGAAATTCCACGTCATTTAATTGTTATGATTTTGTGAAAACAGTTGCTATGTCACGTAGTTCATGTTATTATTTCAACGTAGTATTGATAACTACATGAATTAGTTTATTAAACTTTCAGATATTTAGTAAAACACTACAAAGCTATCTGTCAATAGCCGTTATTGTTGGTGTGAAATCGAAGGAGGTTTTGATCATGAGTTATAAGATCGTTGTAGACAGTTGTTGCGAGCTTCCGGAAGAATACCGTGATGACCCGCATTTTGAGCGTGTCCCGCTTTCTTTGGAGGTCGGTGATTATCAGATTCTGGATAACGAAACCTTTAATCAGGCTGAGTTTTTACAGAAAGTAGCCGATTATCCGCAGTGCCCGAAATCCGCCTGTCCTTCACCGCAGCGATTTTTGGAAGCCTTTCAGGCCGATGTTGATCATGTGTACTGCGTTGCGCTCTCTTCTCATTTGAGCGGCAGTTACAACAGTGCCGTGGTTGCCAAGGAGATGTTCCACGAAGAATACGGCGACAAGGATATCTATATCTGCGATTCCGAGTCCGCGAGCATCGGAGAGACACAGCTGGCCATGAAGATCATGGAGCTGGAAAACAAAGCTTCCATGACCTTTGCCCAGATCGTTCAGGAACTGGAGAATTTCCGTAACAACATGAACACCTATTTTATTCTGGACAATCTCGAGACCCTTCGTAAGAACGGACGTCTCTCCAATGTCAAAGCGCTGATCGCATCGACGCTTTCCATCAAACCGGTGATGGGTGCCATCGGCGGCATCATCGTACAGCGCGGTCAGGCGATCGGATTTAAGAAAGCCATGAACAAGATGGTCGATACCATCATCAGTGACGGTAAGAATCTCGAAGAAAAGTGCCTTTACATCTCGCACTGCAATGCACCGGAACGTGCCGAATACATCAAGAACCTGTTTTTGACTAAAATTGGTGTCAAGAAAGTCGAAATCTTAAATACCGCAGGCGTCAGCTCCATGTACGCCAATGACGGCGGGGTCATCGTCGCGATCTAAGCGTCGTCTGCAAGCAGGGACTTCTTCCTGCAAGCGCCTGCTGCTTTTGCAGCCGGCATCACAGTCCAACAGAAAACCCGGGCGTTTGCCTCTGTGCTCCATCCGATCGGAAAGCACAGACGCAAGCGTCCGGGTTCTTTTTAAAATATCGTGATCTTTAACGGGCCCCAGCACAAAAACAGTACCAGTGCGATCTGCAGCACCAGAATGACCGGCATCCCGATCACAAAGGACATATGCTTGGTCTTATGGCGAAACAGCTGCATCCCGAGGATCGAGCCGATACTGCCGCCGACCAGAGCGATCGTAAACAACGTCGCCTCCGGGATCCGCCAGACACGTTTTCTGGCCTTCCACTTGTCGATCCCCATGGCCGCAAAGCCCGCGATATTGACGCAGGCCAGATAGATCAAAATCACTTGTACAACATCTCTCATAGGTTACTTCCTAAAACTGATATTCAAATCTACTTTTTCCGGAATACCGTCTACGACACCGCTCTCCGAATACTGTAATACATCGTATTCATACGGGAAATAGACCGGCATCGAATAGCAGGCAAACCACTTCGGGTACGCTTCCAGCCTCGCCATATCCAGAAGCATCATAAACGAGCGCAGATTGCCATAGATCGCAGGCTCATATCCGGCACCTTTCACCGCTTCCAGGAACGCGATCGCAACATCGGTACGCTCTTCCTGCGTCATGTCCTTTGTACGATCGGACTCACTGCTGACCGGCTCGATGTCCAGATATACCGGATACGCCATCTCATAGCCCTCGATCATATCCAGCACAAACTGTGCCTCTTCGAGCGCTTCGGTTTCATCGGTCGCTGCAGAGAAGAAATAAACACCGATCGGGATGCCCTGTTCCGCAGCCCCCTGCAAATTGGCCAGCGCACACTCATCCTCCACAAGCTTCCCGCTCTCGTAACCGCGCAGTCCCACACGAATGATCGCATACTCGATACCGGCTTCTTTGACCTTGGCCCAATCGATCTGCCCCTGGAACTTCGACACGTCGATACCGCGTTTGGTCTGAACCGTACCGCTCTCCATGTAGGAAAGATCCCCGTTTTCATCAAAGGAGAAATTCTCCTGCAGATACGGTGTCGCCTTCAGTGACGTATCGATCGGCAGGAAATAATAGGATCCCTCGGATAAAAAGACCACGCGATCCGGATATAACTCCCTGAGCAGATTCATCGAGCTCGTTCCATCCGTCAGTTTGAAGCGGATCTGATCCAGAAGTGCTTCCTGTCCGGCCGCATACTCGCTGCTCTTTGCTTCTTCGATCATCGCATCGACATCGCTTTGTGAATATTGCTTATCTCCAACTGCCTCTGCGATCTCTTCCTGCGCCTGTACTTTGACATCTTCCAACTGCTTTTTACTGTAAAACCAAAACAGTACAGCCGCCAGGATCACCAGCACAAGCAGCGTCATGCTCATGGAGAGCATCACCGAATAGAGTCTGATGCGTCTTCGCAGTTGCCTGGGAGATAGCGGCTTGCGATCCGGATCCGCCCCTGCTTCCGATGCCATTTCGTATTCTTCTGTATCCAAATCCGTAATTTTCATCCCTACCTCACTCGTGTGACAATTTCCGTAACGATTTCCCGGATCGAACGACCATCGCACGGAATCGTCAGATCCGCATAACGCTCATACAGCGGGATCCGTTCCTCATAGAGGTCATGCAGGCTCTGCCCGTCCTTTAATGCCACACCGCGTTCGTTTAAGTCTCCGAGACGTTGCTCGATCTGTTCATAAGAAAGTTGCAGATACACCACGCGTCCGATGGATTTCAGATGTGCCATCGCCTCGTTCCCGTAGACGGCACTTCCACCGGTGGCCAAAATGGTCTTGTGGATCTGCAAAGATGCATTGACCTGATTCTCGATCTCCAGAAAGCCGTCCGTTCCGAACCGCTCGATCAACTCATGTAACAAAGCTCCTTGCTGCTCCTGGATCACCAGGTCGGAATCCAGAAATCTGCATCCGCATTTTTTTGCCAACACGACGCCGACCGTGCTTTTCCCGGCGCCCGGCATCCCGATCAATATGATATTATCTGTCTTCATTCATTTGCCCAACGGGCACTCCTTACCTGTATTACGGCTCTTCAAATTCCGCCGTGACATAATACCCCCGGGCATTCTCGATCACCTTGGTCACGACGCCTTCTCTGGCCAGCATCCGCTCTCTGAACGGATAATTGCCGGACATGGCAAGTGCCGGATCGATCGTGTAATAGTAATTGCTCGGAAGGACACCCTCCGTCACCGTGATATGATCTCCTTCGTGTAAAAGATCCTCACGCTCCATTTTAAAATCCATGACCCGTTTTCCCATCGTTACACCCCTTTTGGCATGATGATCTCATGCCTGTATACCTGATTATGATAACAAAGCCTGCGGAGCATGGTCAAGGTAAAGAAGCGGTAACATAAATAAGAACGGTACTCCGCGAAAACGTACACAGCCTCACGCATAAAAAAAGGGACACGCCAAACGGCATGTCCCTTCCCTGAATATTCTTAGTTTGCAGTTGCAGCAGCATTTGCTGTGCTGTTGTCTACATCCTTGTATGCGTCGAATGCGCCTCTCGGAGCATAGGCCAGTACATACAGATCATATGCACCAAAATAATTGGTCTTGAAGGTCACGGTCTTATTGTCGGTATCCAGATCCGTCAGATAAGAAACCGTTCCGTCAACGTTGAGTCTGAGCATGCAGAAATCTCTCGCACTGGAGCGAAGACTCTCCGGGATCTGTACCATAAAGCTCAGCTCGTTCTCGGTCAATACCACCTGCTTGTATGCCTTGCCTTCATATAAGAACAGATTCAGGCTTACCGTTGCAGCCTTGGTTGCGCCGACTGCAGTCAGTGCGGAATTGACCGCTGCCTGAGCCAGTTCACCGTATTCGTTGTTCTCGCCGACATAAACCACGGCACGCGCATCATCATAGAGGCTGGTGGTCACCTTGGTCTCCTGATTAAACTCGAGTGCGGA
>JAILPR010000120.1 GCA_024699355.1 Lachnospiraceae bacterium
CTGGTCACCACAATGAATAAAAATAAAAAATTCCAGAAAGAGCAGCTGACGGCACAGGGTTATACGACATTCAAGGAATTTTATAAGGAAGCGCTGAAGAACTGATCCGGCGCGGGAGGATAATACATGATGCAATCAAGAACACATAACTGCGGCGAGCTTCGTCTCGCGGATGCAGGCAAGAGCGTAACGCTCGTCGGCTGGATGGAGAATCTCCGTGAAGTCGGCAGCAACCTGGGATTTATCGTGCTGCGTGATTTCTACGGCACCAGCCAGATCGTCATCGAAACCGAAGAGATGATGAAGCAGGCCAAAGAGATCACCAAGGAATCCACGATCTCCGTGACCGGTGTTGTCAGAGAGCGAAGCAGCAAGAATACCAGGATCCCGACCGGTGAGATCGAGATCGTACCGGAAAAGATGAGTATCCTCGGCAGATGCCGTTACAACGAGCTGCCGTTTGAGATCAACCACAGCCGTGAAGCGGATGAAGCCGCAAGATTAAAATATCGTTACCTGGATCTTCGTAATCCGGAAGTAAAGAAGAACATCGTACTGCGTTGCAAGGTTGTCGCAGCACTTCGTAAAGCGATGATGGATCATGATTTTCTGGAGATCACCACACCGATCCTGACCGCATCTTCTCCGGAGGGCGCAAGAGATTATCTGGTACCTGCCAGAAAGCATCCGGGCAAGTTCTATGCCCTGCCGCAGGCACCGCAGCAGTTTAAGCAGCTACTCATGACCGCGGGCTTTGACCGTTATTTCCAGATCGCACCGTGCTTCCGTGATGAGGATGCCAGAGGCGACAGAAGCCCGGGCGAATTTTATCAGCTGGATATGGAAATGGCATTTGCATCTCAGGAAGATGTCTTTGCCGTTTGTGAAGATGTGCTTCCGCCGATCTTTGCGGAGTACGGTACCTATAACCGTGCATCAAGTGCACCGTTTCTGCGCATTCCGTACCTGGAAGCTATGGAAAAATACGGCTCCGACAAGCCGGACTTAAGAATCGATCTGACCGTTACGGATGTGACCGCAGAGCTTGGAGACATTGACTTTGAACCGTTCAAGGGACAGTGCGTCAAGGCGGTTGTGATCTCCGACTTTACAGAGAGCCGGAAGTTTATCGACAAGACCCTGGCAGATGTGGAAGTTCAGGCAGGCAATAAAGGCTACTGGTTCCGTATGGACGAGAACGGCGAGATCGTTGGCGGTATCGCAAAATTTGTGACACCGATCAAAGAGCAGATCGTCGGTAAACTGGGCCTTACACCGAATACCCTGGTCGTTCTTTCCGCAGGCAAGAAAGGCGCTGCACAGAAGACTGCAGGCGTCCTGGTGAAGACCTTTGGTGCGGCACTGCCGAACCACATCGACAAAGAACAGTATGCATTCTGCTGGATCGTTGACTTCCCGATGTATGAGATCGGGGAAGAAAGCGGCGAGCTGGAATTCTGCCACAACCCGTTCTCCATGCCGAGCGGCGGCTTAGAGACCCTGCTGAAGGCAGAGCGCGGCGAGATCGATCCGTTGGAGATCACCGCGGATCAGTACGATCTGGTCTGCAACGGCGTAGAGCTTTCTTCCGGCGCCGTACGTAACCACGATCCGGAGATCATGATCAAGGCATTTGAGATGGTTCGTCTGGGTGAAGACGATGTGAAAGCCAAATTCCCGGCAATGTACAATGCATTCTGCTACGGCGCACCGCCGCACGCAGGTATCGCACCGGGTGTGGACCGTATGGTCATGCTGCTGGCAGGCGAGGATTCGATCCGTGAGATCATCCCGTTCCCGATGAACAAGAACGCACAGGATGTGATGATGGGTGCACCGGGTGTTGTCACAGACAAGCAGCTGGAGGAGCTTCACATTCGCACCGTCGATCCTGAGGCATAATTTATGGCATTTGATGGAATTACAATTGCAAATATCATACAGGAGTGTCGTGAAAAGCTGATCGGTGCGCGGATCTATAAGATCGCACAACCGGAAGCGGACGAACTGCTTTTGACATTTAAGGCACCGGGCGGGCAATACCGTCTGGTGCTTTCTGCAGATGCGTCTCTTCCGCTGATCTACCTGACGCAGGAGAATAAGCAGAGTCCGATGACGGCGCCGAATTTCTGCATGCTGCTTCGTAAGCACATCCAGAACGGCCGGATCGTGGACATCACGCAGCCCGGTCTTGAGCGGATCATGCGGATGGAGATCGAGCATCTCGATGAGATGGGAGATCTGTGCCGCAAGGTGCTGGTCATCGAGATCATGGGCAAACACAGCAACATCATCTTTTTAAATGATGAGGAAATGATCATCGACAGCATCAAGCACATCTCCGCACAGGTCAGCTCGGTCAGAGAGGTTCTGCCGGGGCGCACGTACTTTATCCCGCAGACGCAGAATAAACTCGATCCGATCGCCTATGCGAATGCACCGGATGAGCGATCCTTTGCAGCAGCGGTCTTTGGCAAAGCCTATCCGACCTACAAGGCGATCTATTCTTCCTTTACCGGGATCTCGCCGATCCTGGCGCAGGAGATCTGTTACCGGTCCGGCGTAGATGCGGACCGTGCGGCCAACACGCTCGATGGCGCGGATGAAAAGAGGCTCTCCGGGGTCTTTTTACAGATGATGAAAGATGTGCAGGCGGGACGTTTTGCACCGGCCATCGTGTATGAGAACGGCCAGCCCAAGGACTATGCGGCCGTGGAACTGACGATGTATGCAAAGGATCAGTCCAAACCCTATGACTCGATCTCGGAACTGCTGCAGGACTACTACCGCGAGAAAAATACGATCACCAGGATCCGGCAAAAGTCGGCGGATCTGCGTAAGATCGTCTCGACAGCCTTAGAGCGTACCGTGAAAAAGTACGATCTGCAGTGCAGCCAGATCCGGGATACCGAAAAGCGGGAGAAATACCGCATCTACGGCGAGCTGCTGCACACCTACGGGTATGAGGCAAAGCAGGGCGACAAAGAGCTGAAGGCGATCAACTATTACGACGGGCAGGAGATCACGATCCCGCTCGATCCGCAGCAGACGCCGGCGGAGAATGCGAAGAAATACTTCGATAAATACAACAAGATGAAGCGTACCTATGAGACGCTGACGGAACTGACCAAGGATGTGGAAGCGGAGATCGAGCATTTGCGATCGATCGCAACATCGCTTGACATTGCGCTGCAGGAAAGCGATCTGACCGAGATCAAGGAAGAGCTGACCGAGAGCGGTTACATCAAGCGCAAGGGCGGCGCAAAACGGGAAAAGATCCTCAGCAAGCCGTTTCATTATGTCAGCAGCGACGGGTTCGACATCTATGTGGGCAAAAACAACTATCAGAACGAGTATCTGACCTTTAAGTTCGCAATCGGCAACGACATGTGGTTCCATGCCAAAGGCATGCCGGGAAGCCATGTCATCGTCAAGACCGGCGGGAAGGAACTGCCGGATCGCACCTACGAAGAGGCAGCCCGTCTTGCGGCTTACTATTCGCAGGGGCGGGGCGCGGAGAAGGTCGAGATCGATTATTCCGAGAAAAAGAACATCAAGAAGCCGCCGGCGGCCAGACCGGGATTCGTCATCTATCACACGAATTATTCGATGGTCATCGACAGCAATATCGCAGGGATCACCTGCATCAGTACGTAACGGGGCTGCCACAGCGTTGGTTGTGGCAGCTTTTTTGCGGTCAGCGGGGCTGCGGAGATGGGGGTAAGCGGCGAACGGTCCGGGACCGCGCGTTCTTTGGTGACATCCGCTTCTTGACGGCAAATTCCGTGGGAATTATAATATTATGAAGTATGCGAATCAGGAGGAGTACCTCAGCGTTCGCGACGGGGAAGGGAGAAATAGGTTTCAGACGAAGCTTATAGTACAGCCATGATCAAAAGTATGACAGGATTCGGCAGATGTGAGGTGACAGAGGGCGACCGCAAGTATACGGTCGAGATGAAATCCGTCAATCACCGTTATCTGGAAGTCGCAGTCAGAATGCCGAAGACCTTGAATTTCTTCGAAAATTCCATTCGAACGGAACTCAAGAATTACTGCGACAGAGGTAAGGTCGACATCTTCATCAGTTATGAAGATTACAGTGAAGAAAGCGGCGTACTCAAATACAACTCCGCACTTGCGGCAGAGTATCTGAAGTACTTCAAACAGATGTCCGAGAAGTTCGACTTAAAGAACGATGTGCAGGTCGCAGCGCTGTCCCGTTATCCGGACGTGCTGACGATGGAAGAGCAGAAGATCGATGAGGACGAGCTTTGGAAAGGGCTGCAGAAGGCAGTGGCCGGCGCGGCAAAGAAACTGGTCGAGACCAGGATCACCGAGGGCGAGAATTTACGAAACGACCTGATCGGCAAACTCGACGGAATGCTGGCGCATGTGGATTTTATTTCCGAGCGTGCACCGCAGATCATCCGTGACTACGAGGAAAAGCTCAAAGGCAAAGTCCACGAGCTGATCGAGGATACACAGATCGATGAGAGCAGACTCTTACAGGAAGTGACGATCTTTGCGGATAAGGTATGTGTGGACGAAGAACTGGTACGCCTGCGCAGCCATATCAAGACGACCAAGGATGTCCTTACGGAAGGCGGCTGTATCGGTCGTAAGCTCGATTTCATCGCACAGGAGATGAACCGCGAGGCCAATACGATCCTTTCCAAGACGACCGATTTGGAGACCTCGAATCGTGCGATCGAATTAAAGAATGAGATCGAGAAAGTCAGAGAGCAGATCCAGAACATCGAATAAGAACTGGATCAGAAGGAGGCCGGATTGGCAAACAGAGGTTTACTGGTGGTGGTATCCGGATTTGCGGGTACCGGTAAAGGCACCATTATGAAAAAACTCATCTCAGAGTATGAGAATTACGCCTTGTCCGTATCCATGACGACGAGAGCGCCCAGACCGGGTGAGGAAAACGGCAGGGAATATTTCTTTGTGACCAAAGAGCAGTTCGAAGAGAAGATCGCCAAAGACGGCCTCATCGAACATGCCTGCTATGTCGGCAACTATTACGGAACGCCGCGGGATTATGTGGAGCAAAAACTTGAGGAAGGCAAAGATGTTGTCCTCGAGATCGAATTGCAGGGTGCGCTCAGCGTCAAAGAGCGTTTCCCGGACAGCGTGCTGGTCTTTGTCCTGCCGCCGAGTGCGACGGAATTAAAGGCGCGTCTGGTAGGACGTGGCACGGAGACGATGGAGGTCATCGAGAAGCGCATGAAACGCGCGGTCGAAGAGTCCGAATTCATCGAACGGTACGATTATATCCTGGTCAATGACGATGTGGACCGCTGCACAAAGCAGCTGCATGAAATGTTGCAGGCGGCACATCAGACACCGAAGCTGCACGAAGGATTTATCCGCAGGTTGCAGGAAGAATTAAAAGAGATCACAGCAAATTAGTTTGGAACGGATGCCGGAAGGCAGCGTTGAAAGGAGATTTTTATGTTACATCCATCTTATTTAGACCTGATGAAAGTGGTAAACAGTGGTGTGGAAGAGGGCGAAACCAAGATCGTCAGCAGCCGTTATTCGATCGTTATGGCGACCGCAAAGAGAGCACGTCAGCTGATCGCCGGTGATGATGCACTGGTAGATGATCAGGGTGGCAAGAAGAAACCGCTCTCCATTGCCGTTGACGAGTTGGAGCAAGGCAAGATCCACATCTTAAGCGATGAGGATGAAGAGGAGTAATCGCCCGGTATGACGAAAATCATGTTTGCATCCCTGGGCTGTGACAAGAACCTCGTCGATTCCGAGATGATGCTCGGACAGCTCCGGGAGAAGGGCTATTCCTTTACGGATGATGAAACACAGGCAGATGTTGTCGTGGTCAACACCTGCTGTTTCATCAAAGATGCCAAAGAGGAGAGCATCCAGACGATCCTGGAGATGGCGCAGCTGCGTGAGAGCGGACAGCTCAAAGCACTTGTTGTGACCGGTTGTCTGGCACAGCGCTACCAGGAAGAAATCCAAAAAGAAATCCCGGAGGTGGATGTCATCCTCGGGATCCAGAATATCGATGCGATTGTCGAAAAGATCGAAGCGGCGCTTCAGGGGAACTGCGAGAATCTCATCAGTGATAAGAACAGTCCGCTGGTCTACGGTAAGAAACGTATCGTTACAACAGGCGGACATTTTGCGTATCTGAAGATCGCGGAAGGGTGCGACAAACACTGCACCTACTGCATCATTCCCAAGATCCGCGGCGATTTCAGGTCCGTGCCGATGGAGGTTCTCTTAAAAGAAGCGGAGGAACTGGTGAATGGCGGCGTGCAGGAGCTGATCCTGGTCGCGCAGGAGACCACCGTGTACGGCACCGATCTTTACGGCAAAAAGATGCTGCCAAAGCTCCTTGAAGAACTATGTCAGATCGCGGACCTTCGCTGGATCCGCTTATTATACTGCTATCCGGAAGAGATCACGCAGGAGCTGATCGATGTGATGAAGCGCGAAAAAAAGGTACTGCCGTATCTCGACATGCCGATCCAACATGCCTCCGATGCGATCTTAAAGCGCATGGGCAGACGCTGTACGGAAGAAGAACTGCGCAGCCTGATCGCGCACCTCAGAGAGGAGATCCCGGAGATCTGTCTTCGCACAACGCTGATCACGGGCTTTCCGGGAGAGACACAGGAAGATCACGAGACGCTCTACCGCTTTGTCAATGAGATGGAATTTGACCGTCTCGGCGTCTTTACCTATTCTCCGGAAGAAAATACCCCGGCAGCCACAATGCCGGACCAGATCGATGAGCAGGTCAAGGAAGAACGTCGCGGGGAGCTGATGGAACTGCAGCAGGCGATCGCCTTTGAAAAGGCGGAAGCGATGAGCGGCAAAGAACTCGACATCATCATCGAAGGGTATCTGCCGGAAGACGATGTCTATGTGGGACGCACCTATAAGGATGCGCCCGGCGTGGATGGCATGTTCTTTTTGCGTGCCGATCGGGAACTGGTTACCGGCAGCTTTGTAAGAGCCAGAGTAACAGGATCCGACGAATATGACCTGATAGGGGAGGAAATCAATGAATCTGCCGAATAAACTGACACTGTTTCGTGTCATCTTAATTCCGTTTTTTGTGGTGTTCTTATTGTTTGAAGATGTGGATCCGAGCTTTCACTGGATCGCACTGGTCATTTTTATCGTGGCTTCGCTGACCGATCTTTTGGATGGCAAGATCGCACGTAAGTACAATCTGGTCACCAACTTCGGAAAATTTATGGATCCGCTCGCGGATAAACTGCTGGTCTGCTCGGCGATGATCGTCCTGATCGACTTAAAGCGTATCCCGTCCTGGGTGGTGCTGATCATCATCGCCAGAGAGTTCATCATCAGCGGCTTCCGTCTGATCGCATCCGATAACGGTGTGGTCATCGCCGCAAGCTATTGGGGCAAATTTAAAACGACCTTCCAGATGATCATGGTCATTTTGATGATCGCCAATATTCAGGCGCTATCACTCTTTACGCAGATCATCATGTGGATCGCACTGGCCCTGACCGTGATCTCGCTGGTGGATTATCTGTATAAGAACAAAGACGTCATGAAAGAGACCAAATGATCATGGAAGAAAAGATTGTTGCAAAACTGCGCGCAGAGCATTTATCGATTGCCTGCGCAGAGTCCTGTACCGGTGGGATGGTGGCTTCGAGGCTCATCAATGTCGCCGGTGCATCGGAAGTTTTGGAAATGTCCTTTGTAACTTACTCGGACCGCGCAAAGCATCGTCTGCTGGGGGTATCGGATGAGACGCTGAAAACCTACAGTGCGGTGAGTATGCAGACGGCAGGAGAGATGGCGCAGGGCATGGCAAAGGCAGCCCAAAGCGATGTGGCCGTTTCGGTGACCGGTCTTGCGGGACCGGATGGCGGTACCGAAGAGCTGCCGGTGGGAACGGTATTTATCGGTGTGTTCTATCGGGGAGAGACCACCGTAAAGAAGTTTGTATTTCAAGGGGACCGCATGCAGGTACGTGAGCAGGCGGCACAAAAAGCATTGGAAAGTGTATGGGAGAGATTATGAAAAAACTGTTTGCAATCGGAGAAGTTCTGATCGATTTTATCCCGCAGGAGAGCGGAAAGCCGATCAGTAAGGTCGGTGCGTTCATGCCCAAAGTCGGCGGTGCACCGGGAAATGTCTGCGGCGCTTATGTGCGCCTTGGCGGAGAGGCAGCCATGATCACACAGCTGGGCAGGGACCCGTTTGGTGACAAGATCGTGGAGGAATACCGCGAATATGGCATTGATACGACATATATTGAGCGGACAGAGAGCGCCAATACGTCTCTGGCATTTGTCGCACTGCAGGAGAACGGAAATCGGGAGTTTTCGTTCTTCAGAAATCCGGGTGCAGACATGCTCTATTCCAAAGACAAGATCCAAAAAGAATGGTTTAAGGACGGCTTTGCACTGCATTTCTGCTCGGTGTCTCTGGGCGATTTCCCGATGAAAGAAGCGCATCAGAGAGCGATCGAGCTTGCAAGAGAGCAGGGGATGCTGATCAGCTTTGATCCGAACCTGCGCTTTAATCTCTGGAGCAGCAAAGAAGCGTTAAAGAAAGCGGTCCTGGAGTTTTTACCGATGGCGGATATCTTAAAGCTTTCGGATGAAGAAGTGGAATTTATCACCGGTAAGAGCGATATCGAAGAGGCTCTTGCAGATCTCTTTGCCATGGGCGTAAAGCTCGTCGTTTATACCGAGGGCGCAAAAGGCGCGCGTGCCTACCTTGCAGGCGGCGTGAGCGCACAGGCGGCATCGAAAAAGGTGCAGGCCGTGGATACGACAGGTGCAGGCGATGGCTTTATCGGTGCCTTCCTCTATCAGTTAAGTGCGGCAGGAGTCACGGCAAAGACACTGACAGAAGTGGACAGTCAGGTGCTTACCGGGGCGCTTGCATTCTCCAATGCCTTCTGCGGACTCAGTGTTCAAAAGGCCGGTGCGATCGCATCGTATCCGGCATATGCAGAAGTGGAGGATACGCTGTAAGTTCCGATCCGGCAATTGGCGTTATGAATACAAAAGGCGTGTTGATCGAGTACTCGATCGATGCGTCTTTTTTGATGCGATCCGCAAGTCCTAAAGAAAGCATGAAACCTTTCTTAAGTTATTCTGTAATTCCACATTTGGGGATCGATTTGAGGTATGTTAGGAGCATGAGGGAAATTTAAACCACATCATATTTTTTCGACAGATTATGAGAAGGAGGGTGTATTGGTGGAAAAGAAACGTGGTTCGTTAATGACGGTGATTATTGGTTCCATATTTCTCGCAGTACTGATCACGGCAGTGATGATCGAGGCTTTTTCCGTGGTGAGTACGATTTCAAACAATGATAAGCAGACACAGGCTTACAAAGAGCGTCTGACGCAGGATATCATGACGGAACTGAAGAATGAAACGCAGATCGCCATGAGTATCTGCGCGGAAATGAATGCAAGATATGAGGCAGGAGAGATGACGCTGGAGGAAGCGGAAACAGCAGCTGCCGATATCATCAGGGATTTAAAATACAATGATGGAGCAGGGTATTTCTGGGTGGATACCTCGAGCGGCGTGAACGTCGTATTGCTCGGCAGAGATACCGAAGGTCAGTCCAGATGGGATGCGGTGGATCCGAACGGAACCTACTACATCCAGGAGATGATCAAAAACGGTATGCAGGATGGCGGCGGCTATACCAATCTGATGTTTGCAAAGCCAAATGAGACAGAGCCGCTTCCGAAGATCAATTATACGGCATATTATCAGCCGTTTGACTGGGTTATGGGTACCGGCGTATGGGTAGATTACATCGATACGCTGGCAGAAGAATATGAAGCTTCCGCAACGGCAGCGCTTCATGCAAATGTGATCCGTTCGATCGTGGTTGCGATCGTGCTGATCATCATCGGTATCGTGACTGCGATTACGATGGGCAGAAGGATCACCGGACCGATCATTCTGGTCACCGATCAGATGAGCCGGATGGCCAACAGTGACTTTAGCAATCACGCGGAACTCGAGAAGGTACGCGCGCTGCAGAAAGAAAACAATGAGATCGGACAGATCGCCGGTGCACTCGAGTTGATGCATAGCAGTATCCGTGAGCTGATGATGAAGATCAGCGATACGACATCGTATGTCGCAGCGGCTTCGCAGGAACTCTCCGCAAGTGCATCCCAGTCGGCGGATGCCAGCGAGATGGTGGCCAATTCCTGCACGAGCGTTGCAGGCTCCTGCAATGAGCAGATCGTGGCGGTAAGCGGCGCAAGTGATGAGACCAAACAATTCGTGGAGAACATGCAGGAATTCAAAGAGGCGATCCGCATGACCACGGAGATGATCGGAACGACGAACGAAGCGGCAAGCAAGGGCGCGGCGGATATGACCAATGCGACCAACATGATGGGATCGATCAAGGATTCTGTGGAAAATACCGCGACGGTTGTAGAAGCACTCGGCGAAGAACTGAAGAACATCGACGAATTCGTAGATACCATTTCGGAGATCGCCAGCCAGACCAACCTCCTCTCTCTGAATGCTTCGATTGAAGCGGCGAGAGCCGGAGAGATGGGAAAAGGCTTTGCGGTTGTAGCCAGTGAGATCAGTAAGCTGGCAGATCAGTCCAATGAAGCGGCACTCAAGATCACGGGCCTGATCGCGGATATCATGAAGAATTCCGAAGATGCGGTCAGCGCGATGAGAGAAGGCGCAAAGAGCGTTGTCGAGGGAACGGAGACCGTCAACGAAGCAGGAAAGACCTTCAGCAATATCGTGGATATGGTTTACTCGATCTCCGAACAGTCTGACAGAATGAGTCAGATCGTCAGTGAGCTTTCAAGCGGTACGGATACCATTGCCGAAAATATCCGCAAGATCGAGGAAATGAGTGTCAGTGTTGCGGATGAAACACAGAATGTCTCCGCGGCATCCGAAGAGCAGACGGCATCCACGCACGAAGTATCGGAAGCTTCCGACAAACTTGCGGAGAATGCACAGGAACTGCAGAGCGTTGTGGCAAAATTCGAATTATAAAGAATGATCGCCGGGCAACAGGATCGTCTGGCAGCAGGATCGTCTGGCGGCACGATCGCCGGGCGACAGGACCGGATCAGAGGCGCATGTGTGATAATACACATGCGTCTCTTTACTTTCCGGAGAAGATATAGTATAGTCATCTCTGTCGGAATTCTTCCGATGCGCTGCGCGTATTCTTACCGCAGAGATTTCCCACAAAAATATGATATAGTAGAAATGATGTGTGAAACGCTGTGGCTTCGGTGTCCTGTTTATAACCCATTCATTTCTGCTATAAATAAAGCAGAAGGAGGGGCTATGAGAACAAACAGCACCTGATCAAAGTCTGATCAAAGATTTCATGATAAACAGTTGACAAAATCGAACATGCGTTTTATATTGTATATATGTCGAACGGATGTTCCGTAAAGCAAAGGAGATAATACTTATGGATAACGCAGAAAAGCAAAAAGCACTGGAAGCTGCCCTCGCGCAGATTGATAAGCAATACGGTAAGGGCACGGTCATGAAGCTTGGTGATCCGTCCGCACAGATGAATGTTGAAACGATCCCGACCGGATCGCTCAGTCTGGATATCGCACTCGGCCTCGGTGGTATTCCGAAGGGCCGTATCGTAGAGATCTACGGACCGGAATCTTCCGGTAAGACAACCGTTACCCTGCATATGATCGCCGAAGTACAGAAGAGAGGCGGCATTGCCGGATTTATCGATGCAGAGCATGCTTTAGACCCGGTCTATGCAAAGAACATCGGCGTTGATATTGATAACTTATATATTTCCCAGCCGGATTGCGGTGAGCAGGCACTTGAGATCACCGAGACCATGGTGCGCTCCGGTGCGGTGGATATCATTGTTGTGGACTCTGTAGCGGCACTGGTGCCGAAGGCAGAGATCGATGGCGATATGGGCGATTCCCATGTCGGTCTGCAGGCACGACTGATGTCTCAGGCACTTCGTAAGCTGACCGCAGTCATCAGCAAGTCCAATTGTACGGTCGTATTTATCAACCAGCTGCGTGAGAAGGTTGGTATCATGTTTGGTAACCCGGAGACGACAACCGGTGGTCGTGCACTGAAGTTCTATTCTTCCGTCAGACTCGATGTCCGTCGTATCGAGTCCATCAAGCAGGGCGGTGAAGTCATCGGTAACCGTACCAGAGTCAAAGTTGTTAAGAATAAGATCGCACCGCCGTTCAAGGAAGCAGAGTTTGATATCATGTTCGGCGAAGGGATCTCAAAGACCGGCGATCTGCTCGATATCGCGGTAAACCTTGATATCATCAATAAGTCCGGGGCCTGGTTTGCATACCGGGGAGAAAAGATCGGTCAGGGCCGTGAAAATGCCAAGACCTATCTGAAAGATCATCCGGAGATGGCAGATGAAGTTGAGAAGCTGGTTCGTGAGCATTTCTCCATGAACGGTGAAGCGGAATCCGCACAGAGCGAAAGCGAAGAGTAAACAGTTCATGATCGTTACAGCGATTGAAGAATTCAAAAAAGCAAGAAAGAAGATCGATATCGACGGCGAGTTTGCCTTTGTCCTGTATTCCTCGGAGATCCGCAAACTCCACTTAAAGGTTGATGAAGAGATCTCAGAAGAAGAATATCTAATGATCACCACGGAGCTTCTCCCCAAACGGGCGAAGCTCCGTGCTATGAATCTCCTGCAATCCAAGACCTATACGACAAAGCAGCTGACGGAAAAATTACGGGAAGCACTGTATCCGGAAGAGATCGTGCAGGAGGCCATCTCCTATGTGACAAGCTATCATTATCTGGATGATCACCGCTATGCCAGAGAGTACATCCTCTATCGGAGTGAGGCAAAGAGCAGAGGGCGGATCAAACAGGATCTGATGCAGAAGGGCATCTCCAAAGAGGTGATCGAGCAGGCGTATGAAGAAGCCCTCGAAGAAGATCATTTGCCGGAGGAGATCGCATTAATTAAAAAAGAACTTAAGAAAAAGCATTATGACGCAGCGACTGCCACTTATGAAGAAAAGCAGAAGCTGGCAGCCTCCTTATTTCGCAAAGGATTCAGTACTGACAAGATCTTTCAGGCACTGGATGATCCGGATCGTTAACTTGACATAACACTTGTTTCGGATTAGAATTGTATTGTTGTAATTATGCTAATCGGGGTAATATACCTATTTATCCTTGAATAGAATATATACAATAAAATTGAATAAGGAGGTGCTCCTGTACATGTTAGCTTACTTCATTGGAGCATTGGTGGCCTTGATTGTCGCTGTTCCGGTTACCATCCTTTGCACGAAGTCTTATCACACGAAAGTGACGGAAGCAAAGATCGGTGGCGCGGAGACAAAGGCAAGAGAGATCATCGATGAAGCTCTTAAGAAAGCTGAATCGACCAAAAGGGAGGCTGAGCTCGAGGTTAAGGAAGAGTCCATTAAGGCAAAGAATGAACTCGATAAAGAAACCAAAGAACGTCGGGCAGAGCTGCAACGTTATGAGCGTCGTGTTCAGCAGAAAGAAGAGAACATCGAGAAAAAAACCGATGCAATCGAGAAAAAGGAAGCTAGTCTGACAGCGAAGGAAGAAGCGCTCGCAAAGCAGAAGGAAGAGATTGCCAAGCTGAACGAGCAAAGAGTACAGGAACTGGAGCGAATCTCCGGATTAACCTCTGAACAGGCAAAAGAATATTTACTGAAAATTGTTGAAGACGATGTAAAACATGAGTCCGCCGTCATGATCAAAGAGATGGAGGCTCAGGCAAAAGAGGAAGCTGACAAGAAAGCGAAGGAATATGTCATCACTGCCATTCAGAAATGTGCAGCGGATCATGTTTCCGAAGCTACGATCTCTGTCGTACAGCTTCCGAGCGATGAAATGAAGGGACGTATCATTGGTCGAGAGGGACGTAACATCAGAACACTCGAGACCATGACCGGTGTCGATCTGATCATTGACGATACTCCGGAAGCAGTAGTCTTATCTTCATTTGATCCAATCAGACGTGAGGTTGCCAGAATTGCCCTGGAGAAACTGATCGTCGACGGTCGTATCCATCCAGCCAGAATTGAAGAGATGGTTGAGAAAGCGCAGAAGGAAGTGGCACAGCAGATCAAAGAGGCAGGCGAAAGCGCAATCCTCGAGGTTGGTGTTCACGGAATTCATCCGGAACTTGTCAAACTTCTCGGTAAGATGAAGTTCAGAACAAGTTATGGTCAGAATGTATTAAAGCATTCGATCGAAGTAGCACAGCTGACCGGATTACTTGCTGCGGAAATGGGTCTCGATGTCCGTGTGGCAAAGAGAGCGGGCTTACTGCATGATATCGGTAAGGCTGTAGACCATGAGATGGAAGGCTCCCACATTCAGTTGGGCGTTGATCTGTGCCGTAAGTATAAGGAAAGTGCAATCGTCATCAACGCAGTTGAGGCTCATCATGGTGATGTAGAACCTACATCCCTGATCGCTTGTCTGGTACAGGCCGCAGATGCAATTTCTGCTGCAAGACCGGGCGCAAGAAGAGAAACTCTGGAAACCTATACGACCAGGTTGAAAGAGCTCGAAGATATCGCAAACAATTTCAAAGGTGTAGAAAAATCTTTTGCTATTCAGGCAGGTAGAGAGATTCGTGTAATGGTAGTTCCTGAGCAGATCTCAGATTCTGATATGGTCCTGATGGCCAGAGATATTTCCAAGAAGATCGAAGCTTCTATGGAATATCCGGGTCAGATCAAGGTAAACCTGATCAGAGAGAGCAGAGTTGTCGATTATGCGAAGTAATTTGTAACTTAACGAAGAACATTACGAAAATGGCTAAGCCGCAAGGCTTAGCCATTTTAAGTTGCAGCGACATAGTTGCAGCGACACTTTTGCCGCACTGTCTGTCGCAAAGTTTCCGTGTTTCTGTATAATAGAACCATAAGGAGATCATTTATGGCAAAAATGCGTACTGAGCAAAAATCGAATGTGAAGAACAGTGTCGGTCGTCTGATCCTGTTTGGCGTGCTGTTGCTGCTGCAGATCATCTGGCTGATGTTCCTTTTTTACAGGCTGACAGCATATAGTGTCTGGGTATCTTTGGCCATTACCGTGTTTACTTTTATCATGGTACTCTACATTTTCGGCAGGCATACCAATGCCGGGATCAAGATGCCATGGATCATCGTGATCATGGCCTTTCCGATGCTGGGCGTCCCGATGTACATGCTGATGGGACGGCATAACTGCACGCGTAAGATGCGTAAGCGCTTTGAAGCGGTCGATCAAAAGCTTTTTCCGCTGCTTCGAAAACGTCCCGAAAACATCGAGTTGTTGGAATCCGCCAATCCCTATGCGGCAAACCTTGCAAGGTATCTCCAAAACTATGCGAATGCGCCGCTTTATCATGATACCGAGGTTACCTTTTATCCGGACACGATCGAGGCACTCGATGCGCAGTTACGGGAGCTTCGTAAGGCCAAGTACTATATCATGATGGAATATCATGCAATCGAAGATGCCAAAGCCTTCCATCAGATTTTTGAAGTCTTAAAAGAGCGGGCCGCAGCGGGTGTAGAAGTACGGCTCTTCTATGACGATGTCGGCAGCATCGGTTTTATCGATCCGGGCTTTATCAGCAGGATGGAAGAAGTCGGGATCAAGTGCCGCGTCTTTAATCCGATCGCGCCGATCTTTAACGTGTTTATGAACAATCGTGATCATCGAAAGATCACGGTCATCGATAGTAAGGTAGGATTTATCGGTGGCTATAACCTGGCAGATGAATATTTTCATATCACGGAGCCGCTCGGCTTTTGGAAAGATACCGGCATCATGCTGCGGGGCAGTGCGGTGGATTCGTTAACCGTCACATTCTTAGAGATGTGGAATGCGGTTCGAGGATCCGACATCGATGATGTGAACTTTACGCAGTACTTATCGGAGTTTATGGAAAAGATCGAGACCGAGCGGATCGATAGCAAGTCGGAACTTTTGGAAGTACTTGATGATGATGCGATCGAGCACTGGGAGAAAGTCAAAGAAGCCAGCCATAAAAAGACCACGGCATATGTGCAGCCCTATGCGGACAGTCCGTTGGATGAGGAGCGCGTGGGTGAGAATGTATATCTCATGATGCTGAAGATGGCCAAAAAGTATTGCTACTTTACGACACCGTATCTGGTCCTGACCGATGAGATGAGCCGGGAGATGCAGCTGGCGGCTAAGCGTGGCGTGGATGTGCGGATCATGACACCCGGGATCCCGGATAAGAAGATCATTTATCAGATGACCAGATCCTATTATGCGCCGCTTTGCAAAGCAGGCGTGCGGATCTACGAATACACACCGGGCTTTTTACATGCCAAGATGTGTATCGTCGACGGAGAGTTTGCAACCGTCGGTACGATCAACTTAGACTACCGCAGTTTATATCTGCATTTTGAAAATGGCTGTGTGCTCTATTATGCCAAAGCCATTCGGGAGATCTACGACGACTTTACGAAGATCATGGAGAAATCCGCGGAAGTGACCAAAGAGTATCAGAACCGCAGCAACTCACTTCGAATCAAACATTGTTTACTCAGAATCCTGGCACCGCTTTCCTGAGCGCTGCATGAGAACGAAAGGAGTCCACGGCTTAGCCGTGGACTTTTTCAATGTGAAAGTGCAGTTTTCCGTAGTGAAAATGCAGTTTTCTATGTAAAAATCCAGTTTTTCCTTGATATGAAGGGTGCTTTATTGTAAAATGGCAAAAGTGAGTAATGTATAGTTGTATACAATCATACAAGACTTGAGGAGTGAGAGGAACCAGTTTATGAAATCGTATCAGGAACTTTCCAAAGAGGAATTGGAAAACTTACATGCAGATCTTTGCCGTCAGTTTGAGGAAGCGAAGGGCAAAGGACTGTCTCTGGACATGTCGCGAGGCAAACCGTCGCCGGCACAGCTTGATCCGGTGATGCCGCTGCTGGATGCCATTACCGCAGAGACGCTGATGAAGGCATCGGATGGGACAGACTGCAGAAATTATGGTGTACTGGATGGTATTCCGGAAGCAAAAGAGCTGATGGCACAGATGGTAGGGACCGATGCTGCAAACATGATCGTTTGCGGTAATGCATCGCTGCCGATCATGTATGATACCGTATCCCGCAGCATGACACATGGTGTCTGCGGCAGCACACCGTGGTGTAAATTAGAGCAGGTAAAGTTCCTGTGTCCTGCACCGGGATATGATCGCCATTTCAAGATCACCGAGCACTTCGGCATTGAGATGATCGTGATCCCGATGAAGGCAGACGGCCCGGATATGGATCTGGTAGAGCAGTATGTAAACAACGATCCTACGGTCAAGGGCATCTGGTGTGTACCGAAATATTCCAATCCGCAGGGATATACCTATTCCAAAGAGACGGTGGAGCGCTTTGCAAAGCTGACACCGGCTGCGGAAGACTTCAGAATCTATTGGGACAATGCGTATTGCATCCATGATCTGTACGAAGAGAAGCAGGATGTGCTCGAGGATATCCTCGGTGCATGTGCAAAGGCAGGTCATCCGGATCTGGTCTTTGAATTCTGCTCGACCTCCAAGGTCAGCTTCCCGGGTGCAGGTGTTGCAGCGGTTGCAACTTCTGAGAACAATCGCAAGTGGATGAAATCTTCGATGATGATCCAGACCATCGGTTACGATAAGTTAAATCAGTTGCGTCACGTGGCTTATTATCATGATTTAAACGGCTTTAAAGCACAGATGAAGAAGCATGCGGATTTCCTTCGCCCGAAGTTTGAGGCGGTAGAGAAGGTCCTTGAGACAGAGCTTGCAGGCCTTGGCATCGGATGCTGGACCAAACCGCTCGGCGGCTACTTTATTTCCTTTGAGGCAATGGATGGCTGCGCCAAAGCGATCGTCGAAAAGTGTGCAGAGGCAGGCGTAAAGCTTACCGGCGCAGGTGCGACCTATCCGTACGGCAAGGACCCGAAGGACAGCAACATCCGTATCGCTCCGTCCTTCCCGACACCGGAAGAATTATCCGCAGCAGCAGATCTGTTTGTGCTGTGTGTGAAGCTGATCAGTGTAGAGAAACTCCTGGCAGCATAAGAAACGCGGCGGCGAATTATCTGTAAAATTTTATAATTTGTTTATATTTACAAGATGTGGTGTTTAGTTTTTTGAGGCTAACTCACATCTTGTATTTTTTGTGCATAATTGTAGATTTTTAATAAAAAGTTTCAGAAATTTTATTTGATTTTTTCAAACCTCAACAATAGAATGGAAAAAGACACATTATGGAAACTTTGTTCCGGAAGCATGGGGCTTTTCAATGGAAGAAGAAATCAAAGTATTTATTCGGTATTTGCATGATGTCAAAAAGACATCGAAGAACACGGAATTATCGTATCAGCGCGATCTGACCAAGATGAGCAGATACGTTTATCTGGTCAATGGTGTAAGCAGTGCCTCGGAAGTGACTGCCGAGATGCTGGAGCACTATTTGGGATATTTAAATCGTAAATTTAAAGCAGCGACGGTTTCGAGAAACATTGCATCCATCAAGGCCTTTTATCACTATCTGGCGCGCCAGGGGATCGCGTCGGAACATGTGACGGAATTGATGAAGGCGCCGAAACTGGAGCGTCGCGTGCCGGAGATCTTGACGACCGAAGAGATCGATCAGTTGCTTGCTGCGCCGGGTGGAGATACGCCAAAGGAGATTCGTGACAAAGCGATGCTCGAACTCCTTTATGCGACGGGCATTCGTGTGACCGAGCTGATCTCGCTGCGGGTGCAGGATGTGAATATGCAGATGAACTACATCGTCTGCATCGATCGCAACCGTGAGCGGATGATCCCGTTCGGAACCAAAGCGCGAACAGCGCTGCTTCGCTATCTGGAAGAAGCCAGAAGCGAGATGGTGCGCGATCCGAACGAAGAGGTACTCTTTGTGAACTGCTCCGGTGATTCGATGAGCAGACAGGGCTTCTGGAAACTGATGAAGCACTATGCCAAGATGGCAGGGATCACGTCGGACATCACACCGTATACCCTGCGCCATTCTTTTGCGGCGCATCTGGTAGAGAACGGTGCGGACCTTCGCAGCGTGCAGGAGATGCTGGGGCACTCCGATATTTCAACGACACAGATCTATGCCAACTTAGGGCAAAATCATTTGCGGGAAGTGTATGCAAAGGCACATCCACGCGGGTAAGAGAACAGACAATCCCATGGGGTATCTAAACGGCGCAGTGCGCCGGAGGCGGCCACATGGGATTTTTTTGCATGGGCGTATGACGAGGAATTTTTGATGGAGCGTATAGCGTATGAAACTATTATTGGTAGAAGATGAAAAACCGATGCGGGATGCGATCAAAGAGCTCCTGATCCGGGAAAACTACGACGTCACAGACCTTGGCGATGGCGAAAGTGCACTCGATGAGCTACTGACGGGGGTCTACGACGTTGTGGTGCTCGATGTGATGTTGCCGAAACTGAACGGGCTGGAAGTAGCCAGACACGCGCGGAGTGCCGGGATCAAAACGCCGATCCTGATGCTGACGGCAAAGAGCGAACTCGATGATAAAGTGGATGGGCTCGACAGTGGCGCCGATGACTATTTGACCAAGCCCTTCATGACCAGGGAGTTGCTTGCAAGGCTTCGTGCGCTGTGCCGCAGAAACGTACAGTCGACGGACGGGAGCCTCACGGCGGGAGATCTCTCCCTGGATGTTGCAGCGGCGACGATCACCTGCACCAAAAGCGGGCAGTCGGTCCGTTTAAGTGAAAAAGAACTTCGCATCCTGGAGTTTCTGATCTCCAATCAGGAGCAGATGATCTCGAGAGAGCAGATCGCGATGAAGATCTGGGGGTATGAAAGCGATGCGGAATATAACAATGTAGAAGTCTACGTATCCTTTGCCAGAAAGAAACTGCACTTTATCGGCTCCGGGATGGAGATCAAGGCACAGCGCGGCATCGGATATCAGATTCGGAGAGCACATGAGTAATCGAATGTTTCAAAAAACCAGGATCAAGATCATGCTCGTCGTGACCGCCAGTATGATGCTGCTTCTTGCGGTCGCACTCGGGGCGATCTTTTTAACGACCTATTATGAACAATATAAGCAGGTGCTCGGCGTGGAGGACGCGGCCGCGGCCGTTTCTGATGAAGCAGGCGCGTCAGCCGATTCGTTCGATGAAGCCGGGGCAGCCGCCGACTCGTTCGATGAAGCCGGCGGAAGGCCGGATCAAGGCCAGGAACCACCAAATGGGGATATCGTTCCAAAGGATCGCGGCATCTCTGCGGCAGATTTAGAGATCCAGCGCAGCTTTCTTCGACACTTCGGTTTATCGACGTTAAAGAATACCGCGTATGTGGCGCTGATCTTTCTGGTGGTGCTGCTCGTTGTCTCATATTGGGTGGCGGGACTGATCCTAAAGCCTCTCGAACAGGCTTATGCCAAACAAAAGCAGTTCATCTCCGATGCGGGACATGAATTAAAGACTCCGATCGCAGCGATCGATGCCAACGTTGAATTGCTTCGCCGTGACATCGGGGAGAACCGGTGGCTTGAGAGCATTCGCTATGAGTCCGATCGGATGAATCACCTGATCAGACAGCTCCTGGATCTGGCACGTGCGGAAGCAAAGGCAGCATCGTTTGAGAACCTGGAGTTTGACCGCGTCCTGATGGGCGGGATCCTGCCGTATGAAGGCGTGGCCTTCGAACACGGCTATACACTGATCGATGAGATCGAGCCGGATCTGCATGTCCTTGGTGATCAGGGACAGCTCGAGCAGGTGATCGCGATCCTGATGGATAATGCGATCTCACATGCGCAGGGCGATGGAGAGATTACGGTCCGCGCATGGCGTGCGCGAGATCAGGTCTACTGCGCGGTATCCAATCCCGGTGAGCAGATGAGTGATGCACAGATGCAAAATCTCTTTGAACGGTTTTACCGGACGGATGAAGCGAGAACGGGGGATGGACACTACGGTCTGGGGCTTTCGATCGCGAAAGCCATCGTCGATGCGCACAAGGGACTGCTTTCGGTAGAAAGTACGCCTGAGGAGACGACCTTTACCGTACGCCTGCCGGCGGTGAAAATATGAAAAAAGTGTAAACTGCCAAAGTTTAAAGAAATTTCAATTTATCTTCAATCTTGGAATGTTAAGTTGTGTGTAGTTCAGAACACCCCCTTGCGGATATGAGGGCGCATGGGGAATATCTCTGAAGGAGGGAATTCATGAAGATAAAGAAAGTACTTGCATTACTGACGGCAGTAACGATGTGCACTTCTTTGGTGGCTTGCGGAGCAAGTTCTGAGAGTACATCAGGCGATACGTCGACAGCGGAAACAGCAACCGCGGAAACAACACAGGCAGGCGATGAGACGGAAAGCAGTGAGAGCGAAGCCAAAACCAGCGCACTCGAAGCGACCAGTGAAGAAGAGCGTGCCTACATTGAGGAAACCTTAAACCTGGCCAACAACGAGGAAGTGACCTGGAGTTACAGCGCAGATGCAGATGCCTGGACCATGAGCATCGTATCGGCGGTGGCTTATCCGGAGATCGAAGATCAGGAAGGCGTCTCCGTATGCGTACCGGGGGCGTATGTCACCGGTATTGATATCGATGGAGACGGCAGCGCGGATGTAACGGCTGACTCCTACACCGAGGAAGTGCACGGCAGCCTTGTCATCGACTATGAGGCAGAAGTGACCAGCACCAACGGTCAGGTCTATACCGCAGCGACAGCGCCGGTCATCTTAAATACCGGTGCGGCAGGGTACAGCTCTTCGACCAATACGCAGGCAGCGACGACCTATGCAGCGGAAGGCTACATCAATGTTGCTTGCGGTAACAGAGGAAAACAGGATACCGCCACAGACGAAAGCGGAAATGAGTACTATACAGGCGATGCACCGAGCTGCCTCGCAGATCAGAAGGCTGCAGCGAGATTTGTCAAATACAACATTTT